>JAKQKE010000247.1 GCA_029560805.1 Spirochaetota bacterium
ATAGCGCGCCGCAATACGTCGCTCCAAGCTTCTGGGTCTTCTTCATCGTTATACCACGACGCTTCTACCGCTGCCTCTCGAGTTCTCTTCGTTCTCCTTATCGGCAGTGATCGCAGACGGTCGCGAGCGGGCAACCGTCGCACAGGGGGCGCGAGCGGCAACGGAGCTTGCAGTGCTCGACTATGAGCGCGTGAGCCTCGGCGAGGAAGGGCGCCTCGTGCGGCAGACGCTCCTCGGCGTAATGCCTCGCGCCTTCGTACGAGCTGCTATCTAGTGCGTAGCCGAGCCTTGACAGCAGCCTGCGCGCGTAGGCGTCGGCGACGAATGCCGGAACGCCGTAGGCGTAGAGCAGGACGCAGTCGGCGGTCTCGAAGCCGATGCCGGGTAGGGCCAGAAGGCCGTCGCGGGTCGGTACGCCTTCGTCGAGCTCCGACCAGGCCGAGGCTAGGCTCCTCAGGTACCCGGCCTTTATCCTGAAGGTGCCAGCCGGCCTCAGCATGTCCTCGAGCTCGCCACCCGCCAAAGAGCGGAGCAGCTGTGGTGAGAGGGGCAGCCCCGCGGCAGACGAGCGGGCTACCAAGGTGGCTACGGCCCGCTCGGCTCCGGCCCAGGCCGTGTTCTGCGCAAGGACGGCCCCGACCGCTATCTCGAAACGGAGCGAGCGTTCGTTAGCGCCTCCGCCGGACCCGACGGGTAACGACGGGCCCAGGGCGTACCCGGTGCCGTCGCGGCCTGGCGTTCCGGCCAGGGACGGTAGCGGCCACCAGCCTCGGGGTCCGTAGGCTGTGAGTAATCGCTCCAATGCGTCGACCAGTTCAACCACGAATATGCTCCAGTTAATAAGACGACGAAGAGTATACGAGCATACGAGGTATGCTAGAGAAGACCCATTTTACCGTTATGCTCTTTCCTTTCTCTTATTCACATATCCTCTTCGTTCGCATTAGTAAAAAAAGGCCCGGCTATCCGTTCGGATAGCCGGGCCGTTCATCAGCTCAGGGTCTTCTTACTTCTTGGCGTTGCGGAGGACCGCCTGGGCGCCGGCCAACCTGGCTATCGGCACGCGGAAGGGCGAGCACGATACATAGTTGAGTCCGATGCGGTAGCAGAAGTCGATCGTCGCAGGGTCGCCGCCCTGCTCCCCGCAGATGCCGAGCTTGAGGTCGGCCTTGGTCTTGCGGCCATAGTCGGAGGCGTGCTTCATCAGGAAGCCTACGCCCTCCTCGTCGACGGTCTCGGTCGGGTTGCTCGGTAGCACTTCCTGCCTGATGTACTCGGGCAGGAAGGAGCCGGCGTCGTCGCGGCTGAACGCGTAGGTCATCTGAGTCAGGTCGTTGGTGCCGTAGCTGAAGAAGTCGGCGTGCGCGGCGACCTTGTCGGCGAGGATGGCGGCGCGCGGCACCTCGATCATGGTGCCGATGAGCACCTTCATCTTGAGGCCGGCCTTGGAGATCGCTGCGTCGACGATGGCCTGGGTCCGGGCCCTGAGGACCTCGAGCTCCTTGGGATCGCAGATCAGAGGGATCATGATCTCGGGGCTGACGGGGATCTTCTTCTTGGCGCACTCGACGGCGGCCTGCATGATCGCCTCGACCTGGGTGTCGTAGATCTCGGGGTAGGTGATCGCGAGGCGGCAGCCGCGGTGGCCGAGCATCGGGTTGGCCTCGTGCAGGCTGTCGATCTTGGGCTGCAGGTCCTTGGCCTTGACGCCGGTGAACTTGGCTAGTTCCTCGGTCTCGGCCTTGGTGTGCGGTACGAACTCGTGGAGCGGTGGGTCGAGGAGGCGAATCGTTACGGGCCGGCCCTCCATCGCCTTGAAGATCCCGACGAAGTCCTTCTTCTGGAGCGGCAGGATCTTCTTGAGGGCTTCCTTGCGCTTCTCCTCGGTCTCCGCGACGATCATAGCGCGGAAGTGGATCAGCTTCTCCTTGTCGAAGAACATGTGCTCGGTGCGGCACAGGCCGATGCCCTGGGCGCCGAACTCGAAGGCGCGCTTGGCGTCGGCGGGGGTGTCGGCGTTGGTGCGCACGGCGAAGCCCTTGAGGGCGCCGCGGGTCGAGCCCTCGCGGACCTCGTCGGCCCACGTGAGGAAGGTCTCGAGCTCCTTGCCGATCTTGGCGGCCACGAGGGGCAACTGGCCCTGGTAGATCTGGCCGGTGGAGCCGTCGATCGTGATCCAGTCGCCTTCCTTGAACTTGGTCCCGGCTATCGTGGCGACCTTGCCGACGATGCTGAGAGCCTGGGCGCCGGAGACGCAGGGCGTTCCCATGCCGCGGGCGACGACGGCCGCGTGGCTGGTCATGCCGCCGGTCGCGGTCAGGATGCCCTCGGCGACCACCATGCCGCCGATGTCCTCGGGGCTCGTGTCCTTGCGAACCAGCACGATCTTCTTGCCGTCCTTGGCCCAGGTCTCGGCATCGGCGGCCGAGAACACGACCTGGCCGCAGGCGGCTCCCGGGGAGGCGTTCAGGCCCTTGGCCAGGGCCTTGGCGGCTTTGGCGGCCTTCGGGTCGATGGCGGGGTGGAGCATCTGATCGATGTGGTCGGGGGAGACGCGGAGGATGGCCTCTTCCTTGGTGATCAGCTTCTCGGCGACCATGTCCACGGCCATCTTGACCGCCGCGGCGCCGGTGCGCTTGCCATTACGAGTCTGTAGGATGAACAGCTTGCCCTGCTGGACGGTGAACTCCATGTCCTGTATGTCGCGGAAGTGCTTCTCGAGGTTGTCCTTGATGCCGACGAGCTGCTTGTAGACGGCGGCGTTCTTCTTGGCGAGGGAGGCGATCTTCTCGGGGGTGCGGATGCCGGCGACGACGTCCTCTCCCTGGGCGTTCATCAGGAACTCGCCGTAGAACTCGTTCTTGCCGGTCGACGGGTCGCGGCTGAAGCAGACGCCGGTGCCGGAGTCGTCGCCCCAGTTACCGAACACCATCGACTGGATATTGACGGCGGTGCCCTTGAGGTTCTTTATGCCATTGAGGTCGCGGTACTTGATGGCCCGCTCATTCATCCAGGAGCCGAAGACGGCTCCCATGGCGCCCCACATCTGATCCTGCGGATTCTGGGGGAAATCCTTCTTGGTGTGCTTCTTGACGATGGCCTTATAGGTCTCGACGAGCTTCTTGAGGTCATCGGCGGAGAGGCCGGTGTCGAGCTCGACCTTCTTGGCCTTCTTGGCGGCCGCGAGCGCGTGCTCGAATTCGTCGTGCGGCACCTCGAGGACGACGTCGCCGTACATCTGGATGAAACGGCGGTACGAATCGTAGGCGAAGCGGGGATTGCCGGTCTTCTTGGCCAGGCCCTCGACGGCCTTGTCGTTGAGGCCCAGGTTGAGGATGGTGTCCATCATGCCGGGCATGGACTGGGCCGCGCCGGAGCGTACGGATACGAGCAGGGGGTCGACGGCGTCGCCGAGCTTCTTGCCCATGGACTTCTCGAGCCTGGCAAGGTGCTCCGCTACCTCGGCCTCGAGGCCATCGGGGTACTTGCGCTTGTTCTCGTAGAATGCCGCGCAGACATCGGTGGACACCGTGAATCCCGGGGGGACCGGGATGCCCAGGTTGGTCATCTCGGCGAGGTTGGCGCCCTTGCCGCCGAGCGCTTCCTTCATCTTGGCGTCGCCTTCGGCCTTGCCGTCGCCGAAGTAGTATACGTACTTGGTCTTTGCCATCGAGTAAAATCCTCCGTTCAACCCATGAGGCTATAGGAAACCACAGCCTCTGTCAAGAAACCGTAAGGGAGGGTATCGAGGGACGGAGGGTTTCGGGCGAAGTGCCCCTCGGGCTACAGGTTGATGGCCATCGTGATGACGGTCAGGTCGGAGCCGGAGATCTGGTTGACGAAGGACTCGAACTTGACGTTGACCTTCTCGCAGGCCTCGGACAGGTAGGACAGGTAGTAGAGCCCGAGGTCGGTATTCGACTCGCCCTCCGGCAGGGCCTTGTAGAAGTCCTGCAGGGTGCGCTTCTTGAGGTCGGCGTTTTTCTTCTCGTCGAACGCCTCCTTCATCTTCTCGTACTCGGATTCCTTGTTATAGATCGTTATGTGCAGCCGGCCCTGGGTCCCGATCGAGGTGCCCTTGGAGCCGAGCTTCCATGATATGGACACCAGCTCGCCCCGGTGCTGGAGCGACTCGAGCACCTGATGGCGCACGTTCGGGTCGAACAGGACGGCGTTCATGTCGACTGCGCCCTTGAAGATGGCCTTGGCCTCGCGCTTCAGGTTATTGTTCTCGGCGTTGGCCGCAAGCTCCATCACGTTGAGCGCCACATACTCGGCTATCTTGGCTTTTTCCATGTATTCGGCGAGGCTCGTCCGGATATCCTTGATCAGCGTGTCGTAGCCGTCGGAATCGTGGAACTTGGCTATGATGAACCAGGTAAACGGCCTGAGCGTGTTGAGGAACTTCTCCGACAGGAGGAGCTGTATGTTCTTCTCCTCGGGCAGGAGGTTCGAGTTGCGGTTGATCAGCGCGTACATCGGGGCGAGCACCGTGCGCTTGATCTCCGCAATCTCCTTGTCCTTATCCTTGATGAAGGCCTGGAGGAAGACGTCGTTAATTTTGGTCTTCTCGTCGATGATGTTGGCGGGGTTCTTGCGGTTCCAGTTTTTTATGACGTCGCTCGAGAGTACCCGCTGGAAGATATAGCTGTCGTACTGGCGGTACATCATCGAATAGGTCACCAGCTTGGAGATATCCATCACCTCCTGGCGTATCTTGACGAACTCGCTGTCCGATATCTCGACCTTCGATACGTAGTCGATCAGCATCATGCGCTGCAGGCTGGCGGGCGTAAAATGGTCGAGCAGGATGCCGTATTCCTCGACGTTGTCCGCGAGTTTGAATTTTCGGAGTTTCTTGTTGTTCTTGATGAAATAGGTGGTGCCGCTATCGGTCAGGACGACCTTGACGGGCAGTTCGATGACGGCTTTGCGTTCCTGCGACCCCATCCTGATTCATACCTCCGTTGCCGATCCGTCGTTGCAGTATATCCCATCGTCGCCCACGTGTAAAACGGTATTGACCTGGCGTCGGGCTCGCCCCTAAGATCGCCATACGACATGTTTCGGCATTTATCGATCGCCGTATTAGCCATTATCGCCTCCGGCTCGCTCGCCAGCCTTACGCTCGGTGCGCAGGAAGCCTCGAACGACCCGAGGACGGTCGAGATCTCGGGCGCGTTCGACCTGGTCTCCGCCCGGGCGATCGGCACGGGCGGCGCTACGGTGGCGTTCGTCGCGGCCGCTGGCGGCGAAGGCGGAGCCGCGTCCGAGGCGGCCCTGGACGCGGCCCTGCACGCCTTGCGATCCGCCTCGGTCCACGGGTACACCGCCTACATCATGCTGTTCGACCCCGCGCCCGCCGCGATCCCGCGGGCTAGCGAGCCGGGAGACCCGCTGATACGGGAGCCGAGCCTCGCCCGGGCCCTCGCCGACATGGGGATGGACGCGGTCGTGCTATTGGACCTCGGGCCGTCCGGCGGGGCGATGGGGAATGGGTCGATGCAGGGGCCCGCGGTCAGAGCCGCGTCCCTCGGCATGATGACGCCACGGTCCGTCCTGGAGGCGGTCCGCGTTGCCTCACGGGCCGCCGGACTGAGGATCCGCGAGTCGCCCGTAGAAGATTTCTACGCTTCGGCCGGCCTGTCCCCCGGATCGAAGGCGCTCGCACCCTGGCTCGAGGCCGGACTCGCGGCCGTCGCGATCGAAAGCCGTCCGGAGGACATCGAAACCTTCGCGGCGCTGGCCCCGGCCATAGCCGGCGCAGTAGCCGGCCAGGTCGCGGCGCTCGTGTCTGAGGACTCGGCCGTGCCCGGCTCCGACGACGTCGGCTACCTGCGCTACCCGGCCCCGACCGGGCCCGTCCTCGTCTCCGACGCGGCCATCACGCTGGGCACCATCACCACGACGGCCCTCGTCGCGGCGGTCCTGGCGCTCGGCCTCCTGAACGGCCGAAGGCGCAAGGCTTCGCTCGAGGCGGTGGCTAAGGAAGCGGCGGGGGCGTTCGCGCTGTCGTTCATAGCGCTGTTCGGCGCCAGGGCCCTGTCGCTCCTGGCGGCCTCGGCCGTCCGGGCCCTCGGCGACCCGACCGGCCCGGGCTCTCCGTCATGGGCCGTGGCCGTGGCGCTGGTCCTACGCGTGGCCGGAACGCTCAGCCTCTACTATACTGCCTCTGGCCTGGCCTCGAGGCTCGGCCTGCACGGCGACCATCGGCGCATCGACGCCGCGAGGGCGTCGCTCGGGCTCCTGTGCCTTGACGCGCTCGTGGCCGTCGTGGTCTTCCCGCCGGTCGCGCCCTTCCTCCTGGCGGCCGTGATCGTCTCGGCGCTCGCGTCGGAACGGGCCGTTGGCGCGGCCATGGGCCTCGTGGCGGTGTCGCTCCTGGCCTTGCCGTTCTTCGACCCGAGGGTGATAGCGGCCATCGGCTCGGCTCGAGGCGCTGAGAGCGTCGCTCAGGCCATGCTATCCGCCGGACTGCGCGGCAACGCCGTCGCCGCGGCTTTCGCCTCGCCATTCGGTCTATGGCTCAACGCCGCCTCGTCGCCAGAGACGAGGCTCAGGCGCGGCGCCAGGATAGCGCCGCTCTGGCTGGTCGCCGCCATCGTCTGCGCTGTCGGCGAGGCCGTCCTGACGGCTTCGCTATGAGCGACTCGCTATGACGAGCGTCTTTTTCCACATCGACCTTGACGCGTTCTTCGCCGCGGCCGAGGTTCTCGACGACCCGTCGCTCGCGGGTCGGCCCGTCATCGTCGGTGCGGCCCCGGGTCATCGCGGCGTCGTATCGACCTGTTCCTACGAGGCCAGGCGCTACGGCGTCCATTCGGCGATGCCCATCTCCGAGGCCTATCGCCTCTGCCCCGAGGCGGCCTTCAGACCGGTCAGGATGGAGCGTTACGCTGAGCTATCGGCCCGCGTGATGGCGGTCTTCGAGGCGTACACGCCGGACGTCGTCCGCGTATCCATCGACGAAGCCAGCCTCGATATGACCGGTACCGAGCGCCTCTGGGGAGCGCCGCGGGAGGCAGCGGAAGCGATACGCGATAGGGTGGCGCGCGAGACCGGCCTGTCCATCTCCATAGGGATAGCGCCGAACCGTTACGTGGCCAAGGTCGCCTCCGGCGTTCGGAAGCCGGCCGGACTGGTCGTCGTCGAACCGGGCGACGAGGCGGCCTTCATGGCCGGCCTGCGGCTCAAGGACCTCTGGGGCGTCGGCCCCAAGACCAGGGCGCGGCTCGAGGAGCTCGGCATCGGCGACCAGGCCCGGCTACTCGAACTATCGAGGGCGACCCTCGAGTCGAACTTCGGCAAGGCCGGCGGCGAGTTCATCTACGGCGTCGCCCGTGGCGTCGACCCGGGCATCTATGCCGGCGAGGCCAGGTCACGGTCGATCAGCTCCGAGACCACCTACGAGCGCGACGAGGCCGGCCTTCCCAGGATAGAGACGACGCTGCTCGGCATGGCCGAGGAGCTGGTCGCCAGGCTCTACGCGGACGGCTACTCGTCGCGCTGCGTCGCGCTCAAGCTGCGCTACGGGGACTTCGAGACGGTCGGCGTCAGGGAGACGCTCGACGAGCCGTTCTTCGATTCGGGGGCGGTCTACGAGGCGGCGCGCTCCCTGCTGGCGCGCAAGTGGGACGGGCGGCCGCTACGCCTCGTCGGGTTGGCGCTCGCCTGCCTGGAGCGCGGAGCGGCGAGGCAGGCGGGGCTGTTCGACGATGGCGACGACAGGGTTGCCCGCGTCGAGCGGGCCGGCATCGAGGCGGCGCGCCGCGGGCTCGGCAAGCTTACCCGGGCGCGGCTCCTACACGGGCCGGGACCTACTCGGCCAAAGCCTTCCTGATAGCCTCGGACTTGCCCGAGATGATGGCCGACAGCTCGTCCCTGACCTTGACCAGGCAATCGTCGATCGAGGCCTGCTCGGTGCCGCCTTGGCCGCGGACGCCGTCCTTTGCCTCGGCGAACACGACGGTGCCGTCGACCCGGACGATGCGCAGGGTGGCCTTGGCGTTGGCTATGTAGATGTTGTAGACCTTGCCGCCGTATTCCATCCTGGTAGGCGCGGCCACTTCGACGTAGACGAGCGCGAAATAGCCGGCCTTGACCGTGCCGGCCAACGAGGCCAGGGCCCGTACGTCTCCGGCGAAGGCCGCCTCGAAGCCAGCGGGCGCGAGCACGCCGTTGTACGGAGCCACCTCGACGCCGAGCGGCTTGAGCGACTGGCCGACCGCGTCGAGCACGCGCGGGTTGGAGCTATAGCCGGCCGGGGTCCGTTCGAGCGCGGCCACGATGGCGAGGTTCGGCGGCGCGACGTAGCTGAAGTCGCGGAACACCGACCTGAACGCGTAGCTGTAGCCTTCGGACGTAAAGATCGGGAAGGCTCTGACGACGGCGTCGGAACCGGCGGAGTCTATCGCGCCGATGCTCGTGTTGGCCATGCCCTTGGCGTCGGTCGCGACCGACGCGACGAGCTTGCCTCCGTTGGACACGAACTCGAAGCGGATGAAGGCGTCCGGCACGGCGCTCTTCGCGTAGCCATAGCTCTCGTAGAGGTAGACCGCCGGCTGCAAACCCTCGCCGCGAGCCGCCTGCCTGGTGCTACCGGACCTCTGCGACCCGTCCGGCTCGAGCCAGGACTCGTGCGGTTCTATAGTCAGCCTGGCTCCGATCGCGTTGAGCGTCCCGGTGATCTCGTCGGCTCTCGATCGCCTGCCGCCATTCGTCGCCTTGGCGAGGGCGGATATATAGAACTTGATGCCCTCGGACAGGTGGTTCGCGTCTATGGCGTCGCGGGCCTTGGCGACGAGGGCGTCAAGCTCGGCGTCGAGCGAGGCGGAGGCCTTCGTCGAGCTGGCCTCGCCGGCTGGGGCCGCCGGCGCGCTTCCCTCGAGGGGCGTCGCCTGGTCGGCGTCGCGGGCGTCTGTCGCCGGCGTCGAGACGCAGGACGAAAGGGCCGCCGAGAGGGTTAGCGCGAGGATCAGGGCATGCGTTTTGGATACGTTCATGGCATCGCTCCTACCAGCTCAGGCTGATCGTTACTGGAGAGTTCGAGGCGTACAGGTCGGCCGCCTTCATGGAGAAGGTGGCAACGCGCCCCGACAGCGCTAGGCCGCTCGTGGCCGTCGGCGTCCGAGGTGCGGTAATTCTCAGGTTGACGGCGTAGTCGGCGAAGGCGAGCTTGACGAATTCGAGCATATCGTCGTCGGCCGGATCGAAGCCCTCGGACAACCTGATCGTCAGAGTCGAACGGCCGCCGGCCTCGGCGTAGGCGGCGCCCTCGCCGGCGGGGTCGAGGAAGGCCGCGAAGGAGGCCACGCTCGGGAAGCGTAGCGAGGCTTTGATCGCGAACGACTCGGCGCCGTCCTCGCGCGACCAGGATCGTAGTTCTCCGCCGGCCCGCGAGGCGGCCAGCTCGAGGTCGTTCCTGCCGACCGGCAGCGGCAGGTAGTCGGCGTTGGCGCCGAGTTTGCCGAGCTCGTCGACGGCGGCCGACACGGTATAGGCGAGCGTCAGCTCCACGGAGCCGTCCGCGGCGATGCGGGCGTCGGCGTCGATGCCGATGCACGATGATACAAGGATGGCCGTAGCGGCGGCGAGCAATAGGGTACTTCGCTTCATGATAGACAACCGTAGCTCAAAATCGCCCCGTTGTCGAGCGCGCCGTCACGCTAGTCGAAGCGCTCGCTGTGGATCCCGGAGTCGTGGAGCCGGAGCGACAGCTCGCCCTCGATGACGGCAAGTGCCTTGCGCATGACC
>JAKQKE010000291.1 GCA_029560805.1 Spirochaetota bacterium
ACGCTAGCGCTCGACCTGCCGGACGAGCAACGGAGGCTCCTGAGGAAGTAAGCGCTGGCCGCCGGGGTCGCCGCGTGTGGTACAATACCGCGCGAGGAGTACATCATGGATCAAACGATACTCGACTACGCCGTGGCGCGCGTCGTCGATTTGTGCGGCATACCGAGCCCGACCGGCTATACCCGCGAGGCCGAGGCCTACGTCTTCGCCGAGCTCGAGCGGCTCGGCTACGAACCCGAGTACACGAACAAGCGTTCGGTGCGGGTCAGGCTCGGCGGCTCCGGCCGCCCGCTCGTGCTCGCGGCCCATATCGACACGCTCGGCGCCATGGTGCGCTCGGTCAAGCCGTCCGGGGCGCTCCGCGTCGCCAAACTAGGCGGCTTTCCCGAGAACTACATCGAGGGCGAGAACTGCGTCGTGCATACGAGGGGCGGCAAGCGCTTCACGGGGCGCTTCCTCCTGGACAAGCCGGCGGTCCACGTCAACGCCGACGTTGGCGGCGCCAAGCGCGACGACCTGAGCCTGGAGATCGTGCTCGACGAACCCGTCTCCAAGGCCGACGATACCAAGGCGCTCGGCATCGGCTCAGGCGACTTCGTGTCGTTCGATCCTCGAACCGTCGTCACCGAGTCGGGCTATATCAAGAGCCGCCACCTCGACGACAAGGCCAGTTCCGGAGTGCTCCTGGCCCTCGCCAAGATGATAGCCGATGGCGCGGCCTCGCCCGAACGAGAGACCTGGCTCTTGTTTACGAATTTCGAGGAGGTCGGCCACGGCGGCTCGGCCGGCCTGCCTGCCGGCGTCGAGGAATTCCTGGCTGTCGACATGGGCGCCATCGGCGACGACCTCGGCGCTGACGACCGCAGCGTGTCGATCTGCGCCAAGGACTCGGGCGGGCCTTACGACCTCGAGATGACCGACGCGCTGATCGCCCTCGCCCGCGGCCTAGAACTGCGCCACGCGGTCGATGTCTTCCCGTTCTACGGCTCCGACGCCGGCGCCGCGCTCAAGGCCGGCTACGATATCAGGCACGCGCTCATCGGCCCCGGGGTACAGGCGTCGCACGGTTACGAGCGGACGCACCGCGAGGCTCTGCGTGGCGCCCTGGCCCTGGCCGGCGCCTACTGCTGCGGCGCCGCGGCCTTCGCGCCGGCCGACTAGGGCTTCGGTATTGCGCGATTTACTGAAGTGGTGGACAATATCTTATTATGGAAGAACTACCTAAGACCGGACTGGGCGAGAAGGGACAGCTCGTCGCTACCCTGATCGGCCTCTTAACCGTGGGATTCTCGGTATCGTTGCTATTCGCCTCGGCATCGGATGGTTCTTACGGGTTGGTAGCGGCCGCGGCTGTGGCCGCGGTGGCCATAGCGTTCGCCGTCCTATCGGCCTCTCGTACGCTCGACCGTTTCCAGCGCCGGCTCGAGCGTAGCGCGTCGTACGACCAGCTGACCGGCGCCTTCAACTGCATGGCGTTCTCCGTCCTCTGCGATCACGCGGTCAAGGAAGCCAGGCGGAACGGTACGCCCCTGTCGGTGGCGATGTTCGATATCGACGATTTCGCAGAGGTCGTCGAGAGGCAGGGCAGGCAGGCTTCCGACAAGGCCCTGAAGCTGGTCGCCGCCGGCGGCCAGTCCGGGCTACGGCAAAGCGACCCGCTGTGCCGCTGGGGCGGCGACGAGTTCGTCGCGCTGCTCGAGTCCTGCGACTCGGCCGGCTCGGTCGTGGCCGCCGATAAGTTCAGGGCCTCCGCCGTCGGGCTGTGTTCCGCCGAAGGCGGCATGTCGCTCACCCTGAGCGCCGGGGTCGCCACGCTC
>JAKQKE010000294.1 GCA_029560805.1 Spirochaetota bacterium
TTCGATTTGAACTGCGCGGCGTATCGTTTTTCAAATTCATCCCATGGAATGATATCCGCTAAAATAACCCAGCGATTATCACGTCGTAGCTTGCCACCAAAGGAAATCGCGAAGTTATCGAAGTCTACTTGTCCCGTTGGCACTCTATACACGTCGCACTCCGAAGTGCACGCCTTTTTGGCATATTTCCTCAATTTCCGTGCACTCTTGCGATCCATTATACCAACTATTTCCTTGTCTTGTAAATTCTTAGATGTTGTTCAGGAAGCCCCATTTATTTGTTTAATAATACTATCAATTTTTGATGATTGTGCTAAAATAAAAAGTGTATCGTGTGCATCAAGTTTGGTTTGACCTTTTGGTAGAATAATTTTACCGTCACGAACAATGGAACTTATTAAAACATCTTTATCTAAATTCAGTTCAGAAATTGGAACATTAATGCTTTTAGAATTTTCTTCTACAGTGATTTCATACATATCAATTTCACTTGATTGCAATGAGTGTAATTCTACGATATGGGGCGATACTGCCTTACGTTTCTCGGTTAATCTAAACAATTTTGATAGCAATCCTAGTGTTGTTCCTTGGATTAGACATGACAGAAATACCGCAAAAAATATGCTATCAAAAATAAAGCCACTACCATCGATACCTGCTGCCAAAGGGTAGGTTGCTAATACAATCGGAACAGCACCTTTAATTCCTCCCCACATTATAAAGCCCTTTTCTTTTAATGAGTATTTAAATGGTAATGTAGAAAGAAACACAGCTAAAGGTCGTGCAATAAACATCATAATTGCAACTATTATTAAAGCTTCTTTCCAAATACTAACAAATCTATGAGGAAATGATAACAAACCTAGCATTATAAAAAGTGACATGTTAAATATGGTAGAAATGCTATCGAGAAAGCTACTAACACTCTTTTTGGATGGAAACTGCGTGTTACCTAACCAATATCCCATGAAAAATACAGAAATAATCCCATTCGCTTTTAATAAATCTGATATGCCATAAGTAAATAGTATGCAACCAATAATAAGTACATTGTAATTTCCTCGGTTATCCGCATTCAGGTGTTTAAATACAAATTTAGACAATTTAAAGCAGATATAACCAATAAAAACCCCACCAACAAATTGCCATATTAATAGTACTATAGAGACAAATAGAGACTCAAATTGGCTTGTGGCAATTTGGATGAATGTAATTGTCAGAAGGATTGCCATGGGATCATTTGCGGCAGATTCAACATTTAGTGTTGTTGCCAATCTGGTTTTTATTGGATTTGCCTTGTTTATCATAAATACTGCGGCTGCATCTGTTGAAGAAATTATTGAAGATATTATTAATGAATAGATAATATCAAACTTGAATATAAAGTGGATAAGCAATCCCAATATTCCTGATGTTAAGGCAACTCCAAGAGTGGCAAGTGTTAGTGAAGGACCTGCAACACTTTTGAATTCATCTCTTGTAACTCGAAATCCTCCATCAAAAATGATAAAAATTAAGAGAATATCTGCTATTCTTTTAGTTAAAACAGCATTATCAAAATAGAATAGATTTAAAACATCGCTTCCAACAATAATTCCTATTAGAATAAAGCCAATTAAAAGAGGCAAACCAAGCTTTGCGCTAAGTTTTGTTGACATCATGGCCAAAATTATAACAAAAGAGATAAATAGAATCATATAATCTCCAATATATACATTCTGTGACCCAGCAGGTTCGATGTAGTTACATTTTACACTTCTGCGGTCTCGTTGTAAAGAAAGAGACTTTTTTCTTCGAGTATGATGAGCCCTAGAATATGGATACAAAGCAGGAGCGCAATAGAGTGGATAGAAGGCCTTCCCGAAACAAGTGAGCGAGCATAAACTACCACTATGCGCAAGAGATACGACAACAAGGAATTCAAGGCCAAAATGGCCATCGAAGTCCCTGGGGCGAGAAGACAATACAGGATATCTCCATCACGTATGGCGTCCATCCGAACTTCGTTACGAACTGGAAAAAGCAGCTACTGGACGGGGCCGACGAGCTCTTTGAAAAAGCATGGAAGGACAAGGATGCCGAGGCGGCCGAGCGCAAGCAAGACGTGCTCTACAAGCAGATCGGTCTATTGCAGGTCGAGAACGAGTTCATAAAAAAGTACAGGCAACTGTACGGGACTGAGCCAAAGCTGTAGAACCCGACCATGGCCAACTCTCGATCGGGCAGCAATGCACGATTCTTGGGATCAGCCGGTCGGCCTACTACTACAAGCCCGAGGCGAATGAAGACGATAACGAGCTGACTATCCTCGCGGCGATACTTGACGAGCTCAGTGAACGCCCCTTCTACGGTATCGCAGGATATAGAGAGCGATTAAGGATCTGGACGTAACGCTCAAGCAGGCCGGGCTTCGACAGAACCTTATTAGTACCAAGCCGTATCCTTGTTACATCCACCACGTATCCTTGTTGCATCTATGCCCAAGGTCACGACGAGCGAAGCGAGTCTGCCACCACCGCGGCGACGGCGAGCGAAGCGAGTCCGTAAGTCGCGTCGCGCCCGTAGGGCCGCGCCCCTACGCCTAACCGCCCCGTAGTTAAGCGGCGAGCGAAGCGAGTCAGCTTCAACTACGGGTAGTAAAAGCGGCGTACTCGTCCGCTTTTACTAGATTTCGGCTATCACATGCCCGTGGTAGTACTGGTCTCTGAGCGCCTTGACCTGTTCGTCCCGGAGGTACTCGTCGAAGCTGATCAGGCGGTCGATGACGCCGCCGGGGCAGATCTCGACGACGCGATTGGCGATGGAGTTCACGAACTCGTGGTCGTGACTCGTGAACAGTACGACGCCGGGGAACTCGATCAGTCCGTTATTGAGGGCGGTGATCGACTCGAGGTCCAGGTGGTTGGTCGGCTCGTCGAGTATCAGGCAGTTGGCGGCCTGGAGCATCATGCGCGAGAGGAGGCAGCGCACCTTCTCGCCGCCGGATAGCACGCGCACGGGTTTGAGCGCCTCGTCGCCGGAGAACAGCATGCGCCCGAGGAAGGAGCGGATGTAGGTCTCGTCGTCGCTCGAGGTATAGCGCTTGAGCCAGTCGACGATGGAGTCGTCCGAGTCGAACAGCGCCGCGTTCTCCTTTGGGAAGTACGAGCTACTCATCGTCTGGCCCCACGAGCACTCGCCCTCGTAGTCCTCGTCCTCGCCGGACAGGATGCGGAACAGGGCGGTCTTGGCCAGGTGCTCGCGGCCGACGAAGGCTATCTTATCGCCGCGGTTCACGGTCAGGTCGAGCCCGGACAGCACGGCCTTGCCGTCCTCGATCTTGGTGAGCCCGCGGACGGCGACGACGTTGTTGCCCGGGTCTCGCTCGGGCTTGAAGCCGACCCAGGGGAAGCGCCGGCTCGTCGCCTGCAGGTCGTCGACCTCGAGCTTGTCGAGCACCTTGCGGCGGCTCGTCGCCTGGCGGCTCTTGGCCGCGTTCGACGCGAAGCGCTGGATGAACTCCTTGAGGTCCTTTATCTTGTCCTCGCGGCGCTTCTTCTCGTCCTTCATCTGCGCCTGGAGCATCTTGGAGACCTTGTACCAGAAGTCGTAGTTGCCGGGGTACTGGCGGATGAGGCCGAAGTCTATATCGAGTATCTGGGTGCAGACGGCGTTGAGGAAGTGGCGGTCGTGGGAGACGACGATGACGATATTCTGGAAGTCCATCAGAAAGTCCTCGAGCCACGAGATGCTGTCGAGGTCCAGGCCGTTCGTCGGCTCGTCGAGGAGCAGGATATCCGGGTTGCCGAACAGGGCCTGGGCGAGGAGGGCGCGAACCTTGATGCTCTCCGACACCTCGCGCATCGGCTTTTCGTGGTCGGTCTCCGGCACGCCGAGGCCCGACAGCAGGATGGACGCCTGCGCCTCGGCTTCCCATCCGCCTAGGTCGGCGAATTCGCCCTCGAGCTCGCTGGCCCTGATGCCGTCGGCGTCGCTGAAGTCCTCCTTGGCGTAGATGGCCTCGCGTTCCTTCATGATCGAGTAGAGCTTGCCGTAGCCGCGGATGACCACGTCGACGAGGCGCTCGTCCTCGAACTCGAAGTGGTCCTGCTTAAGCACCGCCATGCGCAGCTTGGGCGGGTAGGATATCTGGCCGAAGTCCGGCTCGAGTTCGCCGGACAGTAGCTTGAGGAAGGTGGACTTACCGGCGCCGTTGGCGCCTATCACGCCGTAGCAGTTGCCCGGCACGAATTTGAGGTTGACGTCCTTGAAGAGTATGCGCTCGCCGAAGCCGAGCTTTAGGTCGCTGACATTGATCAAGAGAGCTTCCTTGCGGTGTAAGATTCCGTAGTCGTATGCGGATTATGCGGAAAAACCGTTAAATACGCAAGGGTCGCACGGCGCCGGTAGCGATGGCGCGCCCTATCCTCGGTTTGACACGTCGCTTCGGCATCGTATACGATGGCTCATGTTCGTGTCAGTCGTTTGCGACCTCGGCGGCGAGGATTCCTGGGCCGCCGTATACGCGCTCCTGCCTCAGTACGGCTTCGAGAAGGTCCAGAGGGCCTGCTTCGAGAGCGTGCGCGCCACCGAGAAGCAGCTCGTCGCGCTCAAGCGCGATATCGACAAGGTGACGGACTATTACGACACCGTCCGCATCTACCAATACCCCGTCGAGGGACGGCTCGCCATCTCGATCCTCAAGGAGAATCGATGGAAGCGGGTCGTCGTCAGGGCGCCGGCCGAGAAGGCCCCCGAACGCCCGAGGAGAGACCATGCTTGAAGACTACATGGCGCCGATAGCGCAGCTCAAGAAAGAAGTCCTTGAAATCTGGGGGCGTCTTTGACGCCGCTACCATACGCTCCAAGATAGAGACGAAGGAGTCCCAGTCGTCCGAGCCCGGCTTCTGGAACGACCAGAAGCGCTCCGAGCGCATCATGGGCGAGCTCAAGGTGCTGCGCAACCGGCTCGAGACCTGGGAGGAGATCAAGCGCTCGACCGATGCCCTCGACGAGATCTACGCCATGGCGATAGAGGAGGGCGAGGGCTCCCTCGAGGGGGAAATAGCCTCGTCGCTCGCCGGCGTCCGTGATCGCTTCGACAAGGCGGTGACGCTCGAGCTGATGACCGGCGAGGCCGACCGCACCGGCGTCTTCCTGTCCATCCACGCGGGCTCGGGCGGCACCGAGGCCTGCGACTGGGCGGGCATGCTGATGCGCATGTACACCCGATGGGCGGAGCGCCGTGGCTTCAAGTACGAGATCGTCGACATGCTCGAGGCCGAGGGCGGCATCAAGAGCGTGACGATGGAGATCGACGGCGCCTACGCCTACGGCCACCTGCGCGGCGAGTCCGGCGTGCACCGTCTCGTGCGCATCAGCCCCTTCGACGCGAACGCGCGCAGGCACACGAGCTTCGCGAGCGTCTCGGCCTTTCCGGTGATCGACGACAGTATCGATGTGACGGTCAAGCCCGACGAGATACGTATCGATACCTACCGGGCCGGCGGCGCCGGCGGCCAGAAGGTCAACAAAACCGATTCCGCAGTGCGCATCACCCACCTCGCCACCGGCATCGTCGTCACCTGCCAGAACGAGCGCAGCCAGCACAAGAACAAGGACGTGGCGATGCAGGTGCTCAAGAGCCGGCTCTACGACCTGTACCGCAAGGAGAAAGACAAGGAGAACGAGAAGTACGTCGGCGACAAGAAGGAGATAGCCTGGGGCTCCCAGATACGCTCCTACGTGTTCCAGCCCTATACGATGGTCAAGGATCACCGGACCAAGTTTTTCGTCGGCAACATCCACGGCGTCATGGACGGCGACCTCGACCCGTTCATCGACTCGTACCTCCACTTCCTATGGAAGGGCGGCACCGTCCAGGCTGACGGCGACGACGACGACGAGGTGTAGGGCTCCGATGAGAAGGCCGTCGGCCCGCGGGTTAGCCTGTATCGTAGCGTTCTCGGCGATGCTCGCGCCGGCGGCGCGGGTGTCGGCCCAGGCTTCGTCGGGTACTGACGTATCGTCCTCCGCGTTGACGATAGGCTGGGCCGAGCTCGCCGTCTCCGACGGTGTCGGCGACGAGTACCGCAACGCCGCGGTGCTCGTGCCCCGTCAGCTCCAGCGCGCCCTGGCCTTCGCTGACCTGCGCTTCCCGAGCGACGTCGAGGCCGCGGCTGCCTCGACGCAGGCCGCCCTGGCCGCCGAGGAACTGGCCAGGAAGGCCGTGGCCGACGCGAGGGCCAAGCGCGATCTCGCCGCCCTGGCCGTCCGCGATCCCGCCAAGCGCGGTCGCGATGTGGCAACGGCGGCCGCCGCAGTCAAGAAGGCCGAGGCCGCCCTCGAGGCCATCCTTGCAACGAACCGCGAGACGAACCGCGTGCGCTCCTCGGCCGATAGAGCCGGGCCGGGCAGTACGACCGCCGAGGGCCGTAGCCTGGCTCTCGCCCTCTCGTCGGCCAACTCCGGCGAGACGCTCCTCCCCTCGACGCTCGACCCGGCCTCGCTCTGCAAGGATAAGAAGCTCGATTTGCTCGTCTACGGCTCACTACGCGTCCGCGGCGGCTTCCTGGCCATCGACCTGTCGCTCTACGTGGCGTCACTCGGCAGGGCGGTCTGGACCGAGACCCGCTACGCTTCCGCCGACGGCCTCGGGCAGGCGGTCGCCGCCTTCTCGAGGCCGCTCGCGGAGGCCGTCATCGGTCGGCCCTACGCTCGAGTCGGTTTCAGAGTCGAACCTCCCGACGCCGACCTCTACGTCGACGGCGAGGCCTTCCCCAAGGCCTTCGCGCTGTACTTCGAGCCGGGTCGGAGCGAGGTCGTAGCCAAAGCCAGGGGCTACGAGCGGGTCGGCCGCTCGTTCGACGTGTCGCTCGGCGAGGATCTGTTCGTCGACCTGAGCCTCGAGGCCCAGGGCTCGGTCGGCTGGAAGCTGACGAGCGAGCCCGAAGGGGCGGCCATCCACCTCGACGGCGAGCGCGTCGGCTACGCGCCGTTCGACCTGCCTGGCTCGGCCTTCCCTCGGCTGATACGCGTGAGTATGCCGGGCTTCGAGCCCGTCCAGCTCGTCCACCGGCCGGAGGCGCTCCTCGACGACCTGACCATAGTCCTTGAACCGGACGACGGGCTATCCTTCGACGAGCGCTACGATAGGCGCAAGGACGCCTTCTACCGATCCCTCGGGTGGTTCGTGTCGTCCCTGCCATTGACCGTGCTATCGGGCGGCTTGTTCCAGACCTACTACGCGACGGCGCAGGGCTATTCTGCCTCCGGCGAGGTCGACCCGGAGGTGATACGAAGGCTCGACTCGGCGTTCTATACCTCGCAGGCGGTCTTCTGGGCCTCGGCGGCCGCCTCGATAGGCTGCGCCGTCTGGGCGGTGGTCCGACTCGTCGCGTACATCGAGATTACCCTGTAGCGTATGAAAAAGGAGACATCATGAGGTTCGGCGATCGTATACGCAAGCTGCTCGGCATGGAGGTCGTCGGCGACGACGATTGGGACGACCTGGCCGACCTGCTCGTCGAGGGTGACCTCGGCGCAGCCTTCGCCGATGAGTCCGTCTCGCGGCTCAAGGAGGCGTGCGCGACAGCGGGCGTCAGGAACGGCGATGGCGCGAGGCGCCTCCTCAAGGACGTGCTCCGGCCCTACGCCGTGCCCGTAGACATACGGCCGATACCCGGCGGGCGCAACGTCGTGATGATGCTCGGCGTGAACGGCGTCGGCAAGACGACGAGCTCGGCGAAGCTGGCCAAGCTGTGGCTCGGCCAGGGGCTGGCCACGAAGGCCATACTGGCGGCCGGAGACACCTTCAGGGCCGCGGCCATCGAGCAACTCAAGGCTCATGGCGACCGGCTCGGCGTCAGGGTCGTCGCCCAGGAGCGCGGCTCCGACTCGGGCGCGGTGCTCTACGATGCCCTCGAGGCCGCGGCATCCGACGGCTCCGACCTGGTGATAGCCGATACCGCCGGCCGGATGCATACCAAGGCCAACCTGATCAAGGAACTCGAGAAGATGGATAAGATCGTCGCAGCCAAGGCCGATCCGTCCAGGTACAAGCGCCTCCTCGTCGTCGACGCGACGACCGGCCAGAACGCGCTCAGGCAGGCCGAGGCCTTCTCGGCGGCCGTCAAGGTGGATGGGCTCGTCCTAACCAAATACGACTCGAGCGCCAGGGGCGGCGTGGCCCTGGCCATCGCCAGACAGCTCGGCATCCCGACGGCCTTCGTCTGCGACGGCGAGCGCTACGAGGACATACGGGCCTTCGATCCCGAGACCTACCTCGACCAATTCCTGGGACTGACGCCTTGAGACGACATGCCTTCCTCCTCATGGCCGGGTTATCGGCCGCCTTGGCGCTGCCGCTCGCGGCCCAGGTCGCTACCGGATGGTACGTCTCCGACCCGTCGGGCCTGGCCATCGAGTCGACCACCGGGCCAGGCGGCGCGGAGTACGCGCTCCTCGTCACGGGCTCGGGCGGCTCGTTCCGCTCGGAGCTGTATCGCGACGGCGAGGCGGTCCGGGCCTGGCTCCGGACCTACGGCCGGCGCGGTGCCATCGTCCGCGAGGCCATGGAGGAAGGCGGCTCGATACGCGAGGAACGGCTGTACGACGGAGACGGGCAGCCGAGCCTCGAGCGTATCTTCCTGGCCGACGGCTCGGTCGAGGAGACGGCTTACGAGTACGCGGCCGGAAGGCTCGTGTCGAGGACGACGAGCCGCGACGGAGCCGTCGTATCGACGACGAGCTACCTGTACGCGCCGGACGGTCGGCTGGCTATGGCCCGAGCGACGGCAGGCGCCGCCACAGGCGCCGCCGCCGGTACCGCCGGCGGTAGAGCGTCTTCAGCCGGCGGAGCGTCGTCGGGCTGGACGCTCGGGCCGCTCGGACTCGAGCTACGGTCCTACGACGGCGACGGTCGGCTAGTCAGGGTGGCGCTCTACGTCGGCGCCGAGGAGCAACGGAGCGAGGAGCGTACCTGGGCCGGCGGCCGACTCGAGCGCGTCGTCGTTACCGAGCCGTCGGGAGCGCGGACGGAGACCGTCTACGCTACCGACGGGCCAGCCGCCGGGGAGATCGTATCGCTGACCGAACGCCGCGGCGACGTCGTGGCTCACGTCGAGCTACGCTCCTACGACCGCGACGGTCGGCTGATCCTCGTCGAGCGGTCGTACGGCGGTACCGGAGCGTCGTCCGGCGGTACCGGCGCGTCGTCCGGCGCTGCGGCGTCGACGACCGCCTACGAGTACGACGGCTCGGGCGAGCTGGTCTCGGCCACCACCACGGTCGGCGGCGAGATCGTCACGGCGGTTCGTTACGAGCCGGACGGCGCACGCGTCGAGGAGTCGTACGACTCAGGCGAGCTATTCGCCCGCGTACGCTACGAGGACGGCCGGCGCGTGCTCGAGGAGCTGCTCGAGCGCGGCCA
This sequence comes from Spirochaetota bacterium, assembly GCA_029560805.1. Lineage (GTDB taxonomy): Bacteria > Spirochaetota > Spirochaetia > Treponematales > UBA12059 > SZUA-370. The sequence continues at coordinate 9,410 of JAKQKE010000294.1, forward strand.
GGTGATCCAGACGAGGAGCTTCGAGTGAGGCGACGACCGTGGGTCCTGTTCGTGGCCAGGCGCTGGTTCGGCTCGAGCGATAGGACCGGCCCGTCCCTGGGGCCGGCGACCGCTGGCATAGCCGTCGGCGTCGCCGCGCTCCTCTGCGTTATCGGAGTGATGAACGGCTTCCAGATGGGTTACATCGACGCGGTGCTCGACCTCGACAGCTACCATATACGGCTACCGTCCGGCGACGCCGAGGCGGTGTTGGCCGCGCTACCGGACGCTGAGGCGGCCGTGCCCTTCGTCGACCTGCGGACCCTGGCAGCCAACCGTCGCGGCAAGGCGGCCGCCCTGCGTATCAAGGTGTTGCCCGACGACGCGCTCGAGCGCGACCGCTCGCTGGCCGCCAGGATGGAGTTGCGTTCCGGCGAGTACGGCGGCGGCGTCGTCGTCGGCTCGGTGCTCGCCAGGCAGCTCGACCTCCGGGTGGGCGATACGCTGTCGGTCCTCGACGTGAAGGCCGACGAGCTCGACGGCATCTCGACCGCGATGGTCGACCTGACCGTCTCGGGCGTCTATCACTGCGGCTACTTCGATTACGATGCGGCGCTCGTCTTCCTGCCCGAGTCGGCGGCGGGGGAGCTTGGCCGCGGTGAGGCCCGCGTCGTCGGCGTCAAGCTGCGCGACCGCTACGGCGACGAGCACGCCATGGCCGCCCTCGCCGCCGCCGGCCTCGAGGGCGCCGAATCGTGGCGCGTCTACAACCGCGCGTTCTTCGGCGCGCTCAGGATGGAGAAATCGGTGATGCTGCTACTCGTCGGCCTCATCTTCATCGTCGTCGGCGTCAATATCTTCCATTCGATGCGCAAGGCGGTCTACGGGCGCGTCGAGGACATAGCGACGATGAAGGCCCTCGGCGCCGGCTCATCGAGCGTCAGGCGCGTGTTCATGCTCGACGGCGCGGCCGCGGGAGCCGGCGGGGCCATCATAGGACTCGTCGTCGGGCTGCTCGTGGTGACGAACGTCAACGGCGTGTTCGGCGCGATCGAGGCCGCGGTCGCGGCGGTCTACGGCGCCTTGGGCGGGCGAGGGCCGGGCTTCGAATTCTTCTCGCCTGAGCTGTTCTATATAGGAGACGTACCGGTTCGGCTCAGCTTTCCGGAGACGCTGTTCATAGCGTCGGCTGGAGCGCTCGCCGCTGTCGCCGCGGCCTGGGCGGCCAGTTCCAGGGTTTCCCGCATCATGCCTTCGGAGGTGCTTCGCGATGAGTGACGACGTCATAGTCTGCCGCGGCGTGCGCAAGGTGTTCGCCAGCGAGGCCGAAGACTTGGAGATACTGCGCGGGGTCGACCTAAGCCTGCCGAGCGGCGCCATCGCTTCGATCACCGGTCCGAGCGGCTGCGGCAAGAGTACCTTCCTATCGATACTCGGCGGCCTCGATCGCCCGAGCGCTGGAGAGGCATCGGTCGCCGGCGTCGACCTGATACGGGCCGACGAAGCCGGGCTGTCGGCGTTCCGGGCTACGGCCGTCGGGTTCGTCTTCCAGTTCCACTACCTGCTCAAGGACTTCACCGCGCTCGAGAACGCGATGCTGCCGGCCTACATGTTGACCGGTAACCGCGCCGAGGCGATCGGCCGCGCCAGGGAACTGCTCGAGGCCGTGGGCCTCGGCGGACGGCTCGACCACGTCCCGGCCAAGCTGTCGGGCGGCGAGCGCCAGAGGGTCGCCATCGCCCGGGCCCTCGTCAACGCTCCGGGAGTCGTGCTCGCCGACGAGCCGACGGGCAACCTGGACAGGCAGAGCGCTCTGGCCGTCGAGGACCTGCTGTTCGACCTGGCGGCCAGGCGCGGCGCGACCCTATTGGTCGTCACCCACGACCCGGGCATGGCGGCCAGGGCCGACCAGCGGTACATACTGAGCGACGGGACGCTGGTCGAGTCATGACCGGCTCGCCGATAGCCTTCGTGGCGACCAGGTTCTTCTTCGGGCGCACGGCCGCCGACGGAAGCCGCGACCAGGCCAGGAAGGCCCTGGCCGGAGCCGTGCTATCGGTCGCGCTGAGCCTCGTGCCGCTCATCACGGTCATGCAGGTCGCCGACGGCATGATCCAGGGCATCAGCGCCCGGTACGTCGAGCTCGGCACCTACCACGCCCAGGCCCTGCCGTACGCCTCGGCCGACCTCGTCGGGGCCAGGGACGCGGCGCGCTCGACTCCGGGCGTCGCGGGCGCTTGGATCGAGACGCAGTCGGTCGGCGTCGCGTTCGCCAACGGCGAGCGCGAGGGCGCGGCCGTGCGCGGCGTCGAGCCGGGCTTCCTCGAGGACCCGTCGACCCTGGCTTATCTGCGCGTCGAGGCGGGCGAGCCGACGCTCGAGCGGCCGTACGACGCCCTCGTCGGCCAGGCGATGGCCGAGAAGTTGGGTCTCGGACCGGGCGACGTGGTCAACCTGATATCGATGCGCAAGGCCGCGGACGGCGAGCTCCTGCCGCGCGTCACGATGCTGACCGTGCGCGGCGTGGTGTCGGCCGGCTATCGAGATCTGGACGCCCAATGGCTGTTCATGCGGCAGGATACGGCGGCCCGCGTCCTGCCCAAGGAGAATACCCGTAGCTTCGTCGGGATCAAGGCCGACGACCCGTTCGGCGACCCGTTCGCCGCCCGAGACGCGGTCGAGGGGCGCCTGCCTCCCGGCTTCACCGCGTACTCCTGGCGCGAGGTGGAGCGGAATCTCTTCGAGTCGCTCGCAAGCACGAGGACGATGCTGCTCCTGATCATGGCGGTCACCGTCGCGGTCGCGGCCGTCAACGTGTCGAGCGCGCTCCAGACCCTCGTGCTTGAGCGGGGCCAGGAGATAGCCGTCATGCAGAGCCTCGGGGCGAGCCCGTCCGACCTGGCCAGGATCTTCACCCTGGGCGGGGCGGCGATAGGCGCGCTCGGGGCGGTCCTGGGCGCGGCGGGCGGGCTCCTGGCGAGCGTCCGAGTCAACGAGCTGCTCGCCTTCATCGAGGCCGTGGCCAACTCAGCCCGATCGGCGGCGGCCCGCCTGTCGGGCGGCGCGGCCGCGACGCGCTTCAGAGTGCTCGACCCCGCGTACTACCTCGAGACGATACCGGTCGACGTACCCTACGGCGAGATAGCCATGGTCGTCGCCGCGACGGTCGCGCTGTCCTTCGTGGCGGCGCTCGGGCCGGCACGCAGGGCAGCCTCGCTGTCTCCGCTCGACGGTTTCCGCAGGCGATGATGACAATTCCGCCCCGCCGCGCTATAGTGGCCGGGCGAACGCGTTCGTGATCGTAGCCGCGTATGCAGTACCAGGAGGACCACATGGCAAAGAACGAGACTATAGTCGCGAACCAGACCCCCGACGAGAAGCTCAAGGCTCTCGAGGCGGCGCGCCTGCAGATAGAGAAGCAGTACGGCGTCGGCTCGCTCATGCAGCTCGGCAAGTATGACAACCCGCTCGGCATCGAGGCTATCCCGTCCGGCTCCATCCTGCTCGACGAGGCGCTCGGCGTCGGCGGCTACCCGCGCGGGCGTATCATCGAGATCTACGGGCCGGAGTCGTCCGGCAAGACCACGCTGGCGCTACACGCGATCGCCGAGGCCCAGAAGAAGGGCGGCATCGCGGCCTTCATCGACGCGGAGCACGCGCTCGACCCGGTCTACGCCAAGAACCTCGGAGTGAATACCGACGACCTGTGGGTGTCGCAGCCGGACAATGGCGAGCAGGCTCTCGAGATAGCGGAGTCTCTCGTCCGCTCCGGCGCGGTCGACATCGTCGTCGTCGACTCGGTCGCGGCCCTGACGCCCCAGGCGGAGATCGAGGGCGACATGGGCGACGCGCATATGGGCCTCCAGGCCCGCCTGATGAGCCAGGCCCTGCGCAAGCTCACCGGCACGCTCTCGAAGTCCAAGACCATCCTGATTTTCATCAACCAGATACGCATGAAGATAGGCGTCATGTTCGGCAACCCCGAGACGACGACCGGCGGCAACGCCCTCAAGTTCTACTCTTCGATCCGTGTCGAGGTGCGGCGCATCGAGACGATAGACGGCAGCAACGACGAGGCCGTCGGCAACAAGGTGCGCGTCAAAATTGTTAAGAACAAGGTAGCGCCGCCATTCAGGCGCGTCGAGCTCGATATCATGTTCGGCAAGGGCATTTCGTCGATAGCCAGCCTCCTCGATGGAGCGGTCAAGACCGGCGTCGCCGACAAGAAGGGCGCCTGGTACACCTACGGCGAGGAGAAGCTCGGGCAAGGCCGCGAGAACGCCAAGGCCACGCTCGAGACCAACCAGGAGCTGGCGGACGAGATCGAGGCCAAGGTTCGCGCCATCATGTTCCCCGGTAAGTCGCCCGAGGCGGCCGGCGGCAAGAAACCGGCCGTGGGAACCAAGGCTCCGTCTCCGGCGACCGTTCCGGCCGGTACCGCGTCGGCGCAACCGCCCAGGCCGCAGCCGGCCGCCAAGGCTGTGCCGACAGACGGCCGGGCTGCCAGACCGGCCGTGGACGAAGACGGCGGGCTCTTCTGAGCCTCGTCTACCTGGGGCTCGGCTCGAACGTAGGCGACAGCCTGGCCACCCTGCGCGGCGCTCTCGAGGCCCTGGGCGCTTTCCTGTCGGGCCTGCGCTCCTCGTCGGTCTACAGAAGCGCGCCGCGCTACGTCGTCGACCAGGCCGACTTCCTCAACCTCGTCGCCCTCGGCGAGACTGATTTGGCGCCGGCCGAGCTCCTGACCAGGACCCAGGCCGTCGAGGCGAGCTTCGGGCGAGACCGGACCAAGGAGCGCCGCAAGGGGCCGCGCAGCCTCGACGTCGACGTCCTCCTGTACGGCGACCTCGTCATCGATTTGCCCGAACTGCTCGTGCCGCATCCTGGCATGACGGAGCGCGCCTTCGTGCTCGTGCCGCTCGCGGAGCTGTCGCCGGCCCTCGTCGACCCTCGGGACGGGCAGCCGTTCTCCCGCCGCCTCGGCGATGTGGCCGACCAGGGGATTTACCTGCACGCCGGCCCGCCGCTATACTGCCGGAACGACGCATGGAAGCAATAAACGAAGCATCGCTCGAGCCCGAGCGAGCTGGGCGTAGCTATCGCCTGGCCGAATTCGAGGGACCCCTCGACCTCCTGCTCTTCCTCATCAAGAAGAACGAGGTCAATATCTACGATATACCTATAGCCTCGATCACCGAGCAGTTCATCGCCTCTCTGTCCGAGGCCGAGGCCGCCGACCTGGACGACCTGACCGAGTTCTATATGCTCGCGGCGACCCTGCTGTACATCAAGAGCCGTATGCTCCTGCCGGTCGAGATGAACCTGGCCGACGAGATCGAGGATCCGCGGCGCGACCTCGTCGAGAAGCTGATCGAGTACCAGAAGTTCAAGAAGCTATCCGAACTCATGGAAAAGAAAGAGCTCGAGGTCGAGTGGACCATAGAGCGGACCAAGATGCAACGGCCCTTGCCCTTCGGCGACGAGGAGCTATGGGACAAGATCGACGTCTGGGACCTACTCAAGTCGTTCTCCGGCCTGATGGGCGGCATGTCGAGCGAGCGCATCATCGACATGTACGAGGAGGTGTCGATCAACGAGAAGACGGCGCTGATCCATGAGCTGCTCGAGTCCAGGGAATCCTTCGGCTTCCACGACCTGGTCACGCGCTCGGGTTCCCTGCTCGACATCGTCTGCGCCTTCCTGGCCGTGCTCGAGGCGGTCAAGTACCGCGTCATATCGATACACCAGCATCGCCTGTTCGGCGATATCCAGATACGTAGGCACGAGAGGCGGGGCACCGATGGAACTGAACCTTGATCGCGAGGCCGCCATCCTCGAGACGATACTCTTCCTTGAGTCCGAGCCTGTCGACAAGGCAGCGCTCTCGCGGATAAGCGGCCTGGGTATCGACGTGACGGAGGCGGCCCTCGACCACCTGCGCGAATGCCTGGCTTCGGCCTGTCACGGCATCGAACTCGTCGAGATGGGCGGCGGCTGGCTCCTCGTCCCGAAGCGGGACCTATGGGAGGGGCTCAAGGACCGCTACGGCCGCAAGAACGAGCAGAAGCTGTCTAGGGCGGCTCTCGAGACCCTGTCGATCATCGCGTACTCCCAACCAGTGACCAGGGCTGAGGTCGAGGCCATACGCGGCGTAGCGGCGGACACCATGATCCGCTTCCTGCTCGACAAGGGCTTTATCAAGGAAGTCGGCAAGAAGGACGCGCCGGGAAAGCCCATCCAGTACGGCACCACGAAGGATTTCCTCAAGTTCTTCAGACTCGGCAGCATCTCCGACCTGCCCAAGCTCGACGAGTTGGAGCGCGATCGCTTCGAACTCGAGGGACGGGCGTGAGCTCGGGCGAGGACGGTACCAGGATACAGGCGCTCATTGCCCGCGCCGGCCTGGCCTCGCGCCGGGCCGCCGAGGAATGTATACGCGCCGGCAGGGTCCGGCTGAACGGCCGCGTGGTCACCGAGCTGGGTACCAAGGCCCTGCCTTCGGATCGCCTGACGCTCGACGGCAAGCCGGTCGTCGCCGAGGAACGTATCCACCATCTCGCGCTCAACAAGCCGCCGGGCTACATCTGCGCCATGCGCGATGACTACGGCCGGCCGCTCGCCGCGTCGCTGTTCAAGCCGGCTATAGCCGAGCGGGTTTATAACGTCGGGCGGCTCGACCTGGAATCGTGCGGGCTCATCCTGTTCACGAACGACGGCGAGTTCGCCGCGAGGGTAGGCCACCCGTCGTCGGGCGTCGTCAAGGAGTACCTCGTCGAGACCGACAAGCCCGTTCCGGCCGACTTCGCGCGGCGTTTCGTCGCCGGGATCGAAGACGACGGCGAGACCCTGCGGGCACTCGAGGCGACCGTCACGGGCGAGCGTCGCTGCTCGATCAGGCTCGTCGAGGGCAGGAACCGCGAGATCAGGCGGGCGCTCAAGGGCTTCGGGCTCAGGGCGACGCTCCTACGGCGCGTGGCCATCGGGGACGTGCGGCTCGGCGACCTGGCCGAGGGAGCTTGGCGCAGCTTGAGCGCGAAAGAGGTCGCCGGCCTCATGGCGACCATGGAGGGACGACGATGATCGTGGCGATGGACGGGCCGGCGGGAACCGGTAAAAGCACGATAGCCAGAATGGTGGCCGAGCGCCGAGGCTTTACCTATATCAACTCGGGCAACCTGTATCGCGCCATAACCTACGGCGCCATGCGCTCGGGCGTGCCGCTCGACGACGAGGCCGCCTTGACGTCCTATGCCGAAGGCGCCGGACTGGAATACCGCGGCGGCGCTCTCTACCTGGACGGCGAGCCGATCGAGGGCCGGCTACGGAGCGCCGAGGTGGACGCGGTCGTGGCCCAGGTCTCGGCGATCGTGCCCATACGGCATATCGTCAACCGGCTGATCCGCTCCATTGGCGCCGGCTTGGACGCCGTCGTCGAGGGCCGGGACATCTGCACCGTCGTCTATCCGGACGCCGAGGTGCAGATCTACATCGACGCCAGCGCCGAAGCCAGGGCCAGGAGGCGCTTCGACCAGGGTACGAGCTCGCTAAGTCTCGATGAGATCAAGAAGAATATAGAGATGCGCGATAGGATAGACATGAATAAGGCGGAAGGTAGCCTTAAAAGGGCGCCGAAAGCCTTCTATTTAGATACGTCGTACTTGACCATAGATCAAGTTTATGACATTGTGGACTCGAAAATTCAACAGCAAGGGAACCCTATGGCCAAGGAAGTGGAAATGGGCGCGGTCGCTCCCTCCGACGACAGCATCCAGACACAGTTACAGGAACAGTATCTAAAAACCATGAACCACCTGGAAGAGGGCGACCTCGTCGAGGGACAGGTGGTACAGGTGGCCAGCGATTGCGTCTTCGTCGACGTTGGCGCCAAGAGCGAAGGCAAGATTCCGCTCTCCGAATTCACCGAGCCGCCCAAGGTCGGCGACACCGTGACCGTCGTCCTCATGAAGAAGGAGACGAGGTCAGGCGAGACCTATGTCTCGAAGTCGAAGGCCGACGAGAAGGTTCACTGGCGGAACGTGCAGAACGCCCACAAGAACCATGAGACGGTCGAGGGCGTCATCGAGAAGGAAATCAAGGGCGGTTTCGAGGTCAGCCTCGGCTACGGCCTCCGAGCCTTCCTGCCGGTTTCCAAGGCCGACGTGCAGCGGGTGGAGAAGGGCGACGAACTCGTAAAGGTCAAGTCCAAATTCTACATCGAGCGGCTGTATTCGGAGAAGCGCGTCAATATCGTCGTCAACCGACGCGAATACCTCGAGGAAGCGATCAAGGTTCGCCGTGACGCCTTCTTCTCGACCGTACAGATCGGTGACACGGTCAAGGGCGAGGTCAAGAGCTTCACCAGCTTTGGCGCGTTCATCGACCTCGGCGGTTTCGACGGCCTGCTCCATATCAACGATATGAGCTGGGGCCACGTCACCAAGCCGAAGGACTTCGTTAAGAAGGGCCAGGAGATCGAGCTCAAGGTCATCAAGATCGACCCCGAGGAGGGCCGGATCAACCTGTCCCTGAAGCACTTCTCCCAGGATCCGTGGGAGACCTTCGAGGAGCGCTACCATCTCGACGCCGTCGTCAACGGCACGGTCACCAAGCTCACCGACTACGGCGCCTTCATCGAGTTGGAGCCGGGCATCGAGGGCCTCGCCCATATCTCCGAATTCTCGTGGGTAAAGCGCGTCAAGCGTCCCGACGAGATGCTCAAGATCGGCGACTCCGTCGAGTGCATGATACTCGGCTACGATCTCGACCAGCAGAAAGTCTCGCTTGGCCTCAGGCAGGTTCACGAGAACCCGTGGACGACCATCGATGACCGCTTCCCCGTCGGCATGAAGCTGACCAAGAAGGTCGTCAAGATCACCGCTTCCGGCGCCTTCGTCGAGCTCGAGGATGGCATCGACGGCTTCCTGCCCGCCGAGGAGCTGTCGTGGACCAAGAAGGTCCGCAATGCCGGCTCGGAGATCCAGGTGGGCGAGGAGATCGAGGTCATGGTTATCGAGAACCAGCCGAACGACCACTCGATCAGGCTCTCCGTCCGCAGGCTGTCCGACGATCCCTGGCAGGCGTTCTCCGGCACGTACCGGGTCGGCTCGGTCATCGAGGGCACGGTTTCGTCCATCACCGATTTCGGGGTCTTCGTCAAGGTACCCGGCGACATCGAGGGCTTGGTCAACAAGTCCAACCTGAGCGTCGACCGTGACGAGGAATTCGAGGTCGCCGTCAAGAAGTACGAAGTCGGATCGCCGATCAAGGTGGTCATAACCGAACTCAGCCCGGAGCGCCAGAAGCTCTCCCTGTCGGTGCGCGACCTGGAGCGCAAGCAGCAGCAGGCCGAGATGTCCCGCTTCATGGACGAGGGCTCCTCGAACGAGGGCTTCACCCTCGGCGACCTGCTCAAGGAGAAGAAGGACAGCTCTCGCAAGAACGACTAGCATGTTTGATCGTATAGATCCCGAGAAGTTCGAGACGCTCCTCGAGATCAATACGCTCATCAATTCGAACTACGGCGATGCCACGTCGCTCCTGACTCAGATACTGGAGTCGGCGACGCGGCTGACCGCCGGCGAGGCCTCCTCGCTCATCCTCCGGAATGAGGAAGACGGAAAGCTGTACTTCGAGATAGCCCTCGGACCGAAAGGTCGGGACGTCAAGAAGTTCGTGCTCAACCCGGGAGAGGGCATCGCCGGCTGGGTCGCCGACCATAACCAGTCCCTCATCGTCAATGACGTCGAGACGGACTCCCGTTTCTACGGAGACATTTCTAAATCCATCGACTTCCCGACGTATAGCATCCTCGCGGTTCCGATGGTGGTTCGCGAGAAATGCGTAGGCCTCTTCGAGATCATCAACAAGAAGGATAAGAAATATTTTACCCAGAGCGACCTCCAGTGGCTGGAGATTTTCGCCGTACAGGCTGCGATCGCCATCGAGAACGCGAAGTACCTGGAGAAGGCCCGCGAGGAGATCGGCTACCTACGCGATCAGATATCGACGGACAAGGGCTACCACGTACTGATAGCCAAGAGCCCGGATATCATCGAGAAGCTCGATCTCATCGATAGGGTCGCCAAGACCGACTCGTCCGTGCTGATACTCGGCGAGTCGGGCGTCGGCAAGGAGCTTATTGCGGAGCAGGTGCACCTGAGGTCGAATCGCAAGAATAAACCCTTCGTGCGTGTCAATTGCGCGGCTTTACCCGAGGGACTGCTCGAGAGCGAGCTGTTCGGGCACGTCAAGGGCGCGTTCACCGACGCCGTGCAGAACCGGCGCGGCCGCTTCGAGCTGGCCGATGGCGGCACCATCTTCCTCGATGAGATAGGCGACCTCCCGCTCAAGCTGCAGGCCAAACTCCTGCGCGTGCTGCAGCAGAAGACCTACGAGCGGGTAGGCTCGAGCGATACGGTCACGGTCGACGTGCGCATCGTCGCCGCCACCAACCGGGACATCGACGCCCAGGTTAAGCGCGGCGAGTTCCGTAGCGACCTGTACTACCGCCTGAACGTCCTGCCCGTCTACGTGCCGCCTCTCAGGCAGCGCAAGGAGGACATACCGGCCCTGGCCGAGTTCTTCCTCAAGAAATTCTCCCGCGAGACCAAGAAGCAGTTTACCGGCTTCACCGACCAGGCTATCGAGCACATGCTGTCGTACCCCTGGCCGGGAAACGTCCGCGAGCTCGAGAATGCCGTAGAGCGAGCCGTCGTCATCGCCAAGGAGAAATCGATAGGCGCGAGGGATCTGCTCATAGGCGACGCCGATACCGGACGCGACGAGTACCGCGGCAAGAGTCTCAAGGACGCACTGGCCATCTTCAAGAAGCATTTCATAGCGAGCGCACTCGAGGAGCACGGCTGGAACCAGACCGAGACCTCGAAGGTACTCGACATTCAGAGGACGTACCTGTCCCGCTTGATCAAAGAATTCGCCATAGCAAACCCTAAGGAGTAAGCATCTATGAGCTCTAAGGAAATCGGGGCCACGTCCGCGACTCAGGCGGCCCCCAAGGATGAGGTAAAGTTCGCCGAGAGGCTCGGTGATTTCATACGCGCCAATCGCGTCGGGCTGTTAGTCGTCGGCGTTGCGATACTGGTCGCCATCGTCGCCCTCGGGGTCTACTCCATCGTCTCGAGCGACAGACTCCAGAAGTCCACCGTCGCCCTCGAGGCCCTCGAGGCCGGCTTCGCCGACTGGAACGCGCTGGAGGGCGAGGCCCGTACCGCCAAGGGTGCGGAACTGACCGCGCAGGCCGACGCCGTCGCCGCCAAGTACGGCAAGCTGTACGCCGCCGGCCGGGCCTCCATGATTAAGGCCGAGTTACTGTTCGCCATGAGCGACCTGCCCGGGTCGGAGAAAGCCTACCTGGCCGCCGCGGCCGGGGCTCCCAAGTCGCACTTGGCGCCAGTCGCGCTCGCCAACGCCGCCAGCGTGGCCGAAGATCGAGGCGACAACGAGGCCGCCCTGTCGTACTTGCAGCGCGCCGCGACGGAGTATCCCTCGGCCCCCGCCATCGGCCGCGTCACGCTATCGATCGGCCGCATCTATGAGAATATGAAGCGCTACGGAGAGGCCATGGAAGCCTATACCCGTCTCATCGCCACCGGCACCGAAAGCGATTGGACAAAGATCGCTCATGCCCGTATAATTCTGCTGAAGTCTCGAGGGCTCGCCGACTAACGCGTCCCCGGCGAAGTGCCGCGGAAGCCCGGCCGGATGGCCGGGCTTCCGCCGTTTATGGACCGTTTTTCATATCAGATCCGAACACGTTGCTGGAGGGCTCATCATGCCGAGGAAGCGCTCACGAATCCTGGAGGCGAAACGGTTTTCCTTCGTCATAGCCGTGCTGATTTTCGGCGTCTTTTCCTTGCTGTACTTCTCGACCCGTATCTTCCAGAACCTCGAAGGGCCCATCCTCGATTCGCATTTCAGGCTTAAGACGACCAAGGAATCAAAGGCCATCCAGGAAGGCGCGGTGCTTTCCCACCAGAACCTCCAAATCTCCGATAGCATCCTGATCCTGGGCATCGATCAGAAGACCCTCGCGGAATACGGTAAGTGGCCGTTCTCGAGGACACGGCATGCGGACCTGATCAACGCGTTCTCGCGCATCAAGGCCCAGGAAAATCGGGAGAGTTCCCTGTTCGTGGATGTGTTCTTCATCGAGGAGGACTCTGATCCGACGAACGATGCCCTGCTGGCCGACGCCATCGGCGAATCGGGCAGGGTCTTCCTCGAGACCGTCCTGTCGCCGTACGGCTCCGTACAGGAGGGCGACCCGATGACCGTCAGGCAGCGGGCCCTCTACGACGGCTCCGGGTCCATCAAGAATGTTAAGGGCGACTGGAAGAAGCTCGTGGCCTTCTATGGCTACGAGCCGCCGCTCGAGCCCTTCGCCAGGGCGGCTTCAGGCTACGGCCACGCCAACTTCATGTCCGACTCCGACCAGGTCTATCGTCGCCAGCCCCTCGTGCTGCGCTCGAGCGTGCTGGTGGAGACGCTCCGGCTCGACGAGCTACGGCCGGGCTACGCCGTCGACGAGGCGTCGTTCGAGCGGCTGTCATGGCAGGACGATAGGGGAGGCTACCACGACATCGATACGCCCCTGACCGAGGCGACGCTCGCCAAGCTGAAGGATCGCATGGGCGACGAGGCCCCATTACGGATAGTGGACGACGACATGGACGGCACTCCCGACGATAGCTACTACGTCGTCAGGCGGTATCGCGACACTTTCGTGCCGGCTATAACCCTATCGCTGGCCCTGAACTATTTCCATCGCTCGCTCGACGAGGTCGAAGTCGTCATAGGCTCGCATATCCTGATCCCTTCGCCAAAGGTAGTCGACCCCGATACCGGCGAGCTGGTGGACTACGCCATCCAGACGGAGCCAGACCAGTTCGACGCCGACGGAAACCTCGTGGCGGCCGGGCGGCGTAGGACCCTGCCGGAGATACGCATCCCTATCAACGAGCAGGGTCAGATGATCGTCAACTTCATGGGGCCCCGATCCAGCCCGACTTCCGACGGCGTCCAAACCTTCCCGGTGCGCTCGTACTCGTCCTACGCCAATCGCGCTCCCGGCTCGGATCCGGCCACCTGGCGCCGGACCCTGGCGGTCAAGGATAAGATCCTGATGGTCGGGGCCTTCGCCGCGGGCGTCGCCGAGGACGAGAAGCCGACGCCGCTTGGCATTATGTACGGCATCGAGATGCATGCCAACGCCCTTAACACCATCCTGATGGATAACTTTATCCATCAGGCGCCCGTATGGGTCGACCTGGCGATACTCGGCGCCGCGATCCTCCTGCTCGCGTTCCTGAGTTCCAGGCTACCGGCCATCGCCGGCTTCTTCATCACGCTCGGCGCCGTCGCCGCGTACTTCTACGGGGTCAACTACGCCTTCGACTCGAGGGCCTACCTGATCAACTTCTCGATGACCTCGCTCGCGGCCGGGTTCACCTTCATATCGGTGGTCGTCTACCGGGTGTTCACCGAGGAGCGCGACAAACGGCAGATACGCGAAACGTTCGGCAAGTACCTGAGCCCGAGGGTGGTCGATCAGCTGGCCAACGACCCGCCCGAGCTCGGCGGCGTCGACAAGGATCTGACCGTATTCTTCTCCGACATACGGGGTTTCACGACGCTTTCGGAGAACATGACCTCCCAGGAGCTGGTCAACCACCTGAATGTCTATTTCTCGGCGATGACCGACCTGGCGATAGACTACATGGGCACGCTCGACAAGTATATCGGTGACGCGATGATGGCGTTCTGGGGCGCGCCTCTGCCGCTGCAGAATCACGCCGAGCTGGCCTGCAAGTGCGCGCTCAAACAGATGCGCGTGCTCGACGAGCTGAACGCCGGCTGGCCCGAGGCCAAGCATATACATATCGGCATCGGCATCAACACGGGCATCATGACTGTCGGGAACATGGGCTCCAAGCAACGCATGAACTACACGCTGATGGGCGACAACGTGAACCTATGTTCGAGGCTCGAGGCTACGAACAAGGAATACGGGACGCGCATCATCATCAGCGAATACACCTATGCGCACGTACGGGACAAGTTCGTGGTACGCGAACTGGACAACATCCGCGTCAAGGGCAAGAACAAGCCGGTGCTCATCTACGAGCTGATCGACTGCCTCGAATCTATCGAGCCGCCAGCCAAGGCCGCAGTAAAATAGTAATGGAAGGATCGGTTTGAGAGGTATCGCTTCCCGGACTTCGGCGTGGTCGCTCTTCGCCGCGCTTTGCGTAGTGCTCGCCGCCGCGCTGGGGCTAAGCTCGTGCGGCATCGACACGATCGCGTACCTCGCGCTCGTCACGACGAGCCGATCGAACGACGACATCTCGAGCATGGTGTTCTTGGGCCCGTACTCGGACGAGGACGAGTATTTCGGATTAGTCATCTACTACAAGATCTACGCTAACGCTGCCGCGGCTGACGTCGATCGCAACTACATCGCGGCACGGCAGGCGGACGACGACGCGGTGCCGGGGGCTTCGGTGGAGACGTATCTGGCCTCGTCGTCGTACCTTGGTTATCAGCGGCTCGTGCTGAACGGAGAGTCGTCCTTGCCGACTATCCATAAAGACTACCTGACGGACGATTACTATATAACCGTGGAGTTGCCTTCTGGCGGCGCCAGGGAACCGTACTTGACGATCGTCGACGTGGCTACCGCCAGTATCGTCCGCTCCTACGTGATCAGGCGGGCAGAGACCGGGTCGGACAATGCGTACCTGACGTTCCTCGACGAACCCAAGCCGGGCGCCGCTGACTATAGGTCGAGCACGAACGATACCGACGACTATTATTACGTCCAATTCTACGCGGCGGCCTATGGTATAGACTTGAACGACTTCAGCAACCTCTTCGGAGACGCCATCTCGATCGGCAGGCTAAGGCTATCGTTCTAGCGATAGGGACGAGTCCAGGGATCGCTTGACCGTGGCCCTATCGAATACTGACGACTTCCGATAATGTATATTCTGTCTACCAGCTCGCCTTCCATTATGCCGCATACCTGTCACGAAGCTTATGCGGCGTTGACTAGCATCGGTATTGCGAGTAGCGATCGGTGTACGTCTCGACACCGCCGTCGGCCGACTTGGCGTACTGGGCAGAACGACGGACCGATATCCTGGCTTCGCGGATCGAGAATCCGTACGCATCCTCGAAGAGCGCCGGCAGGCCTAACTCGCGCTTGCCCGTGAATGGCAGCAAGAGCGTCACGACATCGCCATCGACGCCGACGGTGGCATCGGCAAGCCTCGTATCGGACTGTATACGTTTCCGTACTGCTGATGCGAGCAGCCTCGGATCCAAGCCGGTACTCAGGAGATCGACGCTGTAGCGCGAACCCCAGTGGACGGAAGACAGGGATGGGAACTTCTTGCCATCCTGGCATAGCAGCGTATAGGCCTCGAGTATCCTGAGGTCTCCATGCAGGAGGCGGTTGGCGGCAGACGCTACGTCGGAGGGATCGACCGGGAGCCGGCCGGTCAATATGACGGAGCCGTACTCGTCGCTCGACTCGAAACCGAGGGACATGGGCTCGGAGATCTCGAGGCGAGGCATCGGGTTGAAGCCCTCGGAGTACGCTATCGGAGCACCGGCGCGGTCGATGGCGGAGCTGAGCATGGCTTGGAGTTCATGGTGCGCGAAGAAGGCCGCCCTGCCCTCCTTCGCATACCGGAAGAACAACCGATACCGGTCTCCCTGAGCCGGGACGCGACGAGTAGCCAGCGGGCGGCCGGCGGCTACGGGCGCGTCGAGCGATCCGAGGTCCGCGGCCTTGGATAAGGCCGCGATCCGCTCAAGTATTTCGTCGTCACCGCCCACGCTCAGTGAGCTATCGCAGGAGCCGCAGCGGTCAGAGCAGGCGTCGGCGCAAGCCGCGGTCAGCGACGAGTCCCTGGAGCGTTTCAGCTCATCGAGGAGGAACTTCTGGGATACCCGCAGCGATACGTCCGACCACGGAAGCTCGGCGGCTTCGTCGAAGCCGGACATATGGCGCGTGGCCGACTCTCCGGCGGCCTCGAGCGCCGCCTTCCAGGTATCCTTATCGCAGAGGTCGTCCCAGGCATCGAAACGTGCGCCACGGCGATAGGCGTCGATGAGGAGTTCTCCGACACGCTCGTCTCCCCGGGAGACGATACCCTCAAGCCAGGAAAGGAACGGCGTGTGGTAGGTGACCTTGACGCGGGCGTTGGACTTGAACGCATCCTTGACGGCATAGATCCTTGACGCGGCCTCGACGTAGCCGAGCTGTGGGCTCCATTGGAAAGGCGTATGCGGTTTTGGCACGAACGTCGCGACGGTCAGGTTGAGCTTGATCGTAGGGGCGACGGCTAGCAATTCGCCGATGAACGAGACGATGGCCTCTACCTCGGACACGCCCGCGTCCGGTAGCGGCAGCCCCACCATGAAATAGAATTTGGCTACTCGGTAGCCGCGTTTCTCCGCCTCGGCAAGTATACGGCTGATCTTCTCGATGCCGGCGCGCTTGTTCAACGTCATCTGCCATTGCTCGAGCGGCGTCTCGACCGCGAAGGTCAGGCCGCTCTTGCGGGTACCGGACAGGTCCTCGATGAGTTCGAGCGGGAACGATTCGACCTTGAGCGACGGTAGCTGGAAGGACACGCCGTACCCGGACCAGCGCTTATTGAGCAGGGCGACGAGGGGTGCGATGCCCGGGTAGTCGCCCGACGATAGCGACGACAGGCTGATCTCGCGGTGACCGGCCTCGAGCACCTGGGCTTCGACCTCCTCGAGGATACGTTCCGGAGAGCGGAGCCTGCGGGGGCGATAGAAGTAGCCGGCATGGCAGAAGCGGCAACCGTTCGGGCAGCCGCGCATGATCTCGACGACGCCGTGGTCCTGGACCGGTTTGACGACGGGCATCGGAAAGGCATAACGATAGGGAGCCTCGGTGAAACCGTCGTAGATCGCTCGGACGGCTTTCTTAGGGGGCGTGCCGAACGCCGCTGGCATCCAAAACGATCTTTCATCGCGGAGCCTCGCGAGCAGCTCGCCGCGGCCGGCACCGTTCCGCTTAAGTTCCGCGAGCTCGGCGACGAGGCTAAAAAAAGCCCCCTCGGCCTCTCCTATCCATACGGCATCGAGGATGGCCGAATACGGCGTCGGGTTCGTAATCGCAGGACCACCGGCTATGACTATCGGATGTTCGTCCGTTCGGTCGGCCGAGCGTAGCGGCACGCCCGACAGGTCGAGCACCGACAGGATGTTCGTGGCGGCCAACTCGTAGCCGACTGTGAAACCGAGGATATCGAACGACGAGACGGGCGTACCCGTCTCGAGGCCGTAGAGCGGGGTCCTTGACTCGCGCAGTAGCCGCTCGTAATCGGCGGCGACCGCGAACACGCGCTCGCAGGCGACGCCGTCCAAGCCGTTCAGCCCGGCGTACAGGATACGCATCGCGTTGTTGGCCATGCCTATCTCGTACAGGTCTGGGAAGCACAGGACCATCCTGAACGGCGCGTCGGGTTTGGCGATCGAGCCGCTCTCGCCGCCCAGATACCTCGCCGGCTTGGCTATCTTGGGTAGCTCGGTCTTGAACAACGTGCATGGATCTACGCGGCTCAAGAGTCGTACCTCCTGGCCCCGACGCCGAGGCATAGTCCCACCCCTATGCAGATGCTCCACAGCGACGACCCGCCGTAAGACAGGAATAGGAGCGGTATGCCGGTGATCGGCATAACCCCCATCGCCATGCCGGCGTTAATCATGAAATGGAAGAAGATGATGCCGAAGACGCCGGCGACGAACGAGCTGGAAGCCACGTCGCGCAGTTTGCGCATTGATAGCGCCAGACGCACGAGGATATAGAAGAAGAGCCCGAATATGACGATGCCGCCGATGAACCCGAGCTCCTCGGAGATGATGCTGAAGATGAAGTCGGTGCTCTGCTGAGGCAGGTAGCGATAATGGCTCTGAGTCCCCTGTAGGAAACCCTTGCCGGCGACGCCGCCCGAGCCTATGGCGGTGATGGACTGGAGTATGTTCCAGCCCGATCCGAGCGGGTCGATACTCGGGTCGAGGAATACGATCAGCCGCTTGACCTGGTAGTCCTTGAGGAGGCGCTGGCCGGCCAGTGAGAAGGCCAGGCCGAGCGAGCCGATAGCCGAACCGTAGGCCAGCCAGTAGTAGTAGCGCTTCTTGAAGAACCTGAAGCCGAGCAGCGAGAGCGCCGCCACCAAGACGAGCATGAGCAGTATGTAGTAGTCGTAGGGCTTCTCGTAGAAGATACGCAGGAAGATGGACTGCTCCGACGCGATGAGCGTCTGCCAGAGGGGCATCACGGTGAGCACGATACCGATGCTCCCGACGAGAATGAACGACAGGAGGTAGCGCTTATTGATTCCGCCGATGAAGGCCATGGCCAGATAGAGCGGCACGAACACGAGCGAGGTGCCGAAGTCGGGCTGCATCAGTATGAGGCCCATCGGTATCGCTATGATGGCGAACGATAGGGCGAAGCGCTTGATCGTCGACGCTTCGTGGACGCTACGGTCGAGGTAGCGAGCCAGGAACAGGGCCGAGGTTATCTTGACGAACTCGGAGGGTTGGATGCCGTAGTCGCCTATGATGCCTAGCCAGGAGCGCGCGCCATTCACGACCTTGCCGAAGGCCAGGGTATAGGCGAGCAGGGCCAGGGAGAGCCCGTAGACGATCGGTATATAGTCGGAGACGCGCTTGAGGTCAACGAGCGAGCACGCGACCAGCAAGGCCAGGCCCGTGGCGGCCCACACAATCTGCTTTGCGTACTCGGTCGAGACGAGGTCTCCGGCGCTCGTCACTCCGGACGAATAGATGAACAGTACGCCGATGACCATCAGTATCACAATAGCTATCGGTATGGTCCAGTCCATGGACGAAAACAGCTTCCTAATCGACGCCATCACTCCATCCTCTGCCCTATCGGCATCGAGCGGCCGAGCAGGCCTAGCTGGGCCGCTGCCTCTTCGTAGGTCTGCCCGGCGAAATAGCCCTGGAATACGAGGTTCGTCGCGTAGGGCGCCCACCATTCCCAGGGGTTGGCCGCCTCTATCATGGCGACGACGACGATGACGTCGTCGGGATCGGCGGCGTCGACCGGTCCGTACCCGACGAACCAGGAGTGCCATCGGTCGGCCAGACCCACCTCGGCCGTCCCCGTCTTACCGGCTACCGTGACCGCCTTGGTGTTGACCGGATAGCGCGCCGTGCCCTCGGTTATGACGCCGCGCAAGTATTCCTTCGTTGTCTTGAAGGTCTCCTTGGAAATGCTCGAAGCGGTAAGCACCTCGGGCACGACGCGGGTAACGATGGACCCGTCGCGCGGGTCGCGCACCTCTTTGAGGAGGTGCGGCCTGTAGATGACGCCGTCATTGACCACCATGGCCATCATGTCGGCCAGCTGGAGCGGCGTCGTCTGCATGAAGCCCTGTCCGATGGCCAGGTTCAGCGTGTCGCCGCCGAGCCACTTCTCATGGAAGCGGCGCTCCTTCCATTGCGGGGTCGGTACGAAGCCCCCGACCTCGCCGGGAAGGTCTATGCCGGTCGCCTGCCCGAAGCCGAATTCCATCGCGTAGGATACGACGCGTTCGATGCCGAGGCGGTCGCGCCCCACCTCCCAGAAGTACACGTCGCACGACTCGGCCAGGGCCCCGGCCAGGTCGAGCGGGCCGTGGCCCGGCTTGCGTATGTGGCAGCGGAAGACGCGGTCGCCGTAGCTGATCTCCCCATGGCAGACGATCTTCTCGTCGAGCGGGATGGCCTTCTCCTCGATGATGGCGGCGGTCATGATAGTCTTGAAGGTCGAGGCGGGTGGATAGTTAGACTGGATGGTCCGCTGGATGAGCGGCGTTCTCGGGTCGTTGAGCAGCCTGGCGTACTCGTTGTTGCCGCCCTTCTCTACTATGAGGTTGGCATTGAAGGACGGATAGGAGACGAGGGCGAGTATCTCCCCGGTGGCCGGCTTCAGGACGACGATGGAGCCGATGCGCTCCCCGAGCGACTTCTCGGCCAGTATCTGAGTGGCGCGGTCGATGGTCAAGACGACGTTTTTACCCATCATCGGCGGGTCGACGTCGCGAAGCTCAGCGTCGACGCGGCGCCCGCGCACGTCGACGGTCTTGTACTGGCGTCCATCGGTACCGCGCAGCAGGCTGTCGTACTGACGCTCGATGCCGGCCTTGCCGATGATGTCTCCGGCCTGATAACCGCGGTTGTAGTATAGCTTGAGCTCATCGCGCGATATGTCGCCGACATAGCCTATGATATGGGAGAAGCTACCTGTCTCCAGGTAATTGCGCTTGGGCCGCGAGTACCACGAGACGCCGGGAAACTCGTCGATGCGCTCGGATATGCGGACGATCACGTCCTGGCCCACGGACGATGCTACCTCTATCTGCTGGAACAGCCTGTAGTACGAGGGCGGGATACGCCGCCTGATCTCGTCTATCGGCTCTTCGAGCACGGACGCGAGCTTGGCGAAGACGGTATCGCGCAGGTCCGCCGGAATCTCGGCGGGAACGACGACGAGCGCGAACGAGTCGACGTTCAACACGAGCGGCAGGTTGTAGTTGCGGTCGTATATCTCGCCGCGCTGGGCCGGCAAGCGCTCGATCTTCCTGGCTATCGTGACGGCCTTCTTCTGGTACTCGCCGCCGCGTATGACCTGCAGGTAGAAGAGGTGCGACGAGTACGCGACGAACACGACGGCCGCGAGGGCTATCAGCAACGCTACGCGGACGGGCTCGTTCCGGCGGCCCGAGGTGATATGGTCGCCCATACTATCGGGCGTCCCGGGGCACGATGAAGCGGTCGAGGAATCCGAGTAGCATGAACATGAACGGCGCGACAACAGCGTTATAGGCCGCCTCGATCCAGAGAGTCGATCCGAGGAAATCGTAACCGGTTATCTTGCCCGAGAACAGCGATGCTAGGACCGCGAGGTACGCCGCCTTGGCGAGGGTCATCGAGAAACCGAAGAGAGCCGGCATGAGCAGGCGGTCTATATAGAATTTGCCCGATAGCAGATTGGCCAGCCAGGCCACGGCCGTTTTCACGAACGCGTTGAGACCGAACGGCGCGGCGCTTATGCCGTCCTGGAGGAGGCCGGCGACGAAGCCGACGCCCTGGCCCTGCAGGTTCGGGCTCTTGAAGGCTATATATACGACGGCGATCAACGACAAGTCGGGCAGTACCGAGTAGACGGCTATGACCCCCAGCCAGGTCGACTGCACGACTATGAGGAGTGAGACAAGGGCGAGCGAAGCGAGCCACCTTCGTATCATCTATCGCTCTCCGCGCTTCCCGCGCTATCGGGTCTGTTCTGCTGGACGACGAATACGTACTCGATGCGGCCGAAGTCGATCAGGGGCTCCATACCGAGCTCGAGCGACGTCAGGTAGTCGAGGTCCCGCATCATCGTGACCCGGCCGACGCCGATGCCCGGCGGGTACAGGGATTGCATGCCGCTCGTAACTACCAGGTCACCGTACTGTATCTCGTCCTTAGCGCGCTTCTTAACGTAGCGTACGATGATCGGCGCCTCGTCCGAGCCGGAGCCTACGGCTATACCGTCGTAGCGCGATCGCTCCAGCTTGACGGCCACGTACGCGGAGCTGTCGTAGATGGGAGAGACGACACAGCTGGTGCGCCCCACCTCTATGACCCTGCCAACGAGGCCTTCGGCGCCGTCCTGGTAGGCTACGACCGCCTGGTTCTTGGCTATGCCGTTCGTAGAGCCCTTATCGAGCACGAAGGTTGAGTACAGGTTTTCAGGATCGCGCGCGATTATCTTGGCCGAAATGGCTACGTACGCGGAGTCGTTCTTGAAGCCGAGCTGCTCGCGCAGTCTCTCGTTCTCGCGTTTCAGGTCCGTATAACTGCGCTCGACCGTGCTGAGCGTCTCGAGCCTGGCCAGGAGGTCGTCGTAGTTCTTCTCGAGTCGGCGTAGCTCGGCGATGCTGTTGACCGTATCGGAGACGAACGTTCCGACGCTGTCGAAGCCGCGCTGCACAAAGGAGAGCACCGATAAGCCAACGCGCTCCGGCATACCCGCGAGGCTACGAGTCGAGACGACGAGCGTGATAAGCGAGACGGCCATGAAGAGCGCGGAACCGATCGCGCGCCGCGGGGCTCGCCGTTCGCGTGCTGCCATGCCCGTTATAGGTTCATCGAAGCGGCGGAGCCGAAGGCGACGTCTACGTCGGCGATGGCTTCGAAGTACTTGCCTGCGCCTATGGCAACGCACTCGAGGGGGCGTTCGGCCAGTATGACCGGGACGCCGGTCTCCTTGGCTATCAGGCGCGGCAGTCCCTTGAGGAGCGATCCGCCGCCGGCCATTACGATGCCCCGCTCGACGATGTCGGCGGCCAGCTCGGGCGGGGTCTGGCCGAGCGTCTTCTTGATTTCCTCGACGATCTGGTTGACAGGCTCCTGGAGCGCCTCGCGCACCTCGACCGAGTCGATCTCGAGCCTACGAGGCAGGCCGGTTATGGCGTCGGTACCCTTGATCTCGACCTTCTCGATAACCTTGTCGGGGCTGGCGTTGCCTATCTCGATCTTGAGCCTCTCGGCCGTCTGCTCGCCGATGATCAGGTTGTGAGCGGCGCGGATATGCTTGATGATGGCCTCGTCGAATTCGTCACCGCCGATGCGTATCGCGTTCGTCACCACGAGATCCTTGAGGGAGATGACCGATATCTCGGTGGTACCGCCGCCGATGTCGCATATCATATGGCCGGCCGGCTCGTGTATCGGAATGTCCGAGCCGATGGCGGCCGCAAGCGACTCGGGCAGAACCTCGACTTCGCGAGCGCCGGCCTTGTAGGCCGCCTCGACGACCGCGCGTCGCTCCACCTCGGTGATGCAGGTCGGGATACCGATGACCATGCGCGGCTTGATGAACCAGCGCCTCGGGATGACCTTCTGGATGAAGTACTTGATCATCTTCTCAGTGGTGTCGGGATCGGCGATGACTCCGTCGCGTAGCGGGCGGATGGCTATGATGTTTCCAGGGGTCTTCCACAGCATCTTCTTGGCGTCGGAGCCTACCGCTATGACGCGCTTCGTGCCGCGCTCCACGGCGACGACCGACGGCTCGTTGATGACTATGCCCTTGCCTCGCACATAAACGAGCGTATTGCAGGTGCCGAGATCGATTCCTATATCCATCGACAGCGAGTCAAAGAACTTGCGTTTCGCCATTATATGCGCTCCTTACTGCGGTTATCCATCACGAACGTTCTGATAGTTTCTGCCGAGCCGCGGTGTGCATCGGGTCTATGGACACGGCCTTGCGCCACGCGGCCCTCGCCTTGATCGGGTCGCCGGCCTCGCTATAGACGAGTCCCTCGTAGAACCAGGCGTCGGCCGACTCGCCGTTCAGGGCCTTGATCGCCTCGTACTGCGCTAGCGCGTCGTCCGGGCGGCCGTTTCCGCGGTAGATGTCGGCCAACAGGAAGCGGCCACGCTCGGCCAGGAAATCGTCGCTCGTCGATTCGAGGGCGGCTGCGGCGAGCCGTTCGCCCTTCGCGGCGTCGCCGGCTTCGACGAAGGCCGCCGCCGCGGCCAGGGACAGCTCGGGCGAGTCTGGCTTGAGCTCGACGGCCTTATCGAAGTACTGGAGGCTCTCGGCCAGGCGTCCGGCGCCGCGCGCGGCCAGGGCCAGGTACTCCCAGGTATCGGCCTGATAGTAACCGAAAGACGTCGATTCGTTCAGGAAGTCTATGGCCTCGTTATAGTAATCGACGCCCTTGTGATAGTAGGCCTTGCCGAGCACATACGCCGCTTCGGGGCGCAAAGGTAGCTTGGGCGAAATGAGCGCCTTGCGGATCGAGAAAATAGCCTCGTCCATCTTGACCCCGCGTAGCTCACCGTCGGTCTCGGCCAGGCCCAGGTAGAAGGACGCGAATCCATCGAAAAGCAGATAGAACGGATCGAGGGGGGCGACAGATAGCGACGCCTCGCAGGCCTGGGCGACCGCTAGATAATCCTTGGAGGCCCAGAGGGCGAGGACGTCCTGTTGGCTAACCTTAGGCGACGAGCGCGCCGTCGCGATGGCCGATACGCACAAGGATACGCCTACGGCGGTGGCCGTTACGCCGAGCATGACTGCCAAGCCTATGACCAACCTGCGACGCCTGCGCTTCCGTAGATATGGGTCGGTAGTTCTGGCGGTGCCGAAGGATGTATCGTTCATACTACTCGGTTCGTTGTATCACGCCAGCGCCGCTATAGTCAATTAAAGCAAAAAAAGGGACGAACCTATAAGCCGGGTTCTGTACCGCTTTCGCGGCGGCCGCCATCCATCTGCGCCGGGGATCGCTCCCCTGGCTTCCGCGACCTACCCACGGAGTGTCGCCTCGACCTCGCGGTCGAGGCGCGGCGCGAGCCGCGCCTCCGTTGTTCGGCCTTGCTCGCGACGAGGCTTGCCGTGCCGTTCGCGTCGCCGCGAACGCGGTGGGCTCTTACCCCACCTTTTCACCCTTACCCGCGCCTTTCGGCGCCGGCGGTTCGCTTTCTGTTGCGCTATCTGTCGCGCGGCCGTCACCGGCCGCGCTCCCGGTCGTTAACCGGCGTCGCGCCCTATCGAGCCCGGACTTTCCTCCGCGCCAGCCCGGGGGCTAACGCGGCGGCGGCCCGGTCCGTCCCTATACTACCCTAGTCGTCCGAGTCCGGCATCGAATCCTTGTCGGACTCGTCGTCGGACTCGTCATCGTACTCCTCGTCGGACTCATCGCCGAAATCGTCCAGATCGGCCAGAGAGCCGGATTCTATATCGACGATCATGTCTTCCTGCGACTCGTCGCCTTCCTGATAGAACAGCACGCGAGAACAGTACGGGCAGAATACGATCTTATCGCTCTGCCTGACCTCGTTGACGAACTGGGCCGGCAGTATCATCGAGCATCCGGAGCATACGACGCCCTTGACGGGTACGATACCGACGCCCTGCTTCGACTTGATGATGCGCTCGAATTTGAACACGACCTCCGGGTCTATTTCAGCGGTGGTCTTGGCCTCGTCACGCTTGAGCTTCTCGACCTTGGCGGACATCGAAGCGGCCTCGTTCGTGATACGCTCACGCTTCTCGGCAATCTCGGCCTCCTGGGATGAGATCAGGGTCTCGCTGGCGCGTACCTCGACCTCCGCCTCGCGGAGGTTCTCTTCCTCGCGCTTCAGATCCTTACGCAGCTGGTCTTCCTTGAGACCGGCCTCGGTGATCTCCTTGTTCAGGGCCTCGAATTCGCGCGGGTTCGTGATGGAGTCCATCTGCTGCTCGGACTTGTCCTTGTGGGCTACAACGTCCGCCAGCTCGGCGCGAAGCTGGCCGACCCTGGACTGCGTCTCCTCGAGGCGCAAGCTCCTGTCACCGTAGCTCTTCCGGGCTCTCGTGAGCACCTCTTCCTGGGCCGCTATGGACTTGGGGAGTTCGCGTACGTCCTTTTCGATGGCGACGCGCTCCATGAGGAGCTCCTGAAACGTTCGTAGCCTCTCGAAAAGCTCTTCCATCAGCATATGTTTTCACCTCGTCCTGGATAATTTCGCAAGTAACGCGGGATTATAGCACGCGGGGCGCGCGGAGATCAACGACGCGCTCGCGACGACTAGTGGTCGACGTAGTCTCGTAGTTTCTGGCTACGCTTGAAGTGCCGGAGCTTCTTGAGCGCCTTGGCCTCGATCTGGCGTATGCGCTCGCGCGTCACGTTGAAGTACAGACCGACTTCCTCGAGGGTCAGGGAGTATCCGTCGTCGAGGCCGAAGCGCATACGCAGTACCTCCTGCTCGCGCGGGGGCAACGTCGACAGGACCGAGCGTATCTGCTCCTGAAGCAGCTTGTAGTCGGTCTGCACGCTCGGGTTCTCTATCTCCTTGTCCTCGATGAAGTCACCGAGCAGGCTATCTTCGTCCTCGCCTATCGGCGTCTCGAGGCTTATGGGCTCCCGGGCCACGTTCTTGACGCTCTTGACGCGCGAAACCGGCCAGCCTAGCTGCTGGGCAACTTCCTCGTCGCTCGGCTCGCGGCCGAGCTTCTGCATCAGCTGGCGGGACTCGCGCACGACTTTGTTGATCTGCTCGATCATATGCACCGGCACGCGTATCGTCCTGGCCTGGTCGCTGATCGACCGGGTTATGGCCTGGCGTATCCACCAGGTCGCGTAGGTGGAGAACTTGTAGCCCTTGCGGTATTCGAATTTCTCCACCGCCTTGATGAGCCCGATGTTGCCTTCCTGGACGAGGTCGAAGAAGTGGAGACCGCGGTTCGTGTACTTCTTGGCGATGGACACGACCAGCCGCAGGTTGGCCTTGATCAACCTATCCTTGGCGTTCTTCATCATGTTGCGGCCGCGGTTGATCTCCTTGGCCATCGTGATGATGACGTCGCAGTCGTTCTCGAACGAGTACTCGAGCTCCTCGAGCTTCTTCTCGGTGACCTGGATCTGCCTGATGCGCTCCTTGATCTCGTCGGAGCTGATGCCGAGGTCCGACTCGATCTGTTCCCTGCGCTCCTTGAGAGTCAGGTTCCTGCCGAGCACGCGTAGCTCGCGCAGGTTATCGACTTGGAGCGTACGTTCGAGCCTATCCTGCTCCCGGCGGTACTTCTTGATGCGCTTGGCAGCGTTGATGAACTTCTCCGAGAAGGAGTTGATTTCCTCGGGATGCAGGTCGGCCTCGCCGAGGCGATCCAGCAGGTTGTCGCGTACCTGTATGAGGTTCTCGTCGGATTTCACGTCACCGCCACGGGAGGCGATGCGCCGCTTCGACTCCATATACGACTTGAGGTCGACCTGGGTGTCGCGGAGTACATCTCGGTAGAACTGGTTGAGCCTGCGTCGTTCGGCGATGCGCTCCGAATTCTCTTTGCGTTGCTGCGAACCGGCTTCGCGCTTGGCCTTGACGGATATCTGGAAGAACTCGGGTATCAGCATGCCGCTCTTCTTGATGATCCCCTTGATGATGTTCTCGCCTTCCTCCATCTGCTTGGATAGCTCGACCTCCTGTTCGGCGGTCAGGAGGTTTTTCTTGCCTATCTCGCGGAGGTACAGCCGGATAGGATCGTCGACGGCGCTCTCCTTGTCGTTGTAGACGAGGCGCTTCTTCTCCTTGGTCGAGGAGGCTTCGGGCTCGGTCTCCGCCTCATGCTCCTTGGGCTCCGCCGGCTCCTCCATCTGGAGGTCTTCTTCCTCGAGCTGCACGTTATTGCTCTCGAGAAGCGCCAGCACGCCGTCTATCTTATCCGAATTCAGGTAATCCTCGGGCAGGAAGTCCGACAGCTCGTCGAAGCTGATCGTCTTCTTGGCCTTCGCGTATTCGAGTAGTTTCGCTATCGCCGGATCGAGTTCAAGGTCGCCCATGCCGCTCTTCCTTTATCCTGGTTAATTCTCCATCTAGATACATTTTTTCATAGAGAAGGTCGTTGAGGGACAGCTCGTCGCCGTCCCGCTCGGCGTCGTACTCGCGGATACGCGAGACGACGCGCTGTTTCCGGGCCTCGAGCGCCCTAAGCTTCACTCGCCGGACTCCGTCAAGTACGAAGCGATCGGGATTGATCGAGTACGCCCCGTCGGATATCCTCTGCAGTATGAACTCCTTGAGCCCCGCGCTCGTCAGGCGCTCGACGACGGTGGCTACCTGTTGGTCGCCGCTCCTATAGCACTCCTCCATCACGATGAACGCGTCCTTGAGCGACTCATCGTCGAAATCCGCCGGGCCTATCTCCGAGCGCGCGGCCTCGAACAGCTCCGCGTTGGCTATGACGGCGGCCAAAAGCTCGGCGTCGGCGCTCGGGGCAAAATCGTCCGAGGCTACAGGGACGGGAGCCTGGACGTGTCTCCGTATCGACCCCTTATCCAAGAATCGTATGAAATCGCTCCTGACTGAAGCGGGATCTGCGCCCAAACGAGAGGACGCGGCCACCATGAGCGAGTCTCGCCGTATATCAGACGATAGATTCGCCAGAAATGGGAAAAGATATTCGAACGCCTCCGTTTTAGACCCCGAATCACCCGCTCGAAGCCGAGAAGCGGCATTTTCCAATATAAAATCTTCGGAAGTTATAGTGGAAACGGCATTCTTTTTCAATCGTTCAGGACCATTTTTTTCCAGTATCTCGGCGGGATCCTTGGCACCCTCGAGCCTGAGCACCCGGACGCCCAGGCCCTTGGACTCCGCGATACCGATAGCCCTCTCGGCGGCGGCGATCCCGGCGCCGTCGGTATCGAAGCAGAGGA
Source organism: Spirochaetota bacterium (assembly GCA_029560805.1). Classification (GTDB taxonomy): domain Bacteria; phylum Spirochaetota; class Spirochaetia; order Treponematales; family UBA12059; genus SZUA-370. The sequence continues at coordinate 37,651 of JAKQKE010000294.1, forward strand.
CGACGGTCGACGCGTAGCGCTTGAGCAGGGCGGCCTGTGGCTCGGTGAACGACGTCCCGAGCGGGGCTACGGCGTTGGCGACCCCTGCCGCGTGGAACGCTATGGCGTCCATATACCCCTCGCATAGTATGGCCGTCGAGCTGGTCCTCATCGCCTGCGCGGCCTCCGGCAGGGCGAACAGCGTGTCGTGCTTCTTGAAGATACCCGTCTCCGGCGAGTTGATGTACTTGGGGCCGTCTCCGTGCAGCAGTCTGCCTCCGAAGGCGACGACCCGGCCCCTGGCGTCCGCTATCGGGAACATCAGGCGGTCGGAGAAGATGGCCGTCTCCGGGTACTTTTTCGAGAAGAGGCCGGAGCGAGCCAGGAATTCGGGCGAATACGACTTGCCGCGCAGGAAGCGATAGAGCCAGGATCGTTCGGCCGGTGCGTAGCCGAGCCGGAACGAGGCGATCACCTCGTCGGGCAGACCCCTGCGCCGAGCGTACGCGAGCGCCTCGGCGCCGCGCGAGTCGGCTACGATGAAATGCCTGAAGGTGCCGGCGAGGCGCTCGTACAGCTCGTAGAGCGACTCGCGTTCCTTGGCGGCGCGCGCCTCCTCCGGGTCATCGTCCCCCTCGTAGGAGATGACGACGCCGGCTTTCTCGGCGAGCATCTCGAGGGCCTCGACGTAGCCGCATTTCTCGACTTCCTTGATGAAGGTGATGGCGTCGCCGCCCTTCTTGCAGCCGAAGCAAAAGAAGAAGCCGCGCTCCTCGTTGACGCCGAATGACGGCGTCTTCTCGTTATGGAACGGGCAGAGGCCGACCCAGCGCGAGCCGCGCTTCTCGAGCCGCACGTACTCGCCGACGACTCTGACGATATCGGTCCTGGATACGATATCCTGGACGACGTGATCCGGGATGCGTCTCATCTGCCTATGGGCTTCACGGCGAGCGACGCAGCCCTGACGTGCTCGTCGAGGGTGGCGGAGAAGTAGTGCTCGCCCGTTGCCTCATCGACGAGCCTGAAATACAGGTAGCCGGATACAGCAGGCCGGATAGCGGCGGAGATGGCCGTAAGGCCGGGATTGCAGATGGGGCTAGGAGGTAGCCCGGGGTGCTTATACGTATTGTACGGATCCTCGATCCGCAGGTCTCGGTCGAATATCCTGCTCGGATGCGGCTTGCCTTGGCGCTCGGTGATCACGTAGACGACGGTGGCGCAGGATTGCAGCGCCATGCCTATCCTCAGCCGGTTCGAGAAGACGCTGGCCATCAGCGGCGCCTCGCCCGGTACCCGGTACTCCCGCTCGACGATGCTGGCGAGTATGAGCCTCTCGTGCAGTTCCTGCGGCGACAGGGAGGCCGACTCGGGGAGCGCCTCGGCGACGCGACGTTTGAACGTCTCGACCATCAGCTCGATGAGAGCCTCGCCGCCGGCGTCGCGGGGCAGCAGGTAGGTATCCGGGTATAGGTAGCCGTCGAGCGTCTCGGCCGCGACGCCGAGGGATCGGGCCAGTCCGGCGTCGCCGGAGGCCGCCAAGACCTCGTCGGCGCTCGCGACCCCGGCGGCCTCCGCGGCGAGCGCCACGGCGCGTACGGTGGCGCCCTCGGGGATGGTCAATCGGAGCAGCACCTGGCGACCCTCGGCGATCATGCCGAGAATCTCGCTGCCGCTCATGCGGCTTTCGACGCGGTAGGTCCCGGCCTTCAGCGAGTGTTCGAGCGACCGGGCCTTCATCATCAGTTTGAATAGTAGCTCGGAACGTATGACCCGTTCCTGGGCGAGCCGCCTGGCTACGGCCGAGCCCGACTCCCCCTGCCCCACCGTGAAGCTCAACCCCTCGTCGGCGACCTCGCCTGTCGGCCTGTCGTAGCGTTCCGCCAGCGCGATGACGCCGAGCCCGAGGGCCACGGCGGCGATGACGAGGAGCGCGACGACGACGAAGGCGGCCTTGGCGGCCTTGCCGACCGCGCCAGTTCCCTGGACCTTGGTACGTCGGCTCATGCCGATCCCCCCGGGCCGGCGGCCGCGGTATAGAGCCCGGGAAGGCTCTCGAGCTCCTCTACCGACAGATTCTCGTATAGGACGGACCTGAGGCGGTCGAGGGCCTGGAGCTGGTTCCTGTCGAGCCGTTCCTCGGCGGCTGTCAGCGAGACGTAGAGGCCCGCCAGCTCAGCTCCGGCCAGCTCGACTTCGAATGTAGACTCGTACAGGGCGTTAAACGTCAATCTCTACGCCTTCCCTCGCCAGGACCACCTCTATGCCGTGGTCTTCGATATGCTTAAGGTACCATGACGCTGACTTGAGGATCGAGCCTATCTTCTGGTCGCCGTAGGCCGGCTCGTGATGGAACAGGACAAGCCGCTTGATGTTCCATGAGGCCGCGAAGTCGGCCGCCAGGCTGAACGACGAATGGCCCCAGTATTGCTTCTCTATCGCCTCGCCGAGCGTGTACTGGGCGTCGATGATCAGGGCGTCCGCGCCCCTGAAGTACGACTCGTTTTCCGGCGTCCGATTGAAGTCCTTGGGGTCGAGCTCGGTATCGGTCGAGTAGATGGCCTTCTTGCCGGCTTCCTCGACGGCGTAGCTATAGCAACCGCCGGGATGGCTCATCGCGCGGTGCATGATGCGTACGCCGCCTATGTCGACGCCGCTCTCGAGCCGGATGAATTCCTTGCCGGCGGCCATGTCGTCAAGCCTGACGGGGAAGTACGGCGCCTTCATCTGCCCCTCGAGTATCTCGCGTAGCCTGGGGTCGGGACTGTACAGCCGTAGCCTCGTCCTCGGGTCGAAGGCTGGCCCGAAGAACGGGAAGCCCTGTATATGGTCCCAATGGAAGTGCGAGAAGAACAAGTGGACGTCCGCCGGCTTCCGCTGAGCCGTGATCTCGTTCCCGAGATTACGGATGCCGGTGCCGGCGTCGAACACGATGCGGCAAGGTTCTGAGGTGATCACCTCGACGCAGGCGGTATTGCCACCGACGGTTGAAAACAGGTAGTCGGGTAGCCGCGCGAGGAATATCTCCCGCGACTCCTGCGACTCCAGGTCGGCGGGCGTTATGCGCTGGACTATCGAGGATATCTTGCTACGTAGCTTGGCCGGGGTCAGCGGCGTCGGAAGCGAGCCGCGGGCTCCCCAAAAGCGAATCTTCATCGATCGTCTCCAATGCCGCGCCGTACGGTATGACGAGGGTCCGGTTCGCCCTTCTGCGAGAGAACCGCTCGGCTATCTCCCCCGCTCCGATGATCGGCCCCCTGCCGATGCCGGGGCAGGAGCCGCCTTCGTCTTGCCAGTCATCATGGCTATCGAGGATGCCTGGCCAGAAGGGGTACGTCGCGCACTGTATCGGTCTCGACTCGTACGCGGCGCAGCCTCCGTCGCTCCATAGTATACAATCATTATTCGGCTTTTCCTTCAATGAAATCGCCAGCCCCGTGCCGATGTCGACGGTACGCAGGAACGCTCCGACGAACGCCCTGAACGGAAGCCCCGAACGCGCGTGTAGGCGTCGCAGGTCGTCGGCTGATAGAAAGACATACCCCGGCTCGTACCTGCAGCACGCTGAGCACCTGGCGCACTCGAAGCGTAGCCCCTCGTGCCAGAACGATTGGTTCATCGAAGTCCTCGCATATGAAGAAGGACCGCCGTACGGCGGTCCTTGAAGGATGGAGAGAGAAGGATTTGAACCTTCGAAGGCTTAGCCAACAGATTTACAGTCTGCCCCCTTTGACCACTCGGGAATCTCTCCAGGGTAAATCCGATCGCCACCGGACTTTCTTGAGCCATCTCCCGGAATCGAACCGGGGACCTCGAGATTACAAGTCACGCGCTCTGCCAACTGAGCTAAGATGGCGCCGAACGAGCGCTACTATACAGAACGAACGGGAGCGCGTCAAGCCGGGCGATAAAGAAACTATCGGATCGGCGCGAAGAATCCGCCCTCGTCTTTCCCGGACCTGTCGCGTAGGTAGACCTCCACACTGAACGGCAGGTAGCTCCTGCCGAAGCCATCGTCCGCTGACGATAGGTAGGATAGGCGGTAGCGGCCCGTTCGGGCCTGGCGGATACTGGCTGTGACGACCGCCAGCCCTTCTGGCCTATCGGCCCGGTACACCGAGCCGCCGCTCCGTTCGACCAGGAAGGACAGGGCCTCGGACGGGCCTCCCTTGCCGACGATAACGGCGTAGAGCGAGATGCAGTTATTCTCGAGAAGCGATGCGAGCTCGGCGAGTGACGATCCGTCCAGGTATGGCTCGTTGACCGAGCCGGTGCCTAGGTAGACCACGGCTTTGCGCCTGGACGAGCCGAACAGGGTGCCTGCCGCGAGCCGAAGGCCCGAATCGAAGCGCCAGTCCGACGATGGCTCGTAGCCGAGGGCCGCCGCCCCTATGGCCGCGACGTTGGCGGCGGAAGGCGGCTGGGCGACGCGGCCGGCCACGACGAGCCTGGCCATCGAATCCGTCCCGCCGCCGAGCGACTCGTAGACGGCGTAGGCGGCGTCCCTCGCCTCGAGCCGCATCGGTGAGAGCTGGGGAGAACCCTCGAGGAGGAAGGTCAGGTCGATGCCGCTCGATTGGTCGAGCGAGCCGTCGAACGACAGCTCGCCAGCCGGACGTATCGACGAAGCGATATAATCGACGGGCTTATCTCCCTCGACGCGTCGTTCCTTGGTCTTCACGAGTTCCGAGATATAGAAGTTCGGGTAGCCGAGCCCCGTGACAGGCCTGCCGTGCCTATCCTTGACGGTAACGTCGAGGCTGACGCGAGGGAAGGAGTCGGAGTACACCCTGCCGACCTCGACCGACAGCCCGGCGAACCTGGAGGCCGGGTCCGATAGGTAGGCGATCTCGGAGGCGTCGAAGTCGGCCGCCATAAGTTCGCCGTTGGCATCGAACGCCGCAGACAGGATGCGCGGCCTCTTGCGCTCCGACCGGTATAGCTCTATCGTCGCAGCGCTCTCGGGGTCGACGAGCAGTACCCTGGAGCCGTCTGCCACGAGCAGGCGCCCGTCGCCGGTGGCCCGGAGGCCTTCGGGCCGCACCAGCCCGGGTACGCGAGCGCGGCCGAGGTAGTTGCCGTAGCGGTCGAATAAAAAGATTGCCTTGAGCGCCGCGTCGGCGACGTATACCACGTCGCCAACGACGGCGACGCCGGTCGGTAGGCTGAGACCGTCGAATGTCGGGTTCCTGGCGCCGAAAGAAAGCAGCATGGAGCCGTCACGCGCATACTTGACGACGCGGGAGAAGCCGACGTCGCTGACGTACAGGAAGCCGTCGGCGTCGGCGGTGATGTACTGGGGCCCGGACAGCCTACCCGGCCCGGAGGCGTCGCCCGAATAGCCGAGCACGCGGCCGTCAGGCGACAGGCGGGCTATCCTGTCGGCCTGAAACTCGGTGACGAAGAGCGTGCCGTCGTCGAGCCTGGCGCAGGCGAAGGGCCTGTCGAAACCAGCCGAGCCGGCGTTCAGGGTATCGACGATGCGGCCATTGGCGTCGACCACGAGCAAGCGGTCGGTGCCGTGGGAGACGACGATGGCCTTGCCATCGGGCAAGGGCTCGATCCAGGTCGGCCTCGAGAACAGCACCGTGTCGCCTTTCCTGCCTGACAGCTCGGCGACGCGGACGTAGCGGGTCGGTTCGGCCAGGCCCTCGGGCGAGGCCATGGCCCCGGCCAGCTCGAGCCTGCTCTCGACGAAGGGCGAGCCGCCGGCGACGGACAGCGCGTCGCCCCAGCGCTCGAACGCCGCGCTGGGGAGGCCGAGCCTGAGATAGGCTTTTCCCAGCCAGTAGAGTATCAGAGGATCGCGAGGCTCGCTCGCCAGGGCCCGCTCGAGTTGGGCGAGCGATTCGGCGTAATAGCCCCTGCCGAACGCCTCGACGCCGGTGCGAAACGACTCGGCGGCGAGCGGGGCGTCTATTTCGTAGGCGAACTGGGCGCCCGCGGCCGACACGGCGACGGCGATGGTCAACGTTGCGACGAGCCTTCTCATCGGGATCCGACCGCCTTTTCGTAGGTTTCGAGGTGCTCTCGTAGTTCCTCGTCGTCGAGCTCGGCCGCGGCCTGCCCGAGGAACCTGCCGGCCTCGGCGAGCATGCCGAGCCTCAGATAGGTCCATCCTATCGAGTCGGCGTAGGCCGGGTTGCCGGGATCGGAATCGAGGGCCTTACGGCAACAGGTCAAGGCTTTCTGCAGATCGCGGTCGGCGCAGGCGAGCAGGTAGCCGTAGCCATTGAGCGCCGTGGGATTTTCAGGCTCCAGCTCGAGGGCCTTGGCGTACCACGCGATGCCGTCGTCGAGCTTTCCCTGCTTCCAACTGGCGTGTCCGAGCGCCGAGAAGACCTGGGGCGACCGCTTGTCGGACTCGAGCAGCTTCTTGAGCTCGTACTCGGCCAGCTTGGCGCGACCGGTGACGGCGTACACGTAAGCGAGCGTCATGCGGCATTGGTCGACCCGACGGTCCGGCACCGACTGCGTGACGACCTGCTCCAGGTACAGGAGCGCCTCGTCGAAGCGCCCGAGCCTGGCGTACGAGAGGCCAAGCAGGTAGGCCAGGTCGACGTACTCGTCCTCGTCGACGGTCGCCTGGCCGAGCGTCAGGACGGCGGCATCGTAATCCCCGGACCGGTATTCGTTACCGGCCTTCGCGATGGCGCCCGAACCCGACGGCTTGCCCTTTTTCACGACGCCGCGCCGCCCGCCGCGCATGGATACGCCAGCACCCGTGTGACCGCCGCAAGGCCCTTGCCGATCGCGTCCTCGTCGCTGCCCGACTCCTGGTGCGTGTCCACCTGGCCATCCATGAAGAAACAGTAGGAGTACCCGTCGGGGCCATCGAAGAATTTGAGCGTATCCTTGTAGACGCGGCGGCTCGGGAAGGCCTCGATGACCTCGTAGCGGTGCCCCGCCGGGGCGACCGGCGCGTTTATGTTGACGAAAACGTCGGGCGTCCATAGCGATATGAAGTAATCGAGCCGCTCGGCTATCATCTGGGCGGCCGCATCGTAGATGAACGGACCGGTATAGGTTGCCAGCGAAACGGCGATGCCCGGTACGCCGTTCATGGCAGCCTGCCGAGCGGCCGCGGCGGTACCCGAGTACACGAGGTCGGTGCCGAGGTTCGGGCCCCGGTTGATACCGGATACGACGACGTCCGGGGAGAACGGAAGCACGCCGTGCGACGCGAGTATGACGCAGTCGGCCGGCGTCCCGGAACAGCAGTACTCGCGCTCGGCTAGCTTGCGTATCTTGAGCGGCTGCCTGAGGGACATCGAATGGCTCATTCCGGAGCGTTCCGAGTCGGGCGCCAGCGTCCAGACCTCGTGCTCGCCTTCGAGCGCCTTGGCGAGGGCCTTGATGCCGTCGCTCGCGTAACCGTCGTCGTTCGTCAGTAGAATTCTCATCGAAGCTCCTGGGCCCTTGCTCGGGCGATCGCTATACGGCGATCATACCAGCCCCGACCGATATTTCCAAGGCGTGCGGCTTAAAGCCGAAGATACGCTCGTATTCTTCGAGGCGCGACCGGTACTCCTCCATGGCCCGGTCGGACATGGCGCTGATGGTGCACCCGCCGAATCCCTTGCCTATCATCCTGCTGGCCAGCACGCCGTCTATCTCGACGGCGCGCTTCACGAGCCAGTCTATCTCGGGACACGATATCTCGTAGCTGTTCCTGAGGCCCGACTGGGACTTATTCAAGATCTTCGCGAAGGTCTGAAGGTCGGTGTGCAGGGCGGCCTCCCGAGCCTCCTTGACGCGCTGGACCTCCTCGACGAAGAAGGCGCAATGGCGCCGGACCCGCTCCGGCATCAAGCCCATGTACTCGTCGAGGTCGTCGATCGAGAAATCCCTGAGCCGTCTGGAACCCGAGCCGTCCATCATCGCGAGGCCTCTGGCGCAGTCCTCGCCGCGTTGGCGCATCTCGCTATCGACGAGCGGCCTCGGTACCTTCGAGTCGGTCAGGATAAGGCGCGCGCCCGTGAAGACCGAAGGCAGGGCCTCGCCGCTTTCGGCCGCCGAGTCGACGTAGACCATGGCCCCTTCTGAGCCGGCGAGCGTGGCGAGGTAGACGGCCATCGTTGTGTCACGCTCGAAATAGCCGCGATCGGTTCGCACGATGGCGCGGGCCAGCTCCTCGGGTGACGGGTCGAAGCCGGCCGCTATGGCGGCCGCCTTCGCGGCCGCGCACTGCAGTGCAGTCGCTGAGCCCAAGCCGAGAGCCTGGGGAATGTCGCCGGATACCGTAATATTGAAGCCTTTGAGCCCCGACGGTTCGCCGGCGTAGGTGGACAGGGCCGCCTTGATGAAGTTGGCCCAGCGATCTTCTCGCTTATACTTGAGATTCGATAGGTTCGTACGCTTACGTTCGTTCAAGTCGGCTGCGTAGAAGCGTATCGACGAGTCCCGTCGTCCGGATACGGCTACCGAAACACGCCTGTTCATCGGGAAGGCGATCATGAGGCCATCGCTGTCGGCGGTATGCTCGCCTAAGAGACGTATACAGCCGGGAGCTGAAACGACGACGTCGGGTGACGCTTCGTACTCCGTGCGATGCAATTGGGCGATATCCGTCGTTTCCACAGTGGTCTTCATATAATGCCGCTATCATACTTCAAAAAGACGTCTCCAGCAATGAAAAATGCGTCGTCGGTCGGCCTCGCCGTCCAACCGACTCGTTTTGACAATAGTACAGCGAGGGTATACTATACAGCTATGCGAGTCCCGTTCAAAAAACTATGCATCCCGACGGTCGCGGTCCTCGCGATCGCCTGGATCGCCGCTTGCACCACCGCGCCGGTCGAGGAGCCCGAGCCTCTCAGCGAATCGCCCGCCGTCAGGCCGTTGCCCGAGCCCATCGAACCGTCCCCCGAGCCTACCGGAATCGAGTCGCCGGCTCCGTTCGATCCCGACTCGGTCAGCGTCGAGATGAAGCAGGCCACCTTCTTCGACGTGCGCGCCCTTATCCAGGGGCTCAACTCCATCATCCAGGCGAAGGACTACGAATCGTGGGCCATGGCCCTGACCGACGACTATCGGTCGTACTACTCATCATCCGATACCCTGGATAGGATATCGGACGCGCCGGTACTGAAGCGCCAGGGCGTCAAGCTGAGGAGCCTTCAGGATTATTTTATCTACGTAGTCTATCCTTCGAGGCAGAACGACAGGGTCGACGATATTGAGTTCATAGACGCCACCCATATCCGCGCCATCACCGTCAACGTCAAGGGCGAGCGCCTGGTACTTTACAACCTTGAAAAAATCGGCGATACATGGAAGATCGCGATCTGGAGGTAATCATGAAGCGTAGCATTTGCGCGTTCGTCGTTTTGGCCGTGCTAGCCTCGGTCCCCGTATGGAGCCAGACGGCCTCGAGCGGGGAGCGCACCGTCGAGGAGTCGTACCTGCAGGATCCGCTCGAGACGATGATCATCCGCGAGCAGGCCTACTCCGACAGCAAGGACATGAAGCTCGTGGCGCTTCAGTACATCCGCCAGGCGCTCGAGGAGGGTCGAGCCAGTCCCGAGGTCCGCAAGGCCCTCGAGTACCTGGCCCTCGAGAGTTCCACCACCGTGATACGGGCCGGGGGCGTCGGCCGCGTCCTCAATAACTATCCCGACGTGCGACGCGAGGCCTGCCTCATGCTCGGCGAGATCAAGACCGTCGAGGCCAAGGACGCGCTCCTCAAGGTCGCGCTGGCCGATAACGAGCCCATGGTCATAGCTGCGGCCCTCCGTTCCATCGGCAAGATAGGCATCATGGACGGTGACGACGTGACGCAGACCATTGCTTTCGTGGTCAACCGTTTCGACATCCTGTTCCCCGACAACAGCCTGGCCTTCGAGAGCCTCGTCGCGCTCGAGGCGCTCGCCGAGGCGAACGGCGGCATCAAGGACCCCGCGGCGATTCGCGCGATCATGAAGATCGCCGACGGTTCCTATATTACCCCGGTCAGGCAGAAGGCCAAGGATCTGTTAACGAAGCTCAGAAAGTACTCCGGTTCGTCCGGCTCCGGTAAATAGTCCGGAGCGGCGCGAAAAGGTCGGCGCTCGATTGGCGCCGGCCTTTTTTTACCTCGCCGCCCGAAAGCGGTATATTAAACTTAGACGCGAATGCTATCGCGCCGGGGAGGCTATCATGGATGTGGATGGAGTGGTTCCGAGCCTTCCGCCGAGGCCCCTTCCCGATCGCGGCCTACCGACGGAACGGCCGCCCGAACCGGAACCGGTTCCCGAGCCGGAGCAACCGCCGAGCGACGAAGGCAACGGCACGATGCTCGACCTGTACGCCTAGCTATACGAAAAGACCGCGACCTACAACGCTCGCCGAGGGCTTCGTCGTAGGTCGCGGTCCGTTCTTCGCGCGTTCTTGAGCGATGCCGGGCTCGAACCGGCCACCTTCAGCTCCGGAGGCTGACGCTCTATCCATATGAGCTAATCGCTCGACAGGCTAAGTAGTACGCCAGAACGAGCACCATTGTCAACCTTCCATCCCGAGTAGCTTTCGTGTAGCATCGCGTCATGGTAACTGGAACAGGATGCTTTTTGGAGCCGCTGCTTCTTGCCAGCTCCTCGCCGCGCAGGATAGAGACGCTCCGCGGCTACGGGTTCCCTCTTGTCGTATCGCCGGCCGATGTGGACGAGTCGTCGTACGATGCGCTACCAGTCGGCGAGCGCGTGCAGGCGCTCGCCGAGCTGAAGGTACGCGTCGGGGCCGCCGCAGCGCCGGAACCGCCGTTCTGGGCGCTCGGCGCCGATACGCTCGTAGCGCTCGATGGCGAGGCGTACGGCAAGCCCGCTGACGAGGCCGAGGCCCGAGCCATGCTACGCTCCCTCTCGGGCAGGACTCATCAGGTGTTGTCAGGCCTCTGCGCCCTGGACCGGCGGACGGGGCGGGTCGAGAAGGCGATTTCCGAGACCGCGGTCACCTTCTCGGCTCTGGGCGAGCGCGAGCTCGACTGGTATATCGCCTCGGGAGAGTGGCGCGGCGTCGCGGGCGCCTATCGCATCCAGGAGCGAGCCGCGTTCTTCGTCGAGCGTATCGATGGCTCGTATTCTGGGGTCGTGGGCTTGCCACTCCATGCGTTTTATGCCATCCTATCGCGGATAGGCTACCCGATTCCGTAGGAAAAAGGGCCTGTCTCGTCGTCCCGGGCGCACGCGCCACAGGCCGATGAATCTTCCGTCGATCCATGGTCGCCTCGCGCGGCTATCCATATCGACGAGAACAAGCGAAGGGGGCTCCCGCCCGAACGCGGGGGCCGATGGAGGAACACGTGGCCGTAGTCACCATGAAGAGCCTTTTGGAGTCCGGAGTCCATTTCGGGCACCAGGTCAAGCGCTGGGATCCGCGCATGAAGAAATTTATCTTCGCCGAGCGGAACGGCATCCATATCATCGATCTGCAGAAGACGATCCAGTCGATTAAGGAAGCCTATGACGTGGTCCGCAAGACGGTCGCGTCCGGCAAGCCGGTGTTGTTCGTCGGCACCAAGAAACAGGCCCAGCAGGCCATTCAGAAGGAAGCCGAGCGCTGCGAGCAGTTCTATGTGAACAATCGTTGGCTGGGCGGTATGCTCACCAACTTCGCGACCGTACGAAAGTCGATCGAGCGCCTGATCAAGCTCGAGAAGGAAGACTTCTCTAGCTTCACCAAGAAAGAACAAGCCCAGCTCCAGAAGGAGAAGGCCAAGCTCGAGAAGAACCTTTCCGGCATCAAGGGCATGACGAAGCTCCCTGGCGTCATCTTCGTGATCGACACCCGCAAGGAAGCCATCGCCGTAGCCGAGGCCCAGCGCCTGGGGATCCCGATCGTCGCCGTCGTCGATACCAACTGCAACCCCGAGGGCATCGATTACCCCATCCCCGGAAACGACGACGCCATCCGCTCGATCTCCCTGTTCACGCAGATCATCGCCAATGCGGTCGTCGAGGCCGAGAGCGAGACCGGCCTCAAGATCATCGAGACCCTGCAGGACGAGGATGGCGCCGAGGAAGAGGCCAAGGCCGCGGTAGAGGACGAAGAGGAAGAAGTCGAGGTCGACCCGGCTACCTACAGCGCCGAACCGGCCGCCTCGGCCGCTTCCGAGGTAGCCGCCGAAGGCGCTGCCGAGGAGCCCATCGTCGAGGAAGACAAGTACTACGAGAAATAAGGAGCATACCGTGGATATAAAGGCTAGCGACATAAAGAACCTGCGCGAGAAAACCGGCGCGGGTATGATGGACTGCAAGAAAGCTCTCGTAGAAGCCGAGGGCGACTTCAATCTGGCCGAGCGGAAGCTCAAGGAGTGGGGCCTCGCGGGCGTCGCCAAGCGCTCCGGCCGCGCCACCAACGAGGGCCGTGTCTTTATCGCCGAGGGCGCCGACGCCATCGCGGTCGTCGAGATCGCCTGCGAGACCGACTTCGTGTGCCGCAACGATGACTTTATCGCAGGTGGCGATCGCATGGCCAAGCTTGCCCTCGCTAAGGGCTATGCGTCGGCCAACGACGAGCTCGAGGCCATCGTCAAGGATATGGCGAGCGTCATCAAGGAGAACATCACGCTCAAGAGCGTCACGCTGGTCAAGGCCGGCGCCGCCGAGTACGTCCACTCCTACGTCCACGGCGAGGGCAAGCTCGCCGTCGTCGTCAAGATGAGGGCTGACAAGGCCGAGGCGTTCAAGAACGCTTCGGTAACCGGGTTTGTCCATGACCTGGCCCTGCACGTGGCGGCCTTCAGGCCAATGTTCGTCGACCAGGGACGCATCGGCGCCGACTGGATCAAGGAGCAGCAGGAGATCTTCCAGAAGCAGGTCGAGGGCGACGAGAAGATGGTCGGCAAGCCCGCCAAGGTCATCGAGGGCATCCTCGCCGGCAAGCTTAAGAAGCTGATGAGCGAGATCTGCCTGGTCGACCAGGGCTTCGTCAAGGACGAGAAGCAGACCGTGGCCGCGGTGATGGCCTCGATCGCCAAGGCCGCCGGAACGCAGCTGTCGATCGTCGACTACGCCTACATCAAGGTCGGGGACAACCAGTAAGGTCCATGGCCGCCCCCAGCCTCGCGGCCGGGGCGGCTTCGTCATGAGCGGATCCGGCACCGGATCCTCGAAAGGGAGCGCAATGGAAGACATCAAGAACGCGTGCGAAGAGCGCATGAAGAAAACCGTAGCCTCGCTCAAGGACGATTTCGCGGCTATTCGCACCGGCCGCGCCTCGCCGTCCATCCTCGACAAGCTTCGCGTCGACTACTACGGCCAGAAATCGCCGATATCGCAGGTAGCGACCGTATCCGTACCCGAGGCTAGGCTCATCGTCGTCCAGCCTTGGGATCGGGCGCTGATCGTCGAGATCGAGAAGGCCATCCAGAAGTCCGAGCTCGGCCTCAACCCGTCGAACGACGGCAAGGTGATACGCATCGCCATCCCCCCGCTCACCGAGCAGCGCCGCAAGGAGCTCGTCAAGAGCGCCAAGTCCAGTGCCGAAACCTCGCGGGTAGGCATCCGCAACATCAGGCGGGACGGACTCGAGGACATCAAGAAGGCCGGAGCTCCCGAGGACGAGGTCAAGAAGGCCGAGGACGAGCTTCAGAAGCTGACCGACTCGTTCATCGCCCAGATTAACAAGGTTCTCGAGGATAAAGAGAAGGAAATCCTGGAAGTCTGAGTATGCAGCCTACACTAGCCCGATCAGTTCCGGCGCACGTCGCCGTTTTCATGGACGGCAACGGGCGTTGGGCCAAAGCTCGAGGCTTGCCGAGGACGGATGGCCATCGCGAGGGGCTCAAGGCGGCTAAGCGCGTCGTGAAGGCCGCCAAGGATGCCGGCGTCCGCTACCTGACGTTGTATACCTTCAGTACCGAGAATTGGAAACGTGCTCAGGAAGAGGTTAAATTCCTCATGGGCCTGGTCAGCACCTACCTCTGCGCCGAGCTCGACTTCTATCGCGAGAACGGAGTGCGGGTCGTTCATTCCGGCGACGACGAAGGCCTGCCGACGGACGTGCGCGAGGCGCTCGAGCGCGTATCGGACGACACCGCGGGCTTCGACGGCATCGTCGTCAACCTGGCCATCAACTACGGCGGCCGCGACGAGATCCTCCGGGCCGTTTCGAAGCTCCCGGACGGGGTGCGCGCGTATAGCGCCGAAGAATTCCGCGCCTGTCTCGACCTGCCCGACTTCCCTGACCCGGATCTGATAATCAGGGCTGGGGGCGAGCTACGCCTTTCCAATTTCCTACTCTGGCAGGCCGCATATTCGGAGCTGTACTTCTCCGACGTGCTGTGGCCCGACTGGAACGCTACCCATCTAGAAGCGGCTCTCGCCGAGTACGCCCGCAGGGAGCGCAGATACGGTGACGCTCGATGAGTAACTTCTCTACCCGCATACTGTTCGTCGGCGCGGCCATCCCCGCGCTGTTCGCCCTGGCCGCCTACGTTCCGTTCATGGATCACCTGCCGCTGGCCATCCTCGTACTGGCTTTCGCGGCGGGCTCAGGCGTCGAGCTGCGGCGCATCGTGGAGCCATCGGCCGCCAAGCCCAGGACCGTCCTGGCGGCGCTGTTCGCCGCCCTGCCAAGCGCGGTCGTCTACGCCGTGAGGCAGGCCCGTCCCGAGGCTGGCCTGGCCGCCTCGTGGCTCGCGCCGGTGGCCGGCGTCTCGATAGGCTTGTTCCTGATCTCAGCCCTGCCCATCGCGCTGCCGAGGAAGGCCGATAATGTACGCGCCTCGGTAGCGATAGCCACGGCCAACGCGTTCTATCTGCTGTATCCCGGCGCCCTCGCCTCGACCATCATCGTCATACTCGGCTCCACGGCGGAGTCCGGCCTCCTTTTAATATGGTTCGCTACCGTCGTCTTCGGGAACGATAGCCTGGCTTGGCTGGCCGGCGTGACCCTCGGCCGTAGGCGCGGCATCTTCACCGTGTCCCCGAACAAGAGCCTCGAGGGGCTCCTGGCCGGGATGGCCGGCAGCGTCGGGTTCGCGTTCCTTGGCCCGGTCCTGCTACCGGGAATCGTGCCTCGTTCCTGGCCGACGCTCCTGGCCCTCGGCCTGGCCTGCGGCGTCGCTGTCGTCGCCGGCGACTTGTTCGAATCGGCGATCAAGCGGAGCGCGGGCGTCAAGGATTCGGGCTCCATCGTCCCCGGGCGAGGCGGGATACTCGACTCGTTCGACAGCCTGCTATTCGCCGCGCCGGTTTTCATAGGCGTATTGGCCGCCGCCGGCGTAGCGCTGTGATACGCCGGGAAGGACGGGCGTGATCTCTATCCGACGCGTCATCATCATAGGCGCGACCGGCTCCATAGGGCGGCAGGCGATCGACGTCGTCGCCCGACACCCCGACCGCTTCTCCGTGGTCGGACTGTCGGCCCATTCCGACGAGGACGGCCTCGTGGCGGCCTCGTGCCATTTCCCCGGCGCTGCCTTATGCCTGAGCTCGCGGTCGCCCAGGTCGGGGGCCATAGCCTTCAGCGGAATCGGTGGCCTAAGCGCCCTCGTCCGCGATACCGACGCGGATATAGTCTTGAACGCCGCCTCAGGCGCCGCCGGGCTGTCGGTATCCTTCGACGCCCTCTCGTCCGGCAAGGATCTCGCGCTAGCCAACAAGGAGACGGTCGTGATGGCCGGCCGGCTCGCCTTCGCCGCCGCCCGTCGGGCCAGCCGCCTGATCCTCCCGGTCGACTCGGAGCATTCGGCCATCTTCAATATGATCGAGCGCTTCGGTCGGGAAACCGTACGCGGGGTCGTCATCACGGCGTCGGGAGGCGCCTTCCGCGACGAGCCGCTCGAGTCGCTACCCGGCAAGAAGCCCACGGACGCCCTCGCCCACCCTACCTGGAGCATGGGCGCAAAGATCACCGTCGATTCGGCGACGATGGCGAATAAGGGCCTCGAGGTGATCGAGGCCGCGAGGCTGTTCGGCCTGACGGGAGCGGAGATCGATGTGGTGTTGCATCCCGAAAGCCGCGTCCACTCGTTCATCCGTGCCAGGGATGGTTCCCTCTACGCCCAGATGTCGAGGCCCGATATGCGCCTGCCTATCCTGAACGCGCTCGCTTGGCCCGAATCGGTCGACGAATCGGTCGCCGACATGGACCCCTGCGACGTTCCCCTGCGTTTCTCGCGCCCCGATCCCGAGCGCTACCCCCTGCTCCGTACGGCCTACGACGCTCTCGCCTCCGGCGAGGGCTCGACCGACGCCTACAACGCCGCGAACGAAGTCGCGGTCGCGGCGTTCATGGACGGCGCGATACGCTTTACCGACATTGCCCGCGTCGTCTCGCGGACCCTGGAGCGCGCGTATCCGCCGACGCTCGAAGGGCTCGAGGCGGTGCTGGCCGTCGACGCCGACGCCAGGCGCGTCGCCCGATCGATAGTCAAGGAGATCTCATGACCATCGCCACCATAGCGCTCGGCCTCGTCGGGCTCGGCTTCGTCGTATTCTTCCATGAGCTGGGGCATTTTATAATGGCCAGGCTCGTCGGCGTCGAAGTCGAAGAATTCTCCATCGGAATGGGGCCACGGCTCCTCTCCAGGCGCTTTGGCAAGACGGCGTACACCCTGTCGTCCCTGCCGATTGGCGGTTATTGTAGAATGAAGGGCGAAGACTCGTTCAAGAAGGCCATCGAACAGGGTCTGAACGAGTTCCCCCGCGAGAGCGGCAGCTACTTCGGCGCCGCGCCGCTCAAGCGCATCCTCATAGCGCTCGGCGGGCCCTTCGCCAACGTCGTCCTGGCTTTCATCCTCTACGCGGCCATAGCCGGAGCCGGTTACGAGACGCGTAGCTGGGAGAATCGCATCGTACTGGCGAGCGACACCGACGGCAGCTCGTATCCGGCGGACCGGGCCGGGCTGGCGAGCGGTGACAGGATAGTCGCGATCGGCGGCGAAGCCGTATCGTCGTTCTCGGAGATCCAGGAGGCCATCGCGCTGTCCGCCAGGAAGCCGATACCGTTGACGGTCGATCGCCATGGCGAGTCGTTCAGCCTGGTCGTCGAGCCTGAGCTCGACGCTGGCTCGGGCGCTGGCAGGGTCGGCGTGTATCCATGGATAGAGCCCGTGGTCGAGACGGTCGCGCCTGACGGGGCCGCCGCCCTCGCCGGCCTGAGGCCGGGCGACAGGATCGTGGCTATAAACGGCGAGCCGGCTATCCACGGGGTCGCGATAGCCTCGCGGCTCGAAGCCGATAGACCGGCCAAGATAACGGTAGCCTACGAGCGCGGCGGTTTCATCGCCGAGACGACCGTAGTGCTGGCGTACTCGGAGGAGCGCGGCGCCGACTTGGGCGTCGGCTGGAAGTCGACCGTCTCCAAGATACAGGCGGAGAGCCTCGGCCAGGCTATGGTCATGGGCGTCGACGAGACGGCTGATACCATAAGCGCGACCTATCGAGGCATCGCGTCGCTATTCATGGGCGTGAACCTGCTCCAAGCAGTCTCGGGTCCGGCGCGTATTACCTGGATGGTCGGCACGGTGGCCAAGAGTGGGCTGACTGATGGAACGGTTGGCGGTTTCTCGACGCTGCTGGGCTTCCTGGCCATACTGTCGATCGGCTTGTTCGCTATGAATCTGCTACCCATTCCGCTGCTCGACGGCGGTTCGATCGCCCTGTTCGTCGTCGAGCTCGTCAGGCGCAAGGCGCCCAAGGTCAAGACGGTGCTCAGGTACCAGACCATCGGCCTGGTCGCCGTCGCGGCCCTGTTCCTACTATCGACGATAGGCGACGTCCTGTTCTTCTCCGGACGTTAGCGATATACCCTATAGTATTGTGACGGAGGGTGCCATGAAGAAGATAATCTGCCGCTGCGACGCCGAGGTCGAGGTGGACGCGCCCGATCTGCTCGACCTCGACGCGGATCCGGCCATGCTGGGGCGACTGGCGCGCGGCGACTCGCCTTCGGCCGCGTGTCCACGCTGCGGCGCGATCGTCAGGGCGGAGCTGCCTTTGAAGGTGCGGTCGGCCTCGCGCGGCGTAGATATCGTCGTGCTACCCGAGATTGAACGTTTGGCCACCTATCGCGGCAAGGCCGACCCAACCGGAAGCGCCGAGATACTGCTCGGCTATCAAGAGCTGTTCGAGCGCTCCAGGATGCTGAGCGACGGCCTCGACCCCAGCTGCGTCGAGGCGCTCAAGTACGCGCTTCAGGGCAAGGCCGAGGAGACGGAGCCGAAGGCCGAGATCAGCGTGTTCTATAACGGGGTATCGGGCGGCTCGCTCGAGTTCCATATCCTCGGGCTGAAGTCCGGCCAGGCGGGCGTCGTCAGGCTACCGAGGGCGTCATACGACCGCATAGCGGGCGACCTGCCCGCGACGATCTCCAAGGAACCGTTCAAGGGAATCTTCGCCGGCCGCTACCGCTCGATCAAGAAGCTAGGCTTCCTGTCATCGGCCAACGGCGCGGACTAACGCGCGGGGCGGACTAACGCGCGGGGCGGACCGAGGCGCGGCGCGCCCTTCCCGCTAGCTGTGGGAGGGGTTGCGTCCGACCTTCCGCACGGCGGCCGCCACGGCTATGCGTACCTGGTCGGCGTACTCTCCGGATTCCGCCGCATGGGCGTACATGGTGCCGAGCAGCGACGCGTGGTAGCGAGGCTCCAGCGAGTTGAGCGCCAGGGCGGCCATGTCGACGACGCAGTCCTGGCAGACGCAGATGCCGTCGCCCTCGGCGGTATCGAGCACGCGTCCCAGCTCGTCGAGCACCATGCGCTCCGCGTCGTTGACGAGGAAGCTCAGGTCGTAGCCTTTTGCGATATCCATGCGGATCCTCCGTAGGCCGAGTCTAATGCTCGGCGCGTTCCTTTTCAAGCGACTCGAACCTGGTGATCTTGTTGAAGAACAGCAGCTCGACCTTGCCAACCGGTCCGTTGCGGTGCTTCGCGACGAGCAGGTCCGTCGGCGTATACGGTGCCCGCTCGTCCTTGCGCTTGTCGATATCGCGATCGCGGTGCAGGAACATGATCAGGTCGGCGTCCTGCTCGATGGAGCCGGACTCGCGGAGGTCGGCGAGCGACGGCTGCTTACCCTCGGCCTCGCGCTTCAGCTGCGACAGGGCTATGACGGGGATGCGTAGCTCGCGGGCCAGGGCCTTGAGCGAACGCGAGATGCTCGAGATCTGCTCCCAGCGCGGCAAGTCGGCGTTCTCATGGGTGATCAGGGTCAGGTAATCGATGAAGATGACTTTGACGTCCTTCTCGCTCTTCATGCGCCTGGCCAGCGACCGCAGATCGAGCAACTTGATGTTCGGCACGTCGACGATGTACATCGGCGAGTCGTAGATCCGGCTCGCGGCGTCCATCAGGCTCTGGATGTCGCTCGGCTTGATCAGGCCGCTCTTAACCTTTTCCGAGTCTATCCTGGCCTCGCTCGACAGGATACGGTAGGTCAGCGACAGGTCCGACATCTCGAGCGAGAAGAAGCAGACCGGCAGACGCTCGCGCAGCGCTACATGAGCCGCGATATTGAGCGCGAAGGCCGTCTTACCGACGCTCGGGCGGGCGCCGATGATGATCAGCTCCGAGTCTTGGAAACCGCTGGTCATGCTATCGAGCTCGGCGAAGCCGCTCGGTACGCCGGTGTACTGGTTCTTGTTCTTGGCCAGTTCCTCGATCATCTTCATCGCGTCGGGCACGATCTCGCGTACGCTGCGATAGGAGACGGTCTGGCGGTCCTGGTTTACCTCGAAGATGCTTTCCTGCAGCTCGTCGAGCAGGAGGCCGGTGTCGATGGACTCGTCGTGGGCCTTCTGGCTGATATCGGCGGCTAGTCGGAGCAGGCTGCGCCTCGTCGAGCATTCCTGCACGATCTTGGCGTAGTACTCCATATTGGCGCTGGACGGCACCGAGTCGGTCAGCTTGGCGATATAGGCCGGCCCGCCCGAGTTGTCGAGGGAGCCGAGCACCCGCATCTCGTCGGCGAGCGTGATGAGGTCGGCCTTCTGCCCCTTCTCGAACAGGGAGACAATGGCCGAGAAGACGTTCTTATTGGCGTTTACATAGAAGTCGTCCGGACGCAGATACCGCAGTATATGCGGCACCGCGTCCGGATCGAGAAGCAGGGCGCCCAGCGCGGCCTGTTCCGCCTCGGCGTTATGAGGCGGGACCTTGTCCTTGAGCTGGGCGGGGATCATGCGTCGGGTTTATGCCTGATCGCCTTCGACGGTCTCGGCCGACGTCTCGACCTCGGCGGGCTCGGTTTCGACGGCCTTGACCGGCTCCTCACGGTGCCTCCTGGGCTGTTCGGCGGCCTGCTTGGCCTTCTCGACGTGGCCCTTGACGACGACGCGGACGATGGCCTCATCCTTCTCGTAGAGGCGGACGACGATCTTGTAGTTGCCGACGCTCTTGATGACGCGTCCGGGGACCTCGATCTTCTTGCGGTCGACCTGGAGGCCCTTCTTGAGTAGCTCGTCGGCGACGGTCGAGTTTGATACGGCTCCGAAAAGCTTACCGTTCTGACCGGCCGGCATATCGAGCGTCAGCTCCTCGGCCTCGAGCTTGGTCTTGAGGTCGGAGCTGGAGGCGCGCTTCGCGGCCTTGTGGGCCTCGATCTCGGCGCGACGCTTCTCGAACAGCGCTACCGTCGCGGGGCTGAACGGATAGACGAGCCCGCGGGGCAGGAGGAAGTTGCGGGCGTATCCGGCGGCGACGTCCTTCACATCTCCGAGTTCGCCCAGGTTCGGGACATCCTGGTTCAGGATTACCTTCATGGTGATTCTCCTTCGGTTACTGCACGGAACGGGATCCAGGTCTCTAGGGTGCCGAGCAAGGCCAGGAGCCCGATGGCGACGAACCCGCCAACCCCGCTTACGAGGAGGAGGATAATCGCCATGGGGCCGATGAGCCGCAAGGCAGGGGCCAGCCCGACGCGTTCGGCTAGCGCGCGGACGACGGCGAGACCCTGGACGCCGTAGCAGATCGATAATGCTAAGGCCGCGTTCAACGCGACCGCCGAAAACACGGGAACTGAAACAAAACGGTTGACGAGCAACGCCGTCCAGGCCGCTAGCAGCGCCCATACGAGACCGCGAGGAACGCGATAGGCGGCCAGGTTCGGCACCTGAATCGTCAGCGACTCGGGCGCATCGTCACGGCCTCCGGTCCGCGCGTCCATGGCGCGGCCGAGGCTCGAGCCAGACCACGAGCTCAGGAATAGGAACGCGAACAGCACGGCTCCGTAACTGGACGCCACTCCCGTCCGGAGGGCCGACCATAGCGCCTCGGCGTCCAGGACCTCTGCGCCGAGGGCCGAGCTAGCCGTCTCGAACGCGTCGAGGAACATGGCTCGCACGGCCGGATCCCGTATCGCGGCGAACAGGGCCGGCAGGCTCAGTGCCGAGGCGACTGCCGCGGCCACGAGGGCGCGGATCGTGAACGAGAAACGCGCGAGCCTGGGCCATGCCATCGCGACGAGGGCGATCGCCAGGGCCAGGGGCGTCGAGACGCCGACAGCTACGGTCCCGGCGCTCAGGATATCGGCCCTGGCCAAGGCTATAGTCTGCCAGGCGGCGATTACGATCGACGAGACCGCGGCGCTCCCTACCATGGCTTTGAAGCCACGCCTGGCTCCCGTGTATTGAATGGGAACCAGGAAGATCGGCATCAAGGCCACGGAGCCGTAGAACACCGACGATAGCGCTCCCGCCAAGATGGGGAGCGAGCGGTGCCCGAGGCGATTCTCGTCGATCAAGGCGATTACTTCGTCACGTACGGGATATACGCCAGGGCGCGGTCGCGCTTGATGGCCACAGCCAGACTACGCTGGTGCTTGGCGCAGGAGCCGGTTATCCTACGGGGCAGTATCTTGCCGCGCTCGGTGATGAAACGCTTGAGCGTCTCAGGATCCTTATAGTCGATCTTGAGCTTCTGCGAGCAGAATTTACAGACCTTCTTGCGGAAGAAGCCTTTGCGGCCGCCGCGGCCGCCGCGGTCGTCGCCGTCGCGCCGGCCCTCGTCGTTACGCGAGCCGCGATCGTCCCTGTTCTGCATATCTGACATAGAATGTCTCCTTACGTATGAGTCCCGTTCTAGCCTAGAACGGTATATCGTCCGAAAAATCGTCGGACGCCGGAGCCTGGGCGGCGGGTCCTTGCGGCCGGCTGCCTGAACGGCCCTGGTATTCCCTCGGCCCGCCCTGAGTATCCTGGCTCCCCTGCGAAGCCCCGTATTGCTGGCCGCCAGAGGTGTTGCCCCCGAGCAGCTGTACGGTATTCGCGCTGATCAGTACCTTCATGCGGGACTGGCCGTCCTGTTCCCAGCGATCCTGGCGCATCGTGCCCTCTACGGCGACGAGCTTGCCCTTGACCAGGTACTGGTTGAGGGATTCGCCCTGCTTGCCCCAGAGGTCGACGTCCCAGAAACTGGCTTCGTCGACCCATTGGTCGCCCTTTTTCTTCCTCGAGCTGGTGGCTACCGAGAAATGACAGACGGCCTGACCGGAGTTGGTATATTTAAGCTCCGCGTCGCGGGTAAGCCTGCCTACGAGCACGGCTACGCTGAGATCGGCCATCGCGTCCCTCCCGTTAGTCTTCTGCCCTGACGAACAGGTACTTCATGACGTTCGGCTCGAGCTTGAGTACCTTCTCGACGGCCACGATCTTGTCGGGCGCGATAGTGGCGACGTACAGCACGTAGCGGCCGCGCATCCTGTCCTTGATCTCGTAGGCGAGCTGGCGGTCGCCGAGCTCTTCCTCTTTGACGATCTCGGCGCCCTGCTCTTTAAGAGCGGCGGAGACCTTTTCCTTGGCCTGGCGGTAGAGTTCCTCTTCCGTCGGGAAAATAACCGTGAGTTCGTAAGATCGCATCGATCCTCCCTATGGTCTTATGATCCGCCCGAAAGGACGGATAAGGAGTCGCGCGCCCCGATGGGCGCGCAAATCAAGCTACTATATACCGGAAAGGCCGACGGTATCAAGGCTTAGGAGACGCTTTACCCTGGCGCGTGGCAGCGTTACAATAACTCCATGCCGCATGTCATACACTACGAGGACGATATCTTTATCATCGACGCCCTGGTGCGTACCCTATGCGACGCCTCGCGGCTGGAACCCGATCCCGACGTGCTCGGCGACGCGATGCTGTCCATAGCGAAGCTAGCCGACGCGTCGCTCCGTAAGGCGCGCGACCTTGTGCTGCTGAACGAGCACCAGGTCGACAGGCCGGAGAGCCTCAGACTGCTGGCCAGGACGACCAGGTCGTTTTCCGACGCGCTATCGGAGCTGATCCGACACGACGCCCCGCTAGGGCAACACCTAGCCAGTTCGTCGGACGAGCTGGCCAGAATGGCGTCGGCCCACCGAGCGGCGGCTTCAGAGCTGGCCGATGTACTGCGTCAGGCTACCGGGGAGGACGCGTCGCCCGAGGATCACGTGTCGGGCGACGAATTATCGGAGCTGCTGCGCCTGTGACAGCCTAGAACAGGTAGCGTTCCATCTCGGCGAGCCCATTGAGGGTCAGGTCGGGGTCGATGGCGTCGAACACCTCCGTCAGCTCGGAGACGACGCGGCAGAGGCCGCCGGTCGCGACCACCTTGGCTCCGCCGAGTTCTCCCTTGATGCGGCCGACCATGTACTCGACGAGGCCGGTGTAGCCGAGCACCACGCCGGCCTGGATGGCCTCCACCGTGTTGCGGCCCATGGCCGAGGCCGGCGCCTCGAGCGGCACCAGCGGCAACTGGGCGGTGGCCGACGAAAGGGACCCTGCGGCGGTACCCAGTCCGGGGGCTATCGATACGCCTATGATGGCGGCCTTGGCGTCGATGGCCGTGAAGGTCAGCGCGGTGCCGAAATCGACGACCAGGCAGGCGCCGCCGAAACGGTTCCAGGCGGCCACGGCGTCGGCGACCAGGTCCGAGCCTATCTCGTTGGCCGCCACCACGGTGACGGGGAGCCTCGCGTAGACCGCCGGTCCCACGAGCACCGGCTCGACGCCGAACAGGTGGCGCGACATCTTCGTCATCGCTGCCGTCAGTTGAGGCACGACGGAGCTGACGATGACCCGCGATATGGTCGAGGGGTCTATGCCCCGGTCCAGCAGGACCGCCCTGACGATGACGCCATACTCGTCCTCGGTTTTGCCCTGGACGGTACGCATCCTGAGCGTATCCACGAGGCGTCCGGAGTCGTAGACGCCGCCGACGATGTTCGTATTCCCCGCGTCGATGACAAACAGCATGATGGCAGAATCATTCATGACGGCGCCCGCGCTGTCAAGCTTCGCGGCCGGCCCCCTCGCCCGAGCGGCCAGCTTGCGCAGGGATGGCCGCTCAGGCCATAATCGGGCCTAGACCAGCTAGGAGACGCTATACATGGCCGAAATAATACAGCCTCGAGTGCTCAAGGGCTTCAGGGACTCGCTTCCGCGAGCCGAGATCGAGCGGGCCGCGATGATCGAGGCGCTCACCGGCGCCTTTAGGAGCTTCGGCTTCGTGCCGATCGACACGCCCGTCCTCGAGTACGCCGAGATACTGCTCGGTAAGGCCGGCGGCGAGACGGAGAAGCAGGTGTACCGCTTCGCTGATAACGGAGGGCGCGACGTGGCGATGCGCTTCGACCTGACCGTCCCCTTCGCCCGCTTCATGGCGGAACACTCGGGCGAGCTGTACCTGCCTTTCAGGCGCTACCACATGGCCAAGGTCTGGCGCGGCGAGAACACGCAGCGCGGGCGGTATCGCGAGTTCATGCAGTGCGATTTCGATATCGTGGGCGTCGACACCGCCTCGGCGGACTTCGACATCGTGGCGACCATCGCCCGATCGATGACGGAGCTCGGCGTGCCCGGCGCGACCATCCGCGTGAACCACCGCGGTATATTCAACCGCTTCCTGGAGCGTGCCGGCGTCGCGGACAGGTCCGTCGAGGCGCTACGCGTAGTCGACAAGTTGGCCAAGATAGGCGAGCCTGAGACGCGGCGTCAGCTGACGGAGCTGGTCGGCGTCGCCGCGGCAGACGAGATCATGGCCTTCATCGCCGGCGGCGAGGCCTTCGGCCCCACCCTCGATCGCATGACGCGACTGGCAGGCGGCCCGAACCCCGACTCCGATCGTCTGTCCGAGATTTTCTCGATGGCCGAGGCCTGCGGGCTCTCAAGCTCGCTAGAACTGTGCCCAAGCATCACCCGGGGCCTCGACTACTATACCGGTGTCGTCTTTGAGACCTTCCTCCGCGAGTTGCCCGGCATAGGCTCGGTCTGTTCGGGCGGCCGTTACAACGATCTTGCCTCGCTGTACACGAAGCAGCGCCTGCCCGGCGTCGGCGCCTCCGTAGGCATCGACCGCCTGATAGCCGCCCTCGAGGAGCTCGGACGTTCAGGCGCCAAGGCGGGTTATACCCGCGTCCTCGTCGCCAACGTCGATCCGGCCCTGACGCCAGAGTACCAGGCCGCCGCCGCCGTGCTCCGCGACGCCGGAATTGCCTGCGAGGTGTATCCCGAACCGCGCAAGCTGGCCCTGCAGTACGCCTACGCCGAGCAGAAGGGCGCGTCGTACGCGTTGATACGCGGTTCCGACGATAAGGCACGTGGGCTGTGGCTGCTCCGCGACCTGGCGGCCAGGTCGAACGCCGAGCACGCCGACCTGGGCTCGGTGATCGCTGCGCTGGGGGACTGAGCGCTTGCGGCGGCTCGGACCGACCCTCGCGGCGACGTTGTCGTCAGCCGTGGCGCTGGCGCTGGCCGTCTCCTGCTCCTCGTCGCCACCGGAGATCGTATCGTTGGCGGTTCGGCTGATCGTCGTGACGACCGATCCGGGCGGCGCCAGGGACGAGCGCCTGTCGGTGTTCGCCTCGGTCGCCGACGCCCAGGGCGTCGGCGACGTCGAGTACCTGTACGTCGTCCACGACGGCGACGAGCTGTGCTGGACGATGGGGCCGTCCGAGTGGCGCCGCTCGGACGACGGCTCGAGCGTCTGGCTCGGGGCGAATTCGCTCGACGCCCCTGGAACGACGATACCGCGCGGCTCCTATCGCCTTATCCTGATCGACAAGGCTGGTGAGCGCGCCGAGCGGAGCTTCTCGCTCAGCGCGCCTGAGACGAGCGCCTATGATACGCCGTCGCTGCGCCTGTCGGGCACCACGGTCGTCGTCGCCACGCCCTATCCGACGAATACGGCTTTTTTCCTCGACGCGGGCGGCAACGTGACGCACACCGCCGCCATCGCCAAAGGCTCTACCGCGCTTGATTCGCTCTGGCCAGAGGGGAAATGGCGTACCGAGGCCGACTACATTGCCGTCTACGGCCTCGAGCCGAAGGCGGAGATAGGATTCTTCTCATGGAAAGCAAGGCTGCCGGACTGACCGGCCCGCTATCGTCCCGAGGGGACGGTATACACAGCTACGTCATCCGAGCCGGCCGCATGAGCGATGTCCAGAAGGACGCGATGATCCGGCTCTACCCCGTCTACGGCTTTACGTGGGACCCCGAGCGCACGCTCGGACCCGCGGACATACTGGGACGCGAGGCGCCTTTCGTCGTCGAGGTCGGCTTCGGCATGGGCCAGGCGACCGCCGACATAGCCGAGGCCCTGCCCGATACGGCCTTCCTCGGTTTCGAGGTACATGCGCCGGGTGTCGGCAGGCTCCTGGCCGAGATAGAGGCCCGCGGCATACGTAACCTACGCGTGTCCAGGCACGACGCGGTCGAGGCGATAGCCGCGGTCCTGGCTCCCGGCTCGGTCGATGGATTCCATGTGTTCTTCCCCGACCCATGGCCCAAGAAGCGGCACCACAAGCGGCGCATCATGAACGCGGCTTTCGTCCGGCTCATGTCGAGCCGACTCAAGCCGGGCGGCTATATCTACTACGCGACCGATTGGGAGGAATACGCCGAGGCGACGCTCGAGACGCTCCTCGCCGAGCCGACCCTCGAGAACGCGCACGAACGATGGGCCGAGCGCAGGAGCTGGAGGCCCGTAACTAAATTCGAGCGCCGGGCCATCGAGGACGGGCGGCCGATACGTGAGCTGGAGTTCAGGCGACGCACGTAGCGTCGGCGCCGCACGTAGCGT
>JAKQKE010000012.1 GCA_029560805.1 Spirochaetota bacterium
CCTGAGGGAGCACAAGGCCAAGAGCCTCATCATAGGTATACTCCTGGCCCTCGGCATGCTCATCATGGTTCTCGGCAACTCCTTCCTGGACGCCTCCAAGCGGGGCATAGAGACGTCGTTCACCCAGAACTACACGGGCGACGTGATCATCACCGGCGTCGCGGACGGCCCGGTGTCGCTGTTCGGCGTGCAGTCGGTCGGCGGCATGGAGCAGACGCCTATCATCCCGGACTACGAGAAGGTCTTCGCCCGCGCTTCCGGCGTTCGGGGCGTCGAGTCTATAGCCGGCATGGCCTCGGGCTACGGCATAGCCACGAACGAGGCCGGCGACATAGAGGCAGACGAGGAAGAGGAAGACGACGAGAAGCGCATGGAGGGCATGATGGCCGCCGTGATGATGCTCTTCGGCGTCGACGCGCCCGGCTACTGGGACCTCTTCGACACGATAGAGCTGGTCGACGGCGAGTTCATCCAGCCCGGCAGGCCCGGGCTCATGATGGCCGACGACCGCGTGGCCAAGCTAGCCGAGCACCTCAAGCGCGACATAGCGATAGGCGACGAGATACTCATCCAGGGCATGGGCGACTCGGGCATCCGCCTTCGCAGCGTGCCGCTCGTCGGCACCTTCAGGCGCGTCAGCGAGGGCGCCGGCCCCGAGCAGCTCACCTACATCGACATCGACACCCTGCGCGCCCTGTCCGGCATGACGATAGGCGCTTCCGAGAATATCGAGCTCGGCGAGGCCGAGACGTCGCTGCTCGCGCTCGACGACCTCGACGCGCTGTTCGGCGACGACGACGCCTTCGGCGTCGAGGCCGCACCCGGCTCGGGCGCCGCCCTGACCGAGGCCGGCATAGAAGGCCTCCTCGGCGATACCAGCTCCAGGGAGCGGCTCAACGCGGCCGACACCGGCGCCTGGCACTCGATACTCCTGCGCCTCGACGACCCGGCCCGCGCCAGGGCCGTGGCGGCCGAGCTCAATGCCTGGTTCGCCGCCGAGGGTATCCAGGCCCAG
>JAKQKE010000015.1 GCA_029560805.1 Spirochaetota bacterium
TCGCTTGCTGGCCCGAGTTGCACGCGCGACATGCCGCCCCTGAGAAGTAACACGACACGCCGCCCCACACGCGCCGCCGTTAACCCGCGAGCGTAGCGATGCCGTCGTTAACCTGCGAGCGTAGCGATGCCGTCGTTAACCCGCGAGCGCAGCGAGTCAGGTTAAACGACGGCTAGCGATCGCCGCGCCAGTCGGCGATCGCTAGGTTTAAGGAGCGGATTGCCTTTCGGTCGTAGCAGTTACAGATACCGATAGACGCGTTTTATCTTGTCGATCCTGTCACCACCGTTTAATTCCCGTCGCCCCGTCGTTTATCGCCCCTCAGGGAAGTCCTTCCATGCGCCGCCGGTCAGGCGGTGTATCTCCTCGGTGCAGAGGAGCCACTTGGAGGTCGACTCGGTCTCCGGGATGAACTCGTAGTAGTCGTTCTTGTAGAAGGTGTAGAAGAAGGTGACGTCGGTGCACATGCCGTAGGTCGGAACCTGGTCGGGGTTCAGGTGGAACTCGAACGGCTCGCCGTCCTTGGTGCCGCCGTAGGTCAGGCCGCCCCGGTCGAGGCGTAGCTCGCCCTCGCCGACTATCTCGGAGGTCTTCTGGTCCTTGAGGTATTCGTAGCGGGGCAGAACGCCGAGCCTGACGCACTCTGTCAGGGAGAAGCCGTCGGCGGCCACCTGTTCACGGACCCTGGCCCGCTCAAGGTCGAACCAGACGCGCGGCGTCTCGGGTATGACGCACGACGGGTCGAGCGGCTCGAGGTCGTAGTACTCGTTCAGCCTCGCGCCGTTGCCGCAGGCGGAGCAGCGCAGCTCATCGCCCTCTCCGCGCATCGTGAACTCGGCGCCGCAGCGCGGGCACCAGTACAGCAGGTGGTGCAGGTTGTGGGCCATCCTGCCTTTGCCGCCGAAGCGGACGCGCTCGACCTTGTTCCACGCGTAGTCGTCCTGCCTGATAGCGCGGTCCAGCGCGAGCTGCACCTCGTCGGCGCTCATGCGCTCGAGGTCCTCGGGGCTGAACAGCAGGTCGACGACGACGTCGACGCGACCCGGCCGCTCGTCCAGGCAGTACTTGGTGTTGGTCAGGTAGCCGCCCTTGATCTTTGTCATCAGCACCGGAACCCCGAAGTGCTTGAGCAGGTTTCCCGAGCCGAGGGCGCAGGGCTGGTTCGACCCGCCGATCGAGCTCATGCCCTCGGGGAAGATGATCACCTTGCCTCCGCCGCGTATTATGCGCGAGAACTGCCTGATCGCGTAGACGTCCGGCGTGAAGTTGCGCTTGGGGATCACCTGGAGCAGCCTGAAGACGAAGGCCAGGTGCGAGCGGAAGAATTCGTTGTAGCCTGCGACCCAGTTCAGGCGGTGCGGCAGGAACGCGATGCCCGCGTAGATATAGTCGAGCCTGGAGGCGTGGTTCGACACGACGATGTACGGCCCGTCGCGGTAGTCGCGCAGGTCTATCCGATACTCGAACCGTACGCCCAGCTTCTTGATGAACAGCGCCTTCCAGATATTCGCGAGCGCCAGGTAGACGATGGCCGGCGGCCTGCGTATCGTCCTGGCGGCCAGCCTCTCCTGCAACGTTTTCGTATGCGTAGTCATGGTGTTCCTGAACCCGTCCGCCCGACGGCGGACGACGATGGACTATGCGCGTCGGGCAGAGCCGATACGGCGAGCCGCCATTCTGGACGGGTCGCCTCGGCCTGTCAAGCGCGTCCCGCGCCGCACCACGAGTATCGCACGACACGCCGCCCCGATGCTCGGCGCGGCGTTCGCTACCCGTAGTTCAAGCGGACTCGCTTCGCTCGCCGCTTAACTACGGGGCCGTACGTCGAGAGTGCGAGGTCGAACGACGGCCGGCGATCGCCGCGATAGTCGGCGATCGCGATGTTGGACTGAGTCGCGGGCGACTCGTCAGAAAATGACGGAATCGTCATGGCGCATGCGCCTGTAGTGTAGAATTGTTTATATAAATTAAGCTGCGGTTGCTTTTCTTGTCGGGGGGGGGGCATGATGGCTCGTGGAACCGAGTCCAAGAAATCGTACTGATCGTTAAGGACCGGTATTCATTCCTTTCGACTGTTTTAGGGAGGCCTTTTCGATGAAACGACTCGTAATTCTCTCGTTCGTCGCTCTCGCGTCAGTGTCCGCGTTCGGTCAAGGCCCGGCTGGCGGCATGAGCGTCGCCTTAGCCGGCGACAGTAGCATCGTATACTCGAAGAACGAAATGTTCGACTATGTTGCCCTATCCATCGCTCCATCGATATCGATGGAATTCTCGCCCGTCGGCATGATCGGCGCGGGCGTGTCGGGGATCGTCGCTAAGTCCTTGCTATCGGAAGATTCCGGTATATCCCTGTTCGCCCTACAGACGATCGACGCTTTCGGGCGTATCAGATTGCTGGAGAAGGAGGCGACGACCGTGTATGCCTCTCTTAAGGCGAGGATCCCGATAGGGGCGGAAGTCGATACGGCGTACGAGGACGTAGACTCTATCTGTACTAGCGACCGCCGCTGGTCGCTGAGGCTAGGCGGGCATATCGATTACATCGACG
>JAKQKE010000043.1 GCA_029560805.1 Spirochaetota bacterium
ACTGGTCGGGCCCGAGCTTCGACGGCCGCCAGGTCTCCGGCGCGTACCGGGCGGTGCCTGGCCGGCGGGCCGCCGTCTTCGCGTCGATCGAGGACGCCGAGGTATTCTCCCTCTATATGCGCGGCGCCGTGCCGTCCGCCCTGATCACCCTCGCGGTCACGACGCTGGCGGGCCTCTCGTACCTGGCCCTGTCCTTCCTGCTCAGGCGCCGCGACACCCTCGGCGACCGCATGGTGCTCGCGGCCGAGCTGTTCGATACCGTGCGCGAGGGCATCGCGGTCACGGACGCCGACAACCGTATCGTCTCGGTCAACGCGGCCTTCAGCGATATCACCGGCTGGAGCGCCGACGAGGCGATCGGCAAGAACCCGCGCATACTCAAGTCCGACAGGCACGACCCGGAGTACTACAAGGGCATGTGGGCCTCGCTGCGCGGAAGCGGGCGATGGAGCGACGACATCTGGAACCGCAAGCGCGACGGCACCGTCTACCGCGAGCGCCTGTCGATCACGAGGATCCGCGACGCGCGCGGCAAGGACGGCGGCTACGTGGCCGTGTTCAGGGAGAGCCCCGACGAAACGGGCAAGGACGAGCGCTGCGTACCGAACCGCGACCCTCTGACCGGGCTCCCGAACCGCAAGCTGCTCAAGGACCGCCTGAACACGGCCATCGCCCGCGCCGAGCGCGAGAGGACCGGCATAGGCCTCCTGTACATCGACCTGTCAAGCTTCAAGTACGTCAACACGAGCTACGGCTACGCCTCGGGCGACTCGCTGCTCCAGGCGATGGGGGAGCGGCTGTCCGCGTCGATGCGCAAGGGCGACACGCTATCGAGGCTGGCCGCCGACGACTTCGTGGCCCTCCTGCCGAGCCTCGAGCGGCCGGAGGACGCGATCGCGTCGGCGGGGCACCTGCTCGAGACCGTACGCCGCCCGTTCGAGCTGAACGGCGAGGCTATCTACCCCGACGCGTCCGTCGGCGTCGCCGTCTACCCCGACGACGGCGAGGACGCGGACGAGCTGCTCGCCTCGGCGAACGCGGCGCTCGCCCACGCCAAGGAGTCTGGCCCCGGCTCGATACGCTCCTACACCCCCGCGTACCAGGAACGGGCCGCGCGGCGCCTGTCGCTCGACGGCCGCCTCAGGAAGGCGGTCGAGCGCGAGTCGTTCGCCGTCTACTACCAGGCCCGCGTCGACTCGGCCGCGAGGACCGTCGAGAGCGCCGAGGCCCTGGTACGCTGGATAGACGACGACGGCTCGGTCATACCGCCGTCGGAGTTCATCCCGCTCGCCGAGGACAACGGCCTGATCGTGCCCATAGGCGAGTGGGTGCTCGCGCGCGCCCTCGCCGACCTGCGAGGCTGGCTGGAGCGCGATCCGGCGCTGCACGTCTCGGTCAACCTGTCCGCCCGCCAGTTCCGGCTGCCCGACATCGGCGAGCGCGTCGACCGGGCCCTGTCCGCGGCCGGCGTGCCCTACGACAGGCTCGAGCTCGAGCTGACCGAGAGCGTCGCGATGAACGACGTGTCGCGCTCGGTCGCGGTGATGAGCGAGCTCGACCGGCGCGGCCTGTCCTTCAGCCTCGACGACTTCGGCACCGGCTACTCGTCGCTCTACTACCTGAACCGCTTGCCGATACGCTGGCTCATGATCGACCAGTCCTTCGTCCGCGACATACGCCAGCCGGACGCCTCGCCCTCGAACGCCATCGTCAATACGATCATCGACATGGCCAGGAGCCTCGGCCTCGGCACCATAGCCGAGGGCTGCGAGACCGAGGAGCAGCTCGGCTTCCTCTCCAGGCGCGGCTGTTCCCAGTTCCAGGGT
>JAKQKE010000054.1 GCA_029560805.1 Spirochaetota bacterium
ACCAGGCGAGAGCGACGCGGAGGCTGTGGTCAGGGAGTACGACGAGGAATTCGGCCTGCGCGTCGTGCCGGGGCCGACGATAGGCGAGTCCGGCTTCGTCAACGGCGTCAAGCCATACGAGCTGGCCGCCGTCATGGTCGACTTCGACGGCGAGCCGCCCGAGCTCCGCGAGCACGACGAGTATCGCTGGGTGGACGCCGAGGCGCTCCTGGCGCTCGAGCTGTCCGACTCCGACCGCTCCCTGCTCGCGTTCGTGCTACCGCTATTGGTCGACCGGGTCGAATAAGCCGAGCTCGGGCTTGCCATCAGGCGGCGATGGCTCGTTGAGCAGTATCTCCACCCGGGCTTCGATGCGGTCGAGATCCTTCTCGAGTCCCTTGGACAGCTTGACGCCTTCCTCGAACGCGGCCACCGCGTCCTCCAGGGCCAGGTCCGGCTCGCGAATCTTCTCCGACAGCTCCTCGAGCCTTTGTAGCCGTTCCTCGAAACTCTTCATGCCCGTACCTCCACGATGGCGGCGTCCGCGACGCCTGACGAGAACTGGATCGATACGCCGTCCCCGGCCGCCAGCTCGGCGGCGCTCCTCAGCGCGCGCGGTTCGCCTGGCTTCCTGACCACGGCGAAACCCCTGGCCAGGATGGCCAGGGGGTCGGAGGCGCGCAGTACGGCGTCGGCCGACGACAGGCGGTGCCTGGCGGCGAGGCACGCGTCGCGAGTGCCGCGTACCAGCGCTTCCTTGGCGTCGTCGAAGCGCTGGCGCGACGGCTGGAGGGCGCGCTCCAGCCTCAGCTCCAGCTGTTCCGACGAGAACGAGTCGACGATGGCCCGGGCCCGCTCGAGCCTGGCGCGTATGCCGAGCGCCAGCGAGTCGGCCGCGATCGTCACCCGATCGGCGATAGCCTGGGCGCTCTCGGATACCAGCTCGGCGGCCGCGCTCGGGGTCGGTGCCCGGAGCGACGCGGCGTAGTCGCAGAGGCACCAGTCTATCTCGTGGCCGACGGCGCTGATCACCGGTATCCTCGACGCCGCCACGGCGCGCACGACCGCCTCGTCGGAGAAGGCGAGCAGGTCCTCGAGAGAGCCGCCGCCGCGGCCTACGATGATCACGTCGCCGAGACCGAAGGCGTTGGCCGCCTCGATCTGCCTGACGATGGCCTCCGGCGCCTGGTCGCCCTGCACGGCCGCGGGTAGCACGGTGACGCGGATGCCCGAGTTGCGGCGTCCGAGCACCGAAAGGATGTCGCGGAGCGCGGCGCCGGTCGGCGAGGTGACCACGGCCACCCGGGCCGGGAAGGCCGGCAGGGGCGGCTTGCGGTCGGCGTCGAACAGTCCCTCGGCAGCCAACTGCCGTTTGCGCCTCTCGAGCATTGCCAGGATGTCACCCTCGCCGGCTTTCTGCATCGTGTC
Organism: Spirochaetota bacterium; assembly: GCA_029560805.1. Classification (GTDB taxonomy): domain Bacteria; phylum Spirochaetota; class Spirochaetia; order Treponematales; family UBA12059; genus SZUA-370. Next base: position 1,408 of record JAKQKE010000054.1, read on the forward strand.
GACGACGAGCTGGTACTGGCCGCGAGCCGCGTAGACGCCGAGCGCGCCTCGCGCCCTGACCAAGGCGCCGTCCGATGGCTTGAAGTCGAGCCTGGACGCGCGCCCCTTGAACATCACCGCCTGGAGCGACGCGCCTGCGTCCTTCAGCGTAAAATAGACGTGGCCGGATGAGGCGGGTCGCCAGTTCGATATCTCGCCCTCGACCAGT
>JAKQKE010000066.1 GCA_029560805.1 Spirochaetota bacterium
CCGAGATGTTCTATACGTACTATAGCGTCGAGGGCGACGACGGCCGTCCCGTCACCTTCGTCTTCAACGGCGGGCCCGGCGCCTCGTCGGTCTACCTTCATTTCGGCGCCATCGGCCCCAAACGGGCCGAGTTCGGCGGCGGCGGCGAACCGTTGCCTCCTCCGCATCGCCTCATCGACAACGACGAGACCTGGCTACGCTTCACCGACCTCGTCTTCATCGACCCGATCGGCACGGGGCTGTCGCGCATGGTGCCCGACGACAAAGCCGAGGCCGCCAAGAAGGACCAGGGGGCGGCGCCCGACGCCAAGAAGGACGTAGAGTACTGGGGCATCAAGCGCGACCTCGAGTCCATAGGCGAGTTCGTATCCAAATTCCTGTCGCGCTACAAGCGCTGGGAGAGCCCCGTCTACCTCGCGGGCGAGAGCTACGGCGGCTTCCGCGTAGCCAGGCTCGCGCGCCAGCTCCAGGAGCAGTACGGCGTGGCGCTCGCCGGCGCCGTGATCATATCGCCGGCCCTCGAGTTCTCGCTGCTCGACGCGTCAGACTACGACGACCTGCCCTGGGTGGACAGCTTCGCGACGATGGCCGGCGCCGCCGCCTACCACGGCCGCGCGCGAAAGCAGAAGCCCGGCGAGAGCATACGCGACTACGCGACGCGCGCGTCCGGCTTCGCGGTGCGCGAGCTGTTGCCCGTGCTGGCCGCCGGCGACTTCCTCGGGCGCGCCCGCAAGGACCGCACGCTCGACGCCGCCGCCGACTACATCGGCCTGCCCCGGGCCGTCGTCCGGGCCAAGTACGGCCGCGTGACCATCGACTACTTCGTCAAGAACCTGCTGCGAGACAAGGGCCTCGTCGTCGGCCTCTACGACGCGAGCGCCGTAGTCCGCGACCCGTACCCGGACCGCGACCACTGGTCCGGCCCGGACCCGACCCTGCACGTGATAGAGCGCGTGTTCGCCGCCGCTATCAACACCCAGCTCCGTGCCAACATCGGGCTCGAGACCGAGCGCGACTATACGCTGTCGAGCGACGAGGCCAACGAGAACTGGAAGAACGACATGCGCAAGCACGCGCTCGAGAGCCAGACCGGCTCGACCGACGAGCTGCGCTACGGCATGAGCATCAACCCGCACATGAAGGTCTACCTGACCCACGGCGTGTACGACCTGGTCACGCCGTACTTCGCGGCCGAGCGCATCAAGCGGCTCATGAAGCTCGACGACGAGCGAGAGCGCATGCTGACCGTCAGGTACTACGAGGGCGGCCACATGTTCTACACCTGGGACGACAGCCGTAAGGCCTTCGCCCGCGACATGGAAGCGTTCTACGGGGCCTAGGCTACCGGGGAGGTCAGCTATGTCATACTCATCGTCGCTCGGCACCGGCGTCACCAATACCCGCCTGCGCAGCCCGGCGCACCTGGCGGACGTCTCGGGCATGTGCGCGGCCTGCACCGCCGACTGCGCGGGGCCGTGCGAGATAGGGCTGTCGGCCGTCCGCGGGCCCGAGGCGCTCCTGCCGTTCGCGGCGGACATCAACCAGTTCGCCTCGGAGAAGCGCTACCCGCTCGACTTCTCGCACTTCAACATCAACGGGCGCGTCTTCGGCTCCGAGGGGCTCCCGGCCGACGCCGACCAGGCGACCTATCCGAACGCCGACATCGGCGCCTCCTTCGGGCTCGGAGACTCGGCCGTGCCCATCGACGCGCCGTTCATCCTGCCGGCCATGGCCAAGCTGGCCTGGCGCGAGTACTTCGCCGGGGCCGCGCTCGCCGGCGTCCCGGTCGTCATCGGCGAGGACGTCATCGCCAAGGACCCCGGGCTCGTCATGGACGGGCGCCGGGTCGTCGGCTCGCCGCTCGTCGCCGAGATGGTCGAGGCCTTCAGGCGCTACCACCGCGGCCCCGGCGACGTCGTGCTGCAGGCCAACTACGACGACGAGCTGCACCGCGTGCTCGAGTTCGCCGTAACCAGGCTCGGCGTAAAGTCGGTGGAGCTCAAGTTCGGACAGGCCGCCAAGGGCATCCAGGGCATGGGCCGCGTGCCGGACATAGAGCAGGCGTCGCGCTTCAAGCGCCTCGGCTGGCTCGTGCTACCTGACCCGGACGATCCTGCCGTACGCGCGGCCTACGAGCGCGGCGTAGGGCCGGTGTTCGAGAAGATAGGGCGGCTACCCATGTGGACGCCCGAGTCGCTCGTCCGCCGGGTAGCCGAGCTACGGGCAATGGGCGCGCGCCGCGTCTGCTTCAAGACCGGCCCCTTCGACCCGCGCGACCTGGCGACGATACTGCGCGTCGCCTCCGAGGCCGGCGTCGACCTCGTCACCATAGACGGGGCGGGCGGCGGCACCGGCCACAGCCCGGTCAAGATGATGAACGAGTGGGGCATACCGACCGTGACCCTCGAGTGCGTCGTGCGCTCCATTCTCGAGCGCCTGAAGCGCGATGGAAAACCCCTGCCGCCGGTCGCGATGGCCGGAGGCTTCGCCACCGAGGACCAGGTCTACAAGGGCCTGGCGCTCGGCTCGCCCTACGTCGGGCTCATAGCCCTGGGGCGAGCCTCGATGGCCGCCGCCTTCGCGGGCCGGAACGTCGGCGAGTCGCTCAAGAAGGGCGTCGTGCCAAAGGAATACGCGCGCTTCGGTTCGAGCGTCGAGGAACTGTTCGCCGACCTGCGCGTCCTCAAGTCGCGCTACGGCGACGACGCGGCGGGCATACCTACCGGAGCCATCGGCGTATTCTCGTACCTGCACCGCGTCGCCGACGGCCTGCGGATGCTGATGGCCCTCAACAGGAAATTCGCGCTGCGCTACATAGCCCGCGACGACATCGTGCCCCTGACGGACGAGGCCGCCCGCGCCACGGGCCTCGCAACGTACGAGGACCTGCTCGACCGGGCCTGATAGCCTACAGCCACGCGTCGTCGGCCCTGCCAGGGTCGACGGCGAGGCCGGCGGCGTCGGCGAGGCGCCTTAGGCTGTCAGTCGCCCGTTCAGGCCGTTGCTCGTCGTCCGACTCGGCGGCGCAACGCTTTCCGGGATAGATGGCGTAGGCGCCGCGCGCGTAGGCAGGCGAGAAGTTCGGCATGACGACGTTGGCGCCGTAGAGGAGCGCGTCGACCCGGTAGTCGCGTTCCTGGCTGGCCATCGCGGTCGTAGCCGGTATCCACGACCATGGTGAGCAGATGCGCGCGAGCGCGGTGGCCCGTAGCGCGAGGCCCATGTCGCCAGGGGTCTCGTCGCCGAGCGGCGTGTCCGGATGCGGTATGAAGGGCCCGATGCCGAGCATGGCGTATCGGCCGCCCGCCATGGACGCCAGGTCAAGAGCGATACCGGATACGCTCTGCCCCGGCAGGCCTACCATGATGCCCGATCCTAGCTGGTAACCGAGGCGCCTGAGCGCCGCGTGGCAGGCCAGCCGGGAATCGAGGCCGCGGCCGTCGTGAAGGGCCGCGTACAGCTCCCTGTCGCCCGTCTCCATGCGCATAAGGTAACGGTCGGCGCCGGCCTCCTTCCAGGCGGCGTAATCCGCCTCCGGCCGTTCGCCGAGCGACAGCGTGACGGCGGGGTAGCCGGCGCCGTCGACGGCATCAGGGCGGAAGCCGGCCCGCTTGACGGCGCCTATGATGGCGGACAGTTCGGCCGTGTCGCGGCCGTCCTCGCCTGATTGGAGCACGATCGTGCGGAGGCCCGCCCTGAACGCGCGGGAGGCCGACTCGACGATCTCGTCCTCCGACAGGCTGTAGCGGCGCGCCAGGCGGTTGCAGGCGTTGAGGCCGCAGTAACGGCAGCTATTGCCGCAATAGCTCGATATCTCGATGAGGGCCCTGGCGACGAGCCGGGGGCCGAGCCCCGAGTCGCGGGCGCGGCTGGCGGCCGCCTTGAGCGCGTCGGCCGTCGCCTCGTCCGCGCTATCGAGGAGAAGCCGCACGTCGTCCGGTGCCGGCGGCTCGACCGGCCAGGCTCCCGCCACGACTGCGAAAGCGCGCTCGGACAGCCTGCCGAGAGCCATGCCCGCCTCGCGCGTCATAGCGTAGCGGCTCTGTCCCCGGCCGCGTCGCGCAGAGCCGCGTCGCGCAGAGCCGCGTCGCGGTAAGCCGCGAGCGCGCTCGGGAAGGGCTCGAGCGCGCGCTCGAGCGCGCCGTGCATCAGCGATATGGCCATGCCGTAGTTCGTTATGGCTACGCCTGCCTCGCGGGCGCGCTCGATGCGGACGATGCCCTCCTTGCGCGTCAGGGTGCAGGCGCCGCAATGGACGACGAGCCTATATCCGCCGAGGTCGGCTGGATAGTCGCCACCGGCGGAGTGGTCGATATCGATAGCTGAACCGGCGTGCTCCCGTATCCAGCGCGGTAGCTTGACCCTGCCTATGTCGTCGAAGCTGGGATGGTGGGTACAGGCCTCGGCGACGAGCACGCGGTCGCCCGGGGACAGAGCCGAGAGGGTAGCGCATCCGGCGGCCAGGGCCTCCATGTCGCCCTTGACCCGCGAGAAGAGTATCGAGAAGGTGGTCAGCGCTACGCCGGGCGGCGTGTCGCGATGGACGGCGCCTATCACCTGCGAGTCGCAGACGACGAGGTCGGGCGCCCTGGAAAGGGCCGCGAGCGCCTTCTGGTACTCGCCGTCCTGGACCACGACCGTGATGGCGCGGGCGTCGAGCGCGTCGCGTATCGACTGCACCTGCGGCATGATCAGGCGGCCGCGCGGCGTCTCGCCGTCTATGGGCGCCACGAGCACGAGCAGGGCCGGTTCGTCGCCGACCGGGAGGAGGTCGGCGAGTATGGCCTGCGGCGCGAACGCGCCCTCGGGGCACAGCTCGACGACGGCCTTCTTGAAGCCGGCCATGATGGCCTCGCGATAGCCCGGGTCGGTGCGCGCCCGAACGCAGGAACAGCGCAGGCTCGGTACGCCGGCTCGGGCGCTCCCGTCGGCGATACGCTCGGCCGCCTCGTCGTCGACCTTGTTGACGACGATCATGAGCGGCGTGCCGCGCCTGGCGGCGGCCGACGCGATGGCTTCCTCGGTCGGGCCCCAGTCGCCTGGCGGCGCGACGAGCACCGCCAGGTCGCATGACTCGATGGCGCGCAGGGCCCGCTCGGCCCTACGCGGGCCGAGCGCCGAACCGTCGTCGAGTCCCGCGGTGTCGACGAGCGTGACCGGCCCGAGCGGCCTGAGCTCCATGGCCTTCGTCACCGCGTCGGTCGTCGTGCCAGGCTCAGGCGACACGATAGACACGTCCTGGTCGGCTATCAGGTTGACCAGGCTCGACTTGCCCGCGTTGACGCGACCGCAGAAGGCTATGCGCAGCCTGAGCGAGCGCGGAGCTGAGTTCTCGGTCGCCATGCTAGAAGTACAGGTCGCGCTCGCCCGCGAGCACGCGAGCGCGCGCCTCGGTAAAGGCGCGGTACAGGCTCGGCGAGTAGTCGGCCGGCACGCGCTTGGCTATCTCGCCCATCTCCTTGTCGGTGATCGCGTTGCCTATGCTCACGGTCTCGGGAGACGCGA
>JAKQKE010000068.1 GCA_029560805.1 Spirochaetota bacterium
GCGCGTCTACGAGGCTGTCGGCTTCCGCTACCGGGAACGCGTCGCCGACCTGTGCCTGAGGCCGCCGGCGGCCTAGGCAGGTTTCCGACCGATACTATACTGGGGGGTATACCGATGCGATTAGTCATGGGCATTCACGGGACGGTACTCGCGGCCGCCCTGGCGGCGATCGCGGCCTTCGCCGCTCCGGTCCCGGCCGCCGCCGACGAATTCCGCTTCGCCTACACGGTCGGGGACAAGTACCGCGTCGTCTCGACGGTCGACGAGGACGTCTACATCAACCGGCGCTACTCCCACTCGGCCAGGATAGTCAACCGCATCGCCTTCGAGGTGGCGGACGCCAGGGACGACGGGGCGGCCCTGCTCCGGGGCGACTTCTCGACCAGCACGCGCTACGCCGGCGGCGTAGCCTACGTGACCGACCGCATCTACCGCTCCGAGTACTGGCAGCTACCGAACGGCCGCTACGAGATCGGCCCGGCCTACTACATGCCGACGGTCAGGCACGTGCCGACCTTCCCGGCGCGCGAGCTCAAGCCGGGCGACACCTGGACCGCCCCGGGCGAGGAGCGCCACGACTTCCGCGACGACTTCGGCATACCCGACCCGTACATCATCCCGATCGATGTGCGCTATACCTACGAGGGGCCCGGCGAGCTCGACGGCAGGCCGGTCAGGCTGGTCCGCGCGGCCTACACCGTGTTCGTCCAGCCGGCCAGGCCGCGCTCCTGGACGATAGCCTGGCCGACGCAGATAGCCGGGTACTCCGACCAGCTCCTGTACTGGGATCCCGGCCGCGGCGCGCTCGCCGCCTACGAGGAGCGCTTCAAGTTCGTCTTCGAGCTGTCCGACGGCCGGACCGTGGAGTACCGCGGGCAGGCGGGTTCCGAGGCGGTCGAGGCCGAGACGATGGATCGCCCCGGCCTCGAGCGCGAGCTACGCGACGCGGTGGAAGGCCTCGACGGCGTGACGGTGACGAGCGGAGAGCTCGGCGTGACGATCAGCCTGGAGGACATACGCTTCCGCGCCGACTCGGCCGTGCTCCTGCCTTCGGAGCTGGCCAAGATCGAGCGGATCGCCGGGCTCCTGAAGGGCGTGGCCGACCGGGACATACTCGTGAGCGGGCACACGGCGCTCGCCGGCACGGAGGCCGCCAGGTTAGCGCTATCGACCGAGCGGGCGCGGGCGGTGGCCGACCAGCTGATACGGCTCGGGGCCCGCGAGGCCGAGCGCATCACGGTGATAGGTTATGGGGCCGAGCGGCCGGTCGCCGACAATTCGACCGAGGCCGGCATGGCCCGCAACAGGCGGGTGGAGATAACAATACTCGAAAACTAGGGTCGGTTTATCGTCGCCTCGACCTGCTCAAGCCCGGCAAGGATGACCATGTCCTGCTCGACGAGTCGGCGCTCGTCCTCGCGGATCTCGTCGGCCAGCCTGCGTATCGAGCCGAGGCTCTCCTCGACGACGATACGGCGTTCGGCGCTGTCGGCGGCCCGGGACAGGATGTCCTCGAGGCGCTTGGCGATGTCGTCCATCGCCGGTAGCACCGCCGCCAGCTCGCGCCTGCGCTCGTCCATGGTCGCGGCCATGCCGCCGGTCTCGGAGGCGCTCGCGGCCACGCCCCTGGCTATGGCAGAGAAGGCTTCCTTGGTCTCGTCGGCGGCCCTGTTGCCGCGCGCTATCGCCTGCTCCATGGCCTTCATGTCGCCCTCGATGCCCTTGGTCGTCTTGGCGCTCAGCTCGGCCAGGGCGCGCACCTCGCCGGCCACGACCGCGAAACCCTTGCCCGAGTCGCCCGCATGCGCCGCCTCGATCGCGGCGTTCATGGCCAGCAGGTTCGTGCGCGCGGAGATGCCGGCAATCTGCCCGAGGTTCGCCCTGACCCGCTTGGCCGCCTCCCCGATCTCGGCGATCGCGCCAACGGCGCCATCGAGGGAGGCGGTACCGGCCTTCGAGTCGGCGAGGAGGGCGCCGGCGCCGTCCGCCAGGAGGTCGGCCTCAGCCTTCATCCGCTCCAGACCGCCGGCGAGAGCCCCGATGGCAGCCTTGCTCCCGGCAAAGGCCTCCGCGTACGAGGCGAGGCCGTCGACCATGCCGGACAGCAGCCTGACCAGGGCCGACACCGAGTCGCCGGCCGCGAGCACCGTCTCACGCTGACTGTCGGTCTTGGCGCCGACCGCGGCCGCCTTGTCGAGGAGGTCCCTGAACTCGGCTATGGCCGCGCCGACGACCGGCCGTAGCTCCTCGAGGAGCCTGGCATCGACGGCGCGGAGGGACTCGACCTCGGCCGCCCGGGCGTCGGCCTCGGCGCGGGCGGCCGAGGCGGCGGCCGTCGCCGCGGAGGCCGTGGCGGCGCTACGGCGCAAGAGGATGGCCAGAACGACCGTGAACGCGGCCAGGGCCGCCGAGACAATAGCGAGCGAAAAGGCGAGACTCATGATCGGCATCTCCGATGGCGATGATTCTTCGGAACGGTACGGAAATTATAGCAGATTAGCGTTTTGTTTGTCATGGGACAATCCGGGGGCTTGCCATGGCGACGCCAAGTCAGTACATATATACATGTTCCTTTGTTCATATGTTCATGTGTTAGCAGGAGAGACTGATATGAACCCTATAGCCGACAAGGCAGATACCGAATGCGCGTGCCGTTCGTTGCACGAAGGCCCCATAGCCGCCGCCCGGGCCGCCGAGGAGCCGGTCTCCAGGCTCCTCGATCTTACTGAGCTGTTCAAGGTGCTCGGCGACCCTAGCCGGCTCCGTATCATACGCGCGCTCGGGGCGGCCGAGTTGTGCGTCTGCGACCTATCGTCGGCTTTGGAGATGAGCCAGTCGGCGGTCAGCCATCAGCTGGCCATACTACGCCGCTCCAGACTGGTACGCTCCAGGCGCGACGGCAAGTCGGTGTTCTATGCGCTCGACGACGGACACGTGGGCCAGATCGTCGGCATCGCCACCGAGCACGTGGCCGAGAGGCGGGAGGAACCATGAATGCGGTCATCGAGACGAAGCCGGTTCAGGGCGACGATGGGGCCTGCAACCAGGGCGGCCCGGACGCCTGCTGCGCGGCCTGCGCGGCCCACGAGCGGGCCAGGGCCGAGGCCTTCTCGGGCGACGCGGAGCCTCGTGGACATGGATTGTCCGCGGGAACGAGGCGCGAGATAGCGACGCTGACCGTATCGGCCCTACTGGCGGTCGCCGGCTACGTCGCGCAGGCCGCCTCGGCGGAGAGCGCGGGCGGTCCGGCGCGCTGGATAGCCCTCGCGCTCTTCGCCGTAGCCTACCTGCTGGCAGGCCGCGACGTGCTCGCATCGGCCGCCAGGAACATAGCCCGGGGCAAGGTCTTCGACGAGCTGTTCCTGATGTCCATAGCCTCGCTCGGCGCCTTCGCCATCGGCGCCATGGAGGAGGCGATAGGCGTCATGATCTTCTATAAAGTCGGCGAGATGCTCCAGGAGAGCGCCGCCGACAAGAGCCGCGCCTCGATACGCTCGCTCCTGGCGATGCGCCCCGACAAAGCGCGCGTCAGGCGCGGGGGCGACTGGGTCGAATGCCGGCCCGAGGACGTGGCGCCCGGCGACCTGGTGCTGGTCAGGCCAGGCGAGCGCGTGCCGGTCGACGGTGTCGTGACCGACGGAGCCGGGGCCTTCGACACCTCGTCGATGACCGGCGAGAGCGCACCGAGGCCGGCGGGTCCGGGCGCCGAGGCTCTGTCGGGCTTCATCGCGGTCGAGGCCGCGCTGACGATACGGGCGGAGCGCGTAGCCTCAGAGTCATCGGCGGCGCGCGTCGTCGAGCTGGTGGAGAACGCCTCCAAGGCCAAGGCGAAGACCGAGCTGTTCATCACGCGCTTCGCCCGCTGGTACACGCCGGCGGTCGTCGCGGTCGCCCTGCTCGTCGCGTTCGGTCCGCCGCTGCTGCTACCCGGGCAGCGCCTGGCGGACTGGGCCTACCGAGCGCTCGTGATGCTGGTCATCTCCTGCCCCTGCGCCTTCGTCATCAGCGTGCCTCTCGGCTACTTCGGCGGCCTGGGTGGCGCGGCCAGGCGCGGCATCCTGATCAAGGGCGCCTCGGTGCTCGACGCGCTGGCTGACGCCAAGACCGTAGTCTTCGACAAGACCGGCACGCTGACCGACGGGAGCTTCAGCGTCCGCGAGCTGTCGCCAGAGGGCGGCTTCAGCGATGAGGACCTGCTCGGCGGGGCGGTCGCGGCCGAGACGCACTCGAACCACCCGCTGGCGACGGCCATCCGGGAGGCCTGGGAGGGCACGGGGAAGCCGCGCCCGGCCTGCGACGACGGCTCATACGCCGAGATACCCGGCCACGGCGCCGTGGCCACGGTCGGCGGCCGCGAGGTGCTCGCCGGCGGAGACCGCCTCCTGCACCTACGAGGCGTGCCGCACGAGTGCCGGCCGGCGACCGGCACCGAGATCCACGTGGCCATAGCCGGGCGCTACGCCGGCCGTATCGGCATCGGCGACTCGCTCAAGCCGAGCGGCAGAACCGCTCTCGACGGCCTGCGCGCTCTCGGCGTGCGACGAGTGGCGATGCTGACCGGCGACTCGGCCGCGTCGGCCGAGCGGGTGGCCGCGGAAGCCGGCATAGCCGAGGTGCACCACGGGCTCCTTCCGGCGGATAAGCTCGAGCGGCTCGAGGCGATACTCGGGCAGGAACAGGGCCGCGGCTCGGTCGTCTTCGTCGGCGATGGCGTGAACGACGCGCCGGTGCTGGCCCGCGCGGACGCCGGCATCGCGATGGGCGGCGGCTCGGACGCCGCGGTGGAGAGCGCCGACGTCGTGCTGATAGGCGGCGACCCGTCGCGGGTGGCCGAAGCTATCGACCGGGCCAGGCGCACGAGGCGCATCGTGGCGCAGAACATCGCCTTCGCGCTCGTCGTCAAGCTGGCTTTCCTGGGCCTCGGCGCGATAGGGCTCGCGGCGATGTGGGAAGCGGTCATAGCGGATGTCGGCGTGGCCCTGCTCGCGGTGCTCAACTCGACTCGGGCGCTCAAGTAGACCGGAATTGCGGCTACGCGCTCGAGGGCTCGCGGGACGGGCGGCTTGACCCTGGCTCGCCTCGCGGCTACCCTCGGGCCATGAGGAAGACGATCGTCGTGGTGGACGGCATGGGGGGCGGCCTCGGGGCCCAGCTCATAGCCAAGACCAGGGAGCTGATAGGCGACGCGGCCGAGATAGTGGCCCTCGGCGCGAACTCGTGCGCCACCGAGCGCATGCTCAAGGCCGGCGCCGACCGCGGCGCCTCCGGCGAGAACGCGGTGCGCGTCTCGGTCGGGCTCGGCGACGTAGTGCTCGGCCCGATCGGCGTCATAGCGCCGAATGCCATGATGGGCGAGATCACGCCGGCGATGGCCGAGGCCGTCTTCGGCGCGCGGGGCCGTCTGGTGCTCGTACCCGCGGCCCAGCGGCACTTTACCCTCGTCGGCGTCGAGAAGCTGCCGATGGCCGCGCTGATAGCGGCGGCGGCGGCCGAGGCCGTCGCGGCCCTGGGCCTCGGCGGCTGACAGGAAAACCGCTACGGGGCGCCGGGAGCGGCCCCGTCACCAGCGGGCGTATCGGCGACCTGGCCCCGAGGCTTGAGGTACAGCTGCCTATAGACCCAGTAGCCGAACCCGAGGGTTCCGGTGATCGCGGCCGGGATGGCCAGTACGCCGTTCCCGAGATACGGGAAGAGCAGGCTGTTGGCCAGGCCACCGAGCAGAAAGCCGGCGAGTATGCCAGCCAGAAGCCGGAGCTTGCCTGGCTGGGATCGGATACCGGCGAGCCGGTTGCCCACTATGACGCCGATATCGGTATAGATGCCGGTCAGGTGCGTGGTGCGCACCACGGCGCCCGAGTAGGTCGTAGCCATCGCGTTCTGGAGCCCGCTCGCCCCAGCGAGGAGTAGCTGGGTCGCGAACGGCCGTTCGGAGGCCAGGCTCCACGCGACCAGGATGCAGGCCGACTCGATCATCAGGCTGACGCCGTAGCGTCTACCGAGCCGTAGATGGTAATCGCGGATAATGAAGCCGCTCAGGACCGAACCGGCTACGAAGGCGAGGATGATGGCCAAAAAGCGCAGGGCCAATCCGTAGTGCCCGAGCGACAGCGCCAGCATCATCGACGACGAACTACCCGAATGGTGGGTAACGGCCTGGTGCAACGCGCTCTCGAGCGTGAAGACGTTCATCGTACCGGCGGTAAAGGCCAGGACGCCCGAGCCCAGGCCTACCCACGCGGGCAATCTATGCATGATTGAGCTACCTCCGCAGTTGTCATGAGCATAACGACATTAGCCCGGCGTGAGAAGGAGAAGCCCCGATCCGGCGCGAGTGCCCGCCCTTTGACAGCGTTGGCCGCCGGGGCTAGTATCGCCCCATGGAAAGTGGCGGTATAGCGATAGTCACCGGCGCGTCGTCAGGGCTCGGGGAGGCCTTCGCCAGGGAGCTGGCGGGAGCCTCGGCCGGGACCGCGCGCTACAGGGGCCTCCCGGCCTTCGACGAGCTGTGGCTCGTGGCCAGGCGGGCCGACCGACTCGACTCGCTCGCGGCGGAGCTGTGCCGCGCCGCGCCAGGACTGACGGTGCGCGCGGTCGCGTCCGACCTGGTCGCCGGCGGGGCCGTCGAGTCGCTCGCGGCCAAGGCGGCCGAGACGACGAAGCCGCTACGGGTCCTCGTCAACAATGCCGGCTACGGGACCTACGGCGACCTCGACGACACGGATACGGCCAGGCTGCTCGGCCAGGTCGACCTGAATTGCAGGGCCCTGACCGAGTGCTGCGCCCGCTTCTCGCGGCTCCTGACCCGGGGCTCCATCGTGGTCAACGTGGCGAGCCTCGCGGCCTTCGCCCCTCTCGGCGGGTTCGCCGCCTACGCGGCCAGCAAGGCCTACGCCCTGAGCCTATCGGTGGGGCTCGCCGCCGAATGGAAGGCCCGGGGTATTACGGTATGCGCGCTGTGCCCCGGACCGGTGGCGACAGAATTCTCCCTCGTCGCCTCGGCGGGGGCCAGGAAAGAAGTGAAGCACGGCTGGCCGGCCGTCAAGACGGCGCGGGCCTGCCTCAGGGACGCGATCTCCGGGGCCTGGATATCGATGCCGCGCCCGATTTGGCGGCTCAGGCGACTGGCCGGCTGGCTGGCCGGGCCGGAGCTGTCCGCCTCGTTCGCCTACCGCTTCATGAAACGGCCGAGCGTCCCGAGCCGCCCCGACGTCTAGCATATAAAAAGGCGTTCCCGGGCAAGGAGGATAACCCGGAAACGCCTGGTTCAGACGTAGGAGCCGCGTCCGCGTTCTAGCGGGACGAGACGGCGGCCGCTTCCGCCGCCACGGCCGGATGCGCCAGCAGGGGCCGGATCGCGGCCATCACGGCCTCGGCGTCGGCCTTATGGATGGTCTTGCCGCCGACGTGAACGGTCGGACCCTTGTCGCATCGTTCGGAGCAGAAGGTTGCGCTGACGTCGACGAAGTCCTGCAGCCCGGTACGCTCCACCTCGGCGAGCACGTCGCGTAGCACCGCCTGGCTGCCGCGCAGGAAGCAGCTCGTACCGACGCAGACCTTGACCGTCACCTTCTCGGCGCCGCCGCCGCGGATCAGCGGTATGCTGGTGTCCTGGATGCGCTTCTTGCTCGAGTAGCGCGTATGCAGGAGCTCGTGCGACCGCTGCGACCCCGGAGCCCCGCCGATAACGTCGGCGTAGAAGCGCGACAGGAAGGGGTTGGAGCCGGACGCGCGCAGCTCCCGGCCGCCGTCCGCGTCGGCCAGCCCGAGCCGCCTTTCCGCGACGGCTCCGAGCTTGAAGCCTATCGGCTGTCCGGCGCCGCCGACGCAGCCGCCCGGGCAGGCCATCACCTCGATGATGTCGGCCTTGCGGGTGCCGTCGAGCACCCCCCGGGCCACCGTCTTGGCGTTCGCGAGGCCCTGCACCGAGACGATGGTCAGCTCGCGGCCGCCGGCGATTATCGTGGCGGCGCGGATACCGCCGCCGGGCGCCTCGTCCTTGAACTCGAGCGCGGCGCCGGTCAGCGGGGATACGGGCGAGCCGACGTAGCGGGCCACGGCCTCGGCCACCCCGCCAGCGTTGCCGAAAGCCACGCCCGCGCCGGTGGCGAAGCCGAAAGGCAGGTCCATCGCGCCAGGGCGCAGGTCGGCGAAACGTATGCCGGCTTCCTCGACCATGGACGCGAGCTCTTCGGTCGTCAGCGCATGGTCGACGAGGGGCGAGCCGTCGCGCGCCAGCTCGGGCCGCGATACCTCGTACTTCTTGGCGACGCAGGGCATGATCGAGACGACGACGATCCGCTTGGCTACGCCGCCTTTAACGCGTTCGGCTTCCGTACCGGCGCCCAGAGCCCCGGCGGCCGCCGAGCTCGGCAGCGCCGCCGAGCTCGAGGCGCGCCGCGCCTCATCGTCCCGTATGATCGAGCCCATCATCGACTGAGGAGACATGCACGAGCTGAGGCTCGGCAACAGCTCCGGGAAGAACTGCTCGGCGTACTTGACCCAGGCGGGGCAGCACGAGGTGAACAGCGGCAGCTTCTCGCCGCGCTCGAGCCGGCCGAATAGCTCGCCGGCCTCCTCGGCGACCGTCAGATCCGCGCCGAAGGCCGTGTCGTAGACGCGGCCGAAACCGAGCATGCGCAGCGCGGTCACCAGCTTGCCCGTCGCGTCGGCGCCGGCCGCCAGGCCGAAGCGCTCGCCTATCGCCACGCGGACCGCCGGAGCCACCTGCGCCACGACGACGGCGTCGGGGTCGTCGAGCGCCTGCCAGACGGCCTCGGCCGGCGAGCGCGGCACGATGGCGCCGGTCGGACAGACGGCGGCGCACTGGCCGCAGTTGACGCAATCCACCGAGCCGAGGGACTTGCCGAAGGCGGGGCTGACGACGACGTCGGAGCCGCGGAACGCGAAGTCTATCGCCCCGACGCCCTGGATCTCGGAGCAGTAGCGCACGCAGTCGCCGCAGAGTATGCACTTGTTCGGGTCGCGCACCAGCGCGACCGAACCCTCGTCCTTGGGCCTCTCGTCGCGCAGGCGCTTGAAGCGCACGTCGCGTATGCCCATCTTGGCCGACAGGTCGCGCAGCTTGCAGCTGGCGGAGCGCTCGCAGGTCGGGCAATCCTGCTTGTGGTTGGCCAGGAGCAGTTCCAGGTTCATGCGCCGTATGGAGCGTATCCTGGCCGTGCTGGTCCGGATCGACATGCCGTCCTTGGGCGGTACGACGCAGCTCGCGTCGATATCCTTGCCGTTGATTTCGACCAGGCAGAGCCTGCAGGCCCCGTACGTCGACAGTTCGCTATGGTAGCAGAACGTCGGTATGTCGATGTTGGCCTTCCTGCACAGCGCGAGAAGGTTCGGCTCGCCCTCGATGGGTACCTTGATGCCGTCTATGGTCACGAAGCCGCTCATGCCGCCCCCTTCTTGATAGCGTCGAATTTGCAGGCCGCGATGCAGGCGCCGCACTTGATGCACTTCTCCGGATCTATCGAGTGCGCCTGCTTCGGCGAGCCGGCGATGGCGCCGACCGGGCACTTCTTGCCGCAAGCGGTACAGCCTTTGCACAGCTCCGGGGCTATGCGGAGCGGCGACAGCGCCGCGCACTGGCCGGTCGGGCAACGCTTCTCGACGACGTGCGCCTCGTACTCGGGGCGGAACTGCCTGAGCATCGACAGCACCGGCGCGGGCGCCGAGGCGCCGAGCCCGCAGAGCGAGCTGGCCGCGACGTTCTCGCACAGCTCCTCGAGCAGGTCGAGGGTCTCGAGCGTGCCGTTCCCGGCTATGATATCGTCGAGCAGGGCCAGGATCTGCTGGGTGCCCTCGCGGCAGGGTACGCACTTGCCGCAGGACTCGCGCTGGGTGAACTGCATGAAGAAGCGCGCCATCTGCACCATGCAGGTGGAGTCGTTCATGACGACGAGGCCGCCGGAGCCGACCATGGCGCCTATCTCGCCGAGCGAGTCGAAATCCATCGGCACGTCCAGATGCTCGGCGGTCAGGCAGCCGCCGGACGGGCCGCCTATCTGCACGGCCTTGAACGCGCCGTTATCCGGCTTGCCGTCCTCGTTCAGGATGCCTCCGCCGATGTCGAAGACGACGTGGCGCAGGGTGGCGCCGAAGGGCACCTCGATCAGGCCCGTGTTCGCCACGTTGCCGGTCAGCGCGTAGGTCTTGGTACCCGCGGACCCGGCCGTGCCGAGCCTGCGGTACTCGGCCGCCCCGTTTTCGACGATGAAGGCGACCTGGGCCAGCGTCTCGACGTTGTTGACCACGGTCGGCATACCCCAGAGGCCCTTCTCGGCGGTGCGCGGCGGCTTGGGCCGCGGCATGCCTCGATTGCCCATGATCGACGACACCATCGCGCTGGCCTCGCCGCAGACGAAGGCGCCGGCGCCCTCCATCACACGCAGCTCGAAGTCTATCCCCGAGCCCATCACGTCCTTACCGAGGAAGCCCGCCGCCATTGCCGCCGCGACGGCCTTGCGCACGCGCTGTACCGCCAGCGGGTACTCCGCGCGCACGTAGACGTAGCCTATCGTCGCCCCGGTCGCGCGCGCTCCTATCAGCATGCCCTCGATCACCGCGTGCGGGTTGCCCTCGAGCACGCTGCGGTCCATGAAGGCGCCGGGGTCGCCCTCGTCCCCGTTGCAGATTATGTACTTGTCGGGACTCGACTGCCTGAGCGCCAGCTCCCACTTGCGGCCCGTCGGGAAGCCGGCGCCGCCTCGGCCGCGCAGCCCGGAATCCTTGACCAGGGCGCAGATCTCGGCTGGCGCCAGGTCGAAGATGGCCTTACGGGCCGCCCTATAGCCGCCGCGCGCTATGTACTCGTTCAGGTCCTCGGGGTCGATGGCGCCGCAGTCGTGCATCACGCGGCGTTCCTGCTTGGCGTAGAAGTCGATGTCGCGCTTGCCCCGCTTAGCCGCGCCCGAGACGGGGTCGCGGTACAGGAGCCTCTCGACGACCTCGCCACGGCCGAAGGTCGATGCGACGATCTCGTCGACGTCGGCCTCCTTCACGCGGGTGTACAGGATGCCGTCGGGCTCTATCGTCACGAGGGGCCCCACCTGGCAGAAGCCCTGGCAGCCGCTCTTGGACAGGTGGGCCGAGGCTCCCGAGCAGTCATGGACGTCCAGCTGGACGACGACCCTCTCGCCAGCCGCCTCCAGGGCGGCCCGCAGGCGCTCGAACACGCGCGTCGAGCCGTTCGCGATGCAGCCCGTACCGCCGCACACGACGACTCGCCGCCTCACCGCCCCGCTCGCGGCCGCGTAGGCCGAAGCTATCGCCTCGAGCTCGCCGGGCCGTATCCGTCCCGTATCAGTTCCCGCCATCGGAGGCCTCCGCTCGCTTGATATCCCTGACGATGCGCAACGCCTCGTCCTTCGTGACCAGGCCGTGCACGTCATCGCCGACCACCAGCACCGGAGCCAAGCCGCAGGCGCCGAGACAGGAGACCGTCTCCAGCGTGAACAGGAGGTCCGGCGTCGTCTTGGCCTTACCCTCCAGCCGCAACTCGGAGCGGAGCGCGTCGACAAGCGCGCCCGAGCCCTTCACGTGGCAGGCCGTGCCGTCGCAGATCTTGAGCACGTGCTTGCCCTTGGGTTCGAGGGAGAAGTGGCCGTAGAAGGTAGCCACCCCGTAGACCTTGGCCGGCGATACATCGAGGGCCGTGGCCACGTAGGTCATGATCTCCTCGGGTAGGTAGCGGTACTCGTCCTGCACGGCCTGCAGGATCGGTATCAGCTTGGACGGATCCCGGCCGTGGCGGTCGAGCACGGCCACCACCGCCTCGAAGCGCCTGGCCTCCGCGAAGGCGTTCAACGTCATCTATCACTCCTTATGTTCTCGCCGGCCGCCGCTCGGCCGCGGCTCGTCGGTGGTATTCTTGATACGTCTTATCGATATATTTTTTACTATACAATCGACGATCATGTCAAGCGAGGATGGATGCTATACTTGCGGCGAGGAGCGTTAGCGATGCGCGTACTGATTACCGGCTTCGAGCCGTTCGGCGACGAGGCGATCAATCCGGCCTGGGAGGCGGTCAAGCGGCTGCCCGATACGATCTCGGGCGCCTCTATCGTCAAGCTACTCGTGCCGACGGCCTTCGGCGCCTGCGGAGCCATCCTGTACGAGGCGCTCGAGCGCCACGCCCCGGACGCCATAGTAGGCGTCGGGCAGGCCGGCGGCCGTTGCGATCTATCGGTGGAGCGCGTCGCGATCAACGTGGCCGACGGCCGTATCCCCGACAACGAGGGGCGGCTACCGGTGGACGAGCCTATCCAGCCCGACGGCCCCGCGGCCTACTTCTCGACGCTGCCGATCAAGGCCATCGTCGCCAGGGTCCGCAGGCGGGGCGTCCCGGCCAGCGTGTCGAACAGCGCGGGCACCTACGTCTGCAACTACCTGATGTACCTGGCGCTGCACGCCGTGGCGACGGGTCGCCCGGGCACGGGTCCGGGCACGCTCGCCGGCTTCGTCCACGTGCCGTACCTACCGGCCCAAGCCGTCGACAAGCCGGCGACCACGCCGACGATGCCAGTCGAGACCATGGCCGCCGCGCTCGAGGCTGCCGTCGAGGCCATCGTCGAGCCCGGCGGCGCAACGACCGCGCCCGAGGGAACGATCTGCTGAGACGGCCGGTCGGGCCTACCACCTGCCGAGCGCCGCCTGCGCGATCGACACCTTAGGCCCGGTCCCGGGCTACCAACTGCCGAGCGCCGCCTGCGCGATCGACACCTTAGGCCCGGCCCCGAGCTACCACCTGCCGAGCGCCGCCTGCGCGGCGAGCGAGGAGGCCGCGACCGCGGCCCAGCAGGCCAGGCCAAGCGCCAGGGGTCTCCAGCCGGCGGCCCGGAACATGGCCGGCTTGACGCCGAGGCCGACCCCGGCCATAGCCACGAGGACGAGGGCCTTACCGATCGAGGCGAGCGCCGAAGCGGCGTCGGCCGGCACGATACCCGACGTACCGAGCGCGGATGCCACGACAAAGCCTATGACGAACCAGGGGAACGCCGAAGCGCTCCGACCGAGCGCTGACTCCGCGCGCGGCCCCGTAGCCGCCGAGGAGGAACGCCGCGCGAGCCTGGCCGTCCGGGCCGATAGCGCCAGTACGATCGGAACGATGAAGAGCGTACGCGTGAGCTTGACGACGGTCGCGACCTCGAGCGCCTCGGGCCCGAACGCCATGCCGACAGCGACGACCGACGAGGTATCGTTGACCGCGGTGCCGGCCCAGACGCCGAAGCCCTCGGGGCTCAAACCCAGGAACCGTCCCAGGTAGGGGAAGATAAGCACGGCAGCCACATTGAAGGCGAAAATGGTCGATATGGCGTACGCCGTCTCGTCGTCGTCCGCGTCCATCGCCGGAGCCGCGGCGGCTATCGCCGAAGCACCGCAGATGGCGGTACCTATCGCTATCAGCCCGACTGTCTTACCCCGGACCCGCAGCGCTCTCGAGACCAGGAAAGCCGTCGCGAACGATGCGAGGAGCGTCGATAGCATAACGACGATCGACGACGAGCCTACGCTCAGGGCCCGCCCGAAGTCCATGCCGAATCCGAGCAGCGCTACGGCTACCTGTAGCGTTTTTTTGGACGCCAGCCGCTGGCCGGAATCGAAGCAGGCCGGCCTCGGGGCCAGCCCTACCAGGATGCCGAAGGCCAGCGCGAACACCGGCCCGCCGATGATCGGCGCGGCCTTGCCGGCGACGTACGCTACCGTCGCCAAGGCACCGGCCAGCGCGAGCCCCGGAACGGGTGCCAAGAATCGTTGTACCGTCATGCCGAGAGTGTAACGAAATACGATACATAAAAAAATACCATTATAGCCGAGGATGACCTGGTCATCGGATCGAGACCCGGCGACCCGCTAGCCCCTCAGGCCGTCCTCTGCTACTATCCGCCCATGAGCGACCATTCGGTGTACCAGTCACCGTTCAGCTGGCGCTACGGTAGCCAGTCCATGCGCGAGCTGTGGAGCGACGAGCGCAAGCGCCGCCTCTGGCGCTCCATCTGGGTCAGCCTGGCCAGGGTCGAGTCGGAGTACGGACTGGTCACCTCGGCCCAGGTCGACGAGCTGGCCGCCCACGCCGAGGAGCTCGACGTCGCCCGCTCCCTCGAAATCGAGGCGGACATACGCCACGACCTGATGGCCGAGGTCCGGGCCTTCGCCGAGCGCTGCCCGACGGCCGGCGGCGTCATCCACCTCGGGGCGACCAGTATGGACATCGAGGACAACGCCGACGCCCTGCGCCTTCGCGACGCCCTCGGCCTGGTCGTCGGTTCTCTTGACCGGCTGCTCGCCGCGCTGGCGGACAAGATCGACGAGTACGCCGGGCTACCGGTAATGGCCTTCACGCATATCCAGCCGGCCGAGCCGACGACGCTCGGCTACCGGCTGGCGGTCTGGGCCCAGGACCTGCTCGACGACCGGGAGCGGATCGCCCGCGAGCGGGACGCGGTACGCGGCAAGGGCTTCAAGGGCGCGGTCGGCAGCTCCGCGTCGTACGTGGAGCTGGTCGGCCCCGAGAACGTCGGCCGTTTCGAGGAGCGGCTAGCCGAGGAGCTCGGGCTGGGCTTCTACCCGATAGCCACGCAGACCTACACGCGCAAGCAGGACTACGCGGTCGTCTCGGCGCTGGCCGGCCTCGGCGCCTCGCTCCACAAATTCGCGCTCGACCTGCGTATCCTGCAGTCGCCGCCGATAGGCGAATTGTCCGAGCCGTTCGGGAAGCACCAGGTCGGCTCGTCGGCGATGCCGTTCAAGCGCAACCCGATCAATGCGGAGAAGATCGACTCGCTGGCCCGCTCGCTGTCGGTGATGCCGCAGGTGGCCTGGCAGAACGCGGCCCAGTCGATACTGGAGCGCACCCTCGACGACTCGGCCAACCGCCGCTCGATGCTGCCCGAGGCCTTCCTGATCTGCGACGAGATACTGGCGACCGCGACGAGGATCGTGACGGGCCTCGTCGTCTCCGAGGAGGCGATAGGGCGGACGATGGCCGCCTACGGCCCCTTCGCCGCCACCGAGCGCGTGCTGATGGCCATGGGCAAGGCCGGGGCCGACCGGCAGGAAGGCCACGAGCGGCTCAGGCGCCACGCGCTCGACGCCTGGGCCGCCCTCCGTTCGGGCGCCTCGAACGACCTGGCCGAGCGCGTCGCCTCCGACCCGTGGTTTTCCGGGACGCTCGGCCGCGACGGGGTTCTGGCCCTGATGGTCGCCGACGCCCATACGGGCAGCGCCCCCGGGCGGGCCAGGGAGATGGCAAAAGCGATCAGGTCGGAGATCGGTGTGTAGGGAACGGCTTGAACTTGCCACCCGCCGCGGCCCCGTCGGGAACCCTATCTTGAGTTCCAGGTGCTACTCGATCAGCCGCCTGACGCTTCGATCCTTAACGAGAGCTTGCCATATAGTTAGGGCGGGGCTAGGATACATGGCTACCGCCGCCCGATGGCGCTCTTCCAATGGCTGTCCGTCCGCGCGTTACGCAATGATTGTCCGGGATAAGGTTCATGGAGGCTCGTCGTGCTTGATGAGACTGTGATCAGGCTCACGGTATTCCGATGGCTCCAGGATCGCGATCGTTGGAATGGCGGTATCTTCAGCGGTCGCGAGCTCAATGCCGGGATCGTGGTCGAGGGCCGCAACGTCACCCTTAAAGGGCAGACGGGCATCTGGTTCCCCGCCGGGTTCACGACGCCGATTTCGATAACCACCTCGAATCAAGGCCCCTATGAACTTGACGATATCGGCCCCGACGGACTTCTGACCTACGCGTATCGCGGGATAGACCCGGATCATCGGGATAACGTAGGCCTTCGTAACGCAATGAGAACGAGGACGCCGCTGATCTATTTCAGGGAAGTGCAGAGCCATCGCTATCAGGCGATCTGGCCCGTCATCGTCCTCGAAGACGTCCAGGAGCGTTTGTGCGTACGCGCCGCGATAGATCCCGCGTACGCCGAACTACGTCCCGGCCTATCATTCTCCGATATCGCCGAATCGCCGCTGGACCTACGGCGCTACGCCTGGACCCAGACGAGGCATAGGCTCCATCAAGGCGCGTTCCGCGAGCTGGTCGTTTCTGCCTACGAAGAACGCTGCGCCATTTGCCGGCTGAACCATCCCGAGCTGCTCGATGCGGCGCATATCATCCCCGATTCGGACGAGCGAGGCACGCCGATCGTGGCCAACGGGCTGTCGCTGTGCAAGATACACCATGCCGCCTATGATCAAGGCATCCTCGGCATCGACGCCGATTATCGCGTCCATATCAGGGAGGATATTCTCCTAGAACGCGACGGCCCGATGCTCAAGCACGGCATCCAGGAGCTCGACGGTTCCACGCTCATAGTACCTCGGCACGCGGATGAGCGCCCCGACCGAGACCGGCTGGCCGAACGATACTCGAGGTTCTTCGTCGCTTAAGGTCGTTCGTGCCTACAGCCCTATCATCTTCTTCGCGACGGGTACGTCGGCTGGCGCCCAGTCGAGGGTTCCGAGCTCGTCGGGACGTAGCCATCGTATTGCCGAATGTTCGCGCAGCTCAGGCCTCCCCTCGAGAATGGTAGCCCGGTACGCGTGCATGGTGACGGCGAAGGCGGGGTACCAGTGCCGAACGGTCAGAAACAACGGCCCCGTCAGGATACGGAGGCCGAGTTCCTCGTCGATCTCGCGCTCGAGCGCCCGCTCGCGCGTCTCGCCCGGCTCTACCTTGCCGCCGGGGAATTCCCATTTCAGCGACAGCTCCCCGCCGGCCTTTCGCTGAGCGCATAGGATCCTGCCGTCCAGCTCGATGACGGCCGCTACTACTATGAGTCGCGGAAGGGCTCCGACGGCGTTACATACCATGGTCGCCAGCGTACACCCGGAACGCCGGCGCGTCCATGCGGCCTCGGATTGCGCTGCCCAGCCATCCTCGCCATACTCCTTACCGACCCGGGGAGGATAGTCCATGGCCATCGGAGCGACAGTCTGCAAGGTTACTTTGAGTGTATCGGACCTAGACCGGCATTACTACGCCGAGCATAGGTTGACCGTATCGCGCGAGCCGTCGGAGCCGGACGAGCGCTTCATGGCGCGCGTCCTGGCCTTCGCGCTGAGCGCCGATGATGGTCTGGCCTTCGCCAGGGGACAGGCGGAGGCCGACGAGCCGGAGCTGTGGCGCCGCGGCCTCGACGGCGGGATAGGCCTCTGGATAGAGCTCGGCCTGCCCGATCCCAAGCGCCTGCGCAAGGCCTCGGCCCGGACGGACGAGGTGCTCCTCTACCTGTACCACGGCCGCCAGGCCTCGCTCTGGTGGGAGCAGCACGGCGCGGAGCTGTCGGCCTTGCCGAAGCTACGCGTCGTCGAGATTGACGGCGCGAGCGTCCGTAGCCTGGCCGCGATGGCCGCCAAGTCGCTCGAGCTGTCCTGCCTCGTCCAGGACGGCCAGGCCTGGATCGACGACGGCGATACGCGGCTCGAGCTGGAGCTGCGCGCCCTCAAGGAGCGCTCCGACCGCTGATCGGGCAGCTTACCGCCGCCGCCTCGTCGCTCGGCCGATCGCTAGACGCAAACAACATCCTGCGGGGTACTTGACGACGCTACGCGATAGGCAGTAGTAATCCTCATGGAAGTCACGACGGACGTTTACCGGTTTATCGTCAGGCCCAAGGAACGGCCAGGCGGGAGACGCAGGCACGAGGCCTGCCCGCTCGCCGCGGACGCGCGCGCGCTCGGCTTGTCGAGCGTCCGCGCGATAGAACGCGCGGCCCTATACTTCGTGCGCGGCACGATGGCGCCCAAGGAGCTCTGCCTCCTTGGGCGCTTTCTTTTTAGCGACCCCCTCGTCGAGGACTGCTCATGGTCGCGTGTCGGAGACGAGGAGCCCGATGAGGCGGCGGCCCCGGGGGACGATGGAGGAGACGATGGAGGAGACGACGGGGACGCGATGAGGCGCGTCGAGGCCCATCTCGTAGAGACGGCGCTCCGGCCGGGCGTGACCGACCCGGTCGCCGACGAGGCGATGCGAGCGGCCGCCGAGCTCGGCGTGGCCGGCGTCGAGGCCGTATCGTCGGGCGAGGCATTTTTTATACACGGCGACGGCCTGAGCGACGAGGAGCTGTCCCTGCTCGCCGAGCGCCTCCTGTGCAACGCGGTGATCCAGCGCTGGGCCGTCGGCGCGATCGAACCGGCCTGGCCCGACGAGGCGGCCGGCTCCGGCGCGGTGGAGCGCTTCGAGCTGGCCGCGATGGACGACGAAGCGCTGCTCGCGCTGTCCGCCGAGCGCCGGGCAGCCCTCGACCTGGCCGAGATGGCGGCTATACGCGGCTACTACCGCCGCGAGGGCCGCGCCTGCACCGACGCCGAGTTCGAGACGATAGCGCAGACCTGGAGCGAGCACTGCGTGCACAAGACCTTCAAGGCCCGAATCGAGGTACGGGCCGACGGCGAGGCGGCGGCGCCCTACCCGCCCGTCGTCGACAACCTACTCAAGAGCTACATCAAACGGGCCACCGACGAGATCGCCGCGCCCTGGGTCCTATCGGCCTTCGTCGACAACGCCGGCGTCATCGAGTTCGACGGCAAGCACGAGCTGTCGTTCAAGGTGGAGACGCACAACCACCCGTCCGCGGTCGAGCCGTTCGGCGGCGCCAACACCGGCGTCGGCGGCGTCATACGCGACGTGATGGGCGTGTCGGCCAGGCCGATAGCAGCTACCGACGTGCTGTGCTTCGGCCCGCCGGACGCGTCGCCGGAGGACCTGCCGGTAGCCAGCCTGCATCCGCGGCGCGTCGCCTCCGGCGTGATAGCCGGCGTCCAGGACTACGGCAACAAGATGGGCGTACCGACGGTCAACGGTGGCATCCACTACGACCCCGGCTATGCGGCCAACCCGCTCGTATACTGCGGTTGCGCCGGCATCGCGCCGCGCGGCAGACATCCGCGCTCGCAGGCGGCCGGCGATCGCGTGGTCGTACTGGGCGGCCGCACCGGCCGCGACGGCCTACGCGGCGCGACCTTCTCGTCGATGGTGATGGACTCGAGCACCGGAGAGCTATCGGGGGCGTCGGTGCAGATCGGCGCGCCTATCGTACAGAAGAAGGTATCCGAGGCCCTCGTCCTGGCGCGCGACGCCGGGCTCTATACGGCCGTTACCGACTGCGGCGCCGGAGGCCTCTCGTCGGCGGTCGGCGAGATGGCGGCCGAGCTCGGCGCCGACGTCGACCTGGCCCATGCGCCGCTCAAGTACCCTGGCCTAGCGCCATGGGAGATCTGGCTATCCGAGGCCCAGGAGCGTATGGTCGTCGCGGTACCGCCCGACAGGCTCGACGAGCTGCGCTCGATCTGCTCCGGCCTCGACGTCGAGCTGACCGACCTCGGCCGGTTCTCGGGCGACAGGCGCCTCGTCGTGCGCTACGACGGCGCCGTCGTCATAGACCTCGACTGCGGCTTCCTGCACGCGGGGCCGCCGCAGCGCTCCCTCGTCGCCTCGCCGCCGAAAGATGGGCCGGCCGACGGCGAACGCAAGGCGGCCGAGCCGACGGCGAGCGTCGCTCGGGCTACGGCTCCATCGAGCGGTGAGGCCCTGCTCGCCATCCTGGCCCATCCGGCGGTTCGTTCCAGAGAAGCCACCGTGAGGCTCTACGACCACGAGGTGCAAGGCGCCACCATGCTCGGCCCCTACGCGGGCCTCAAGGCCGACGGCCCGCAGGACGCCGCCGTGCTCCGGCCGCGCGAGTCGAGGGGTCAGGTGGCGGTCTCCCTGTCGAACGGCTTCAACCATCGCTACGGCGCGGCCGACCCCTATCGCATGGCGGTCTCCGCCCTCGACGAGGCCGTACGCAACGCGGTGGCCGTCGGCGCCGACCCCGACCGGATCGCGGTGCTCGATAACTTCTGCCTCGGAGACCCGACGGTACCCGAGACGATGTGGACGCTCCTCGAGGCGGCCCGCGGTTGCTACGACGCGGCGACGGCGCACCGGACGCCCTTCATATCCGGCAAGGACTCCTTCAATAACGCCTACCTGGCTCCGGACGGCCGCAGGGTATCGGTGCCTCCCTCGCTCCTGATCTCGGCTATCGGCATCGTGCCTGACGCCGGGGCCGTGCCAGGTTCGGACCTCAAGGCGCCGGGCGACAGGCTGTACCTCGTAGGCACCATGGAGCCGTCGTTCGGCGGCTCGGTCTACGCCGACCTGTACGGCGTCCCCGACGGCGCCGCCCCGGGCGTACCCGCCGCCTCGCCAGGGGCGCCCATGGCCTATCGCGCCCTCCACCGGGCCATCGCCGCCGGCCTCGTACGCGCCTGCCACGATCTATCCGACGGCGGCCTGGCGACGGCTCTCGCCGAGATGTGCCTCGGAGGGCGGCTCGGCGCCAAGGCTACCGCGCCCGGCGACGGCTTGGTCGCCGCGGCGTTGTTCGGCGAGACGAACGGCTGCCTCGTCGTCGAGGTCGCGGATACGGCCGCCGCCGAGTTCGAACGCATCATGGCCGGTATCGAATGCCGCAGGATAGGCGAGACCGACGGTGGAGGCCGCCTCGAACTGGTCGCGGGCGACGAAGGCTTCGCCGTCGCGCTCGACGACCTGGCCGTGGCCTTCGGCGGAACGAGGAGCGAACGATGAGACGACCCAAGGCGATAGTGCTACACGCCGCAGGCACGAACCGCGACCCGGACGCCTGCGTGGCCCTCGGTTTGGCCGGAGCCGACCCGGAGATCGTACACGTCAACCAACTACGCTCGGGCGAGCGCCGCCTGACCGATTACCGGCTACTCGTCATACCCGGCGGCTTCTCGTACGCCGACGCGCTCGGCGCCGGACGGATCTTCGCGCTCGACCTGGCCTCGTACTTCGCCGACGAGGTCGCCGAGTTCGTCGCCTCGGGCAAGCCCGTGATAGGCATCTGCAACGGCTTCCAGGTGCTCGTCAAGGCCGGCATTCTGCCCGGCTTCGGGATCGGCGGTCGGCGCCTCGCGACACTCGCGCGCAACGACAACGGCCGCTTCGAGTGCCGTTGGTCGACGCTGCTGGCCCCATCGTCGACCTGCGTCTGGACCCGGAGCCTGCCCGGGCCGCTCGCCTGCCCGATAGCCCACGGCGAGGGACGCTTCGTCGTCGACGCGGAGGCCACCCTTGAAAAGCTACGATCCGCGGGTCAGATAGCGCTGGTCTACGGCGACGACGACGGAAGACCCGCCAACGGCGAGTACCCGGCCAACCCGAACGGTTCCGTGGCGGACGTCGCCGGAATCTGCAACCCCGCAGGCAACGTGCTCGGGCTCATGCCGCACCCGGAGAACAACGTCGTCGTCCGCGCTCGCGACGGCGAGGCCCGCCGCGAGCGCACCCGCGCCTGTCTGGCCCTGTGGCGGAACGGCGTCGAGCACGCGAAGGAGTTGTGAGGGTTCTAACCACGGGGACACGGATAAAAAGAAGAAGAGTTGAATAGGGGAATTGGGCCACGGAGGCACGGGGACACGGAGAAGGCGAAGAAGGATTAAAGAGAGGATTTGGGGAGGGCGGAGGCTCGGTGAAGGTGATGAGTATACAGATATAAAAGAATACTCTCTGTGCCTCCGCGTCTCCGTGGTTCAAATTATCAATGATACTTAGAGGGGTGAACATGACGTTCGAGGGATGCGATCTAGGGTTGGCTGGCAAGCGCTCGGGCAAGGTGAGGGACTGGTACCCGCTACCGGGCGGGCGGCGGCTTATCGTCACCACCGACCGACTTTCGGCGTTCGACCGGACGCTGGCGGCGGTACCGTACAAAGGGCAAGTGCTCAACCAGCTGTCGGCCTTGTGGTTCGAGCGGACGAGGGACATCGTCGGCAACCACCTGCTGTCGGTCCCTGACCCGAACGCCGTCGTGGCGCTCGAGGCCGAGCCGCTGCCTATCGAGGTGATCGTGCGCGGCTACGTCACCGGCGTCACCTCGACCGCCCTCTGGTACCGCTACTCGCTCGGCGAGCGATCGATCTACGGCTACGATTTCCCGGACGGCCTGCGCAAGAACCAGGCCCTGCCCGAGCCCATCATCACGCCGACGACGAAGGGCGGGCCGACCGGGCACGACGAGCGGCTGACCGGGGTCGAGGTGGTCTCCGGAGGCTACCTCGACGAGGCGGACTGGGCGACGGTGAGCCGCGCGGCCCTGGCGCTGTTCAGGCGCGGCCAGGAGACGGCAGCGGCCGCGGGGCTCCTGCTCGTCGACACGAAGTACGAGTTCGGCCGCGCCCCGGACGGCTCTATCATACTGATAGACGAGGTGCATACGCCCGACTCGTCGCGCTTCTGGAAGGCCGAGAGCTACCGCTCCCGATTCGAGGCCGGGCACGAGCCGGAATGCTTCGACAAGGAATACGTGCGGCTGGCGTTCGCGGAGCTGGGCTACCGCGGCGACGGCCCGGTACCGCCCGTGCGCGACTCGCTCTGGGTCGAAACGAGCTCGCTGTACCGCTC
>JAKQKE010000079.1 GCA_029560805.1 Spirochaetota bacterium
GAACGCGGCCCCCGCGATCATGAGGAGAGCTAGGGACGCTAACAGAAACCGTTTCATGTATGCCTCCATTGCATCGAATGATCACCCCGGGATGGGGGTCGTATCCTAAGCGAGGATCAGTGTAAATCCGTTTCGTTAGGCTCGCAACTGTAATCAATTAAAGAAAAAATAATCGTATTCGAACCCGCGCCCGGGCATAAAAAAGCCGCCCCGTAGAGGGGCGGCCCGAATATGCAGGAAGCTCTACGCTTACGCGATTATCTCGACGACCTGGCCGGAAGCCACGGTGCGGCCGCCCTCGCGGATGGCGAACTTGAGGCCCTTCTCCATGGCGATCGGGTAGATCAGCTCGCCGAGGATCTCGGTGTTATCGCCGGGCATGACCATTTCCTTGCCCTCGGGCAGGGTAACGGTACCGGTGATATCGGTGGTGCGGAAGTAGAACTGGGGCCTGTAGCCGGCGAAGAAGGGGCTGTGGCGGCCGCCCTCAGACTGGGACAGGCAGTAGATCTGGCCCTTGAACTTGGTGTGCGGGGTGATGGTACCCGGCTTGGCGAGCACCTGTCCGCGCTCCACTTCCTTCTTATCGATACCGCGGAGCAGGGCGCCGATGTTATCGCCGGCCTGGCCCTCGTCGAGCAGCTTGTTGAACATCTCGACGCCGGTAACGACGGTCTTCTTGGTCGGCTTGATACCCACGATCTCGACCTCGTCATTGACGTGGACGACGCCGCGGTTGATGGCGCCGGTGACGACCGTTCCGCGGCCGGAGATCGAGAACACGTCCTCGATCGGCATCAGGAAGGGCTTATCGGTGAGGCGCTCGGGATCCTTGAAGTAGCTGTCCATGGCGTCCAGTAGCTCCTGGAGACAGGCGGTAGCCTCGGCGTTGTCCGGCTCGGACATGGCGCGGAAGGCGGAACCCTTGATGATCGGGGTCTCGTCGCCGGGGAACTTCTGGAAATTCAGCAGGTCGCGAACTTCCTGCTCGACGAGCTCGACGAGCTCGGGGTCGTCGAGCAGGTCGATCTTGTTGAGGAAGACGATGATCGAGGGGACGCCGACCTGGCGAGCCAGCAGTACGTGCTCGCGGGTCTGGGGCATCACGGAGTCGGGGGCGGACACGACGAGGATGGCGCCGTCCATCTGGGCCGCGCCGGTGATCATGTTCTTGATGTAGTCGGCGTGGCCCGGGCAGTCGATGTGCGCGTAGTGGCGCTTGGTCGACTGGTACTCGAGGTGCCTGGTGTTGATGGTGATACCGCGCGCCTTCTCTTCGGGGGCGTTGTCGATCTCGTCGTAATTCAGGACCTTGTCGCCGAATTTCTTGCCGCAGTACTGGGTTATAGCGGCGGACAGCGTCGTCTTGCCGTGGTCGATGTGGCCGATCGTGCCGACGTTCATGTGCGGCTTGTTGCGCTCGAATTTCTCTTTCGCCATTGGTATCCTCCTAGCCTGGTATTACGAAACAATGGAACCGGCGCCGAGCGCAGGTTCCCATAGTATATTCGGCTGTCACGGCCTGTTCAAGGGCCGCGCCGGGGCGAACCCCGCGCCTTCCCGCCTTACCAGCGGTAGTGGGCGAACGCCTTGTTGGCCTCCGCCATCCTGTGCGTATCCTCGCGCTTCTTGACCGCGGTGCCGGTGCCGTTGAAGGCGTCCGTCAGTTCGGCGGCGAGCCTGTCGGCCATCGACTTCCCGGAGCGGGTCCTGGAGGCGCCGATGATCCAGCGCATCGCCAAGGCCTCGCGGCGGGTGTCCCGGATCTCGTTCGGCACCTGATACGTGGCGCCGCCGACCCTCCTGGACTTGACCTCGACCATCGGCTTGACGTTGTCCATGGCCTTCATGAAAGCCTCGAGGGCCGGAGCCCCGGTCTTCTCCTGGAGGGTAGCCATGGCGTCGTACATGATGGTGGTGACGGTGGACTTCTTGCCCTGCCACATCATCCTGCAGATGAACTTGGTGATAATCACGCTGTTATAGCGAGCGTCGGGCTGGTGGCCGCGATCCTCGGACTTCTTCTTTCGTCCCATGATCGTCCCCCTTAAGCCTTCGGCCGCTTGGCGCCGTACTTGGAGCGCGCCTGCTTGCGATCGGCTACGCCGAGCGTATCCTTCGCGCCGCGGATGATGTGGTAGCGGACGCCCGGTAAGTCCTTGACGCGGCCGCCGCGCAGAAGCACCACGGAGTGCTCCTGCAGGTTGTGGCCGACGCCCGGGATATAGGCGGTAACCTCGATGCCGTGCGAAAGGCGAACGCGGGCCACCTTGCGAAGGGCCGAATTCGGCTTCTTCGGCGTCACCGTCATGACGCGGGTACAAACGCCGCGCTTCTGGGGGCACTCGTTGAGCGCCGGGCTCTTGGTCTTCCAGATGGTCTGCTTTCGGCCCATCCGGATAAGCTGGTTAATCGTAGGCATTAAACCATGGTCTCCTGTTGTAGCCGGGCGTCAGCATCGACCGGCATATTTCATTGGTACACGAATACTACGTTATGGCGCCACTAGGGCGCGCCGAGCATAGACAATAGAGCCCCCGGCGGCATCGTGTCAATCCTCCGCCGCCGGGGCCTCCGTCCCATCAGTCCTCGTCGTCCTCCGGCTCGTCCTCGACCGGGCTGAAGCCGTCGTCGTCCTCGAACGCGGTGTCCTCCTCGAACGCGGGCTCTTCGACGAAAGGCGCCTGCTCGTCGCCGAGCGGCAGGGCCGAAAGCTCGCGCTCCTTGCGACGCTGCTCGGCTATCTCCGCGACGTAGGCGTCGAGGTCGTCGTGCTCGCCGTCGGACAGGTGGATGCCCTTGTACTGGCGCATGCCCGTGCCCGCCGGGATCAGGTGGCCTATCGCGACGTTCTCCTTGAGACCGTGCAGCGGGTCGACTGCGCCGGCTATGGCGGCATCGGTCAGCACGCACGTGGTCTCCTGGAAAGAGGCGGCCGAGATGAACGAGTCGATCTTCAGAGACGCCCTGGTTATGCCCATCAGGAGCGGCCTAGCGATGGCGGGCTGCCCGCCCTCCGCCATCACGCGCCGATTCTCCTCGTGGAAGCGGAACTTGTCGATCTGCTGGCCGTAGATGAAGCGGGTATCGCCCGGGGCGACGATCTCGACCTTCTTCATCATCTGGCGGACTATCACGCCGATGTGCTTGTCGTTGATCGTGACGCCCTGGAAGCGGTACACCTGCTGGATCTCGTCCATGATGAAGCGCTGGCAGGCGTGCTCGCCGGCGATGTTCAGGATGTCGTGCGGGTTCGGGCTACCGTCGCACAGCTTGTCGCCGGCCTCGACGACGTCGCCGTCGCGAACGAGCAGCCTGCGGCCGACCGGCACCAGGTGCTTGTACTCCTTGCCGAACAGGTCGAGGATATTGATGACGCGCTTACCCTTGACTATGCCGCGGAAACTGACCTTGCCGGACACCATGGCGAGCACCGTCTGCGTCTTGGGCTTGCGGGCCTCGAACAGCTCGCCTACCCGCGGGAGGCCGCCTACGATATCCATCGCCCTGGCGCCTTCCTTGAGGGTCCTCGCGAGGGTCTTGCCCGCCTTGACGAGCTCGCCGTCCTCGACGTTGAGGTAGGCGCCTCCCGGCAGGAGGTAGGTGAAGATCTCGTTGCCGGCCTCGTCCGCTATGACGATGCGCGGCTGCTTGGCGTCGCGCTCGGTGCCGAACTCGGCTATCTTCTTCTCGACGTTGCCCGTGTCCTCGTTGATCTCTTCCTTGAGCGTGGAGCCGGGGATGATATCCTCGTAGCGCACATAGCCGTCGTACTCGGAGATGATCGGGTCGGAGAACGGGTCGAAGATGGCCAGCGCGTTGCCGGCCGGCACGACCTCGCCCACGGACACGACGATCTCGGAGCCGTTCCTGACCTCGACGCGGGCTTCCTGGGCTATCGACAGCAGCTTGACCGGGGCGCCCTTGGCCGTCTCGACGACCTTGGCGTAGGAGATGTCGGTCGCCTTGACGACCTCGCCGGACTTGCGCTTGATCAGCTCGTCGCCGCGCAGGATGCGCCTGCCGTCCTCGACGAGCAGCTTGTCGCCCTTCTCGAGCTCCCACTGGCCGAAGACCTTGCAGGACATCAGGTAGCCCTTGCGGGTGAACAGGGAGTGGCCGTTGGGTAGCTCGACGTACAGGCCGACGATCTCGGTCACGTATACCGGGTACTTGAGCGCGATGCGGTTTTCCTCGGAGGCCTTCGTCGCCGCGCCGCCGATATGGAAGGTACGCATCGTCAGCTGGGTACCCGGCTGGCCGATCGACTGGGCCGCGATGATGCCGACGGCCTCGCCGATCTCGACGGTGCGCCCGGTCGCGAGGTTGCGGCCGTAGCACTTGCGGCAGACGCCGTGCCTGGCCTCGCAGGTGAGCACCGTGCGTATGATCACCGACTCGATACCGGCGTCCTCGATACGCTGAGCGACCTCCTCGGTGATCTCCTCGTTGACGTCGATGATGATCTCGCCGGTGATCGGGTGCTTGATGCGCTCGAGCGTGTAGCGGCCGACGATGCGCTCGCGGAGGTGCTCGACGACCTCCTCGCCGTCCTTTATGGAGGCGTGGGCCACGCCGTTGATGGTACCGCAGTCGTCCTCGTTGATGACGACGTCCTGGGCAATATCGACGAGGCGCCTGGTCAGGTAACCGGCGTCGGCGGTCTTGAGCGCGGTATCAGCGAGTCCCTTTCGCGCGCCGTTCGTCGAGATGAAGAACTCGATGACGGACAGGCCTTCCTTGAAGTTCGACCGTATCGGTAGCTCGATGATGTCTCCGCCCGGCTTGGCCATGAGGCCACGCATGCCGGCGAGCTGGCGTATCTGGTTCTTGGAGCCGCGCGCGCCGGAGTGGGCCATCATGTGGATGTTGTTGAAGCCCTTCTTGTCCTTCTCGAGGGTCTTCATCATCACCGCGGTCACGTCCTCGTTGGTCTTGGACCATACCTCGACGACCTGGTTATAGCGCTCTTCCTGCGTGATGTGGCCGGCCAGGTACTGCTTCTGGATACCCTCTACCTGCCCATTGGCCGTATTGATCAGCTCGTACTTTTCCTTCGGGATGATGATGTCGTCCATGCCGATCGTCGCGCCGAAGAACGTGGCGTACTTGAAGCCCATGTCCTTGATCGCGTCGAGCATCAGCACGCAGACGTAGGGGCCCTCGTTCTTGTAGACCCACTCGATCAGCGCGCGGAGTTCCTTCTCACCCATGGAGTAGTTGATAAAGGGCACGGCCGGGGGCATCGCCTCGTTGAACAGCAGCCGCGCCGCGGTGGTCTCGATCGTCGTCCCGTAGGTGACGTCGGCCATATCCTTGCCTACGGAATTCCAGACGGGGAGCTTGGGCACCGGAGCCTTGATCAGGGCCTCCCAGTCGCAGGCCTTCGCGTCGCAGGCCATGTAGGCCTCTTCCCTCGACGAGAAGTAGTGGCCCTGGCCCTTGACGTCCGGCTTGTGGCGCATGAGGTAGTAGATGCCGAGCACCATGTCCTGGGACGGGTAGACGATGGTCTTGCCGTTCGCGGGATCCAGGAGGTTCCTGGCGGACAGCATCAGCGTCCAGCACTCGGACTGGGCGGCGTGGGTCAGCGGCACGTGGACAGCCATCTGGTCGCCGTCGAAGTCAGCGTTGAAGGCGCGGCAGACGAGCGGGTGCAGCTTGATCGCCTTGCCCTCGACGAGTACCGGCTCGAAGGCCTGGATACCGAGCCGGTGCAGGGTCGGCGCGCGGTTGAGCATGACCGGGTGCTCGCGCACCACCTCGTCGAGCACCGCGAAGACCTCGGGGGTCTCCTGCTCGACGAGCATCTTGGCCTTCTTGATGTTGTAGACGACGTCCTTCTCGACGAGCTTCTTCATGATGAACGGCTTGAAGAGCTCGAGGGCCATCTTGGTCGGCAAGCCGCACTGGTGGATCTTGAGCTCCGGGCCGACAACGATCACGGAGCGGCCCGAGTAGTCGACGCGCTTGCCGAGCAAGTTCTGGCGGAAGCGGCCCTGCTTACCCTTGAGCATGTCGGACAGGGACTTGAGCGGCCTGTTCGAGGCGCCCTTGACGACGCGCTTCTTCTTCGAGTTATCGAAGAGGGCGTCGACGGCCTCCTGGAGCATGCGCTTCTCGTTGCGGATGATGATATCCGGGGCGTTGAGGCCCTGGAGGCGCTTGAGGCGGTTATTACGGTTGATGACGCGGCGGTACAGGTCGTTGAGGTCGCTCGTCGCGAAGCGCCCCCCGTCGAGCTGGACCATCGGCCTGAGCTCCGGCGGGATGACCGGGATCACGTCCATGATCATCCACTCGGGCTTGTTGCCGGAGCCGCGGAAGCTCTCGATGATCTCGATGCGCTTGAGGAGGCGCTTGTCGCTCTTGGCGCCCTTCTCG
This sequence comes from Spirochaetota bacterium, assembly GCA_029560805.1. GTDB lineage: Bacteria > Spirochaetota > Spirochaetia > Treponematales > UBA12059 > SZUA-370. The sequence goes on from JAKQKE010000079.1 coordinate 6,385, forward strand.
ATCATCTTGGCGCGCAACTCGCCGGCCATGTCGTCGAGGTCGATGCCCTCGAGCAGGGAGCGCACGGCCTCGGCGCCCATGCCCGCGGTGAAGGCGCCGCCGTAGCGATCCTGCGCCTCGTAGTACTCCTCCTCGGTAAGGAGCTGCATCTTCTTGAGGTCGGTGTCGCCGGCGTCTATGACGATGTACTTCTCGTAGTACAGCACCGAGCGCAAGGCCGCGACCGGCAGGTCGAGGAGCAGGCCCATGCGACTCGGCACGGAACGGTAGAACCAGATGTGCGAGACCGGCGAGGCCAGCTCGATATGGCCCATGCGTTCGCGGCGAACCTTGAAGTGCGTCACCTCGACGCCGCAGCGGTCGCAGATCACGCCCTTGTAGCGGATCGACTTGAACTTGCCGCAGTAGCACTCCCATTCCTTGGTCGTGCCGAAGATGCGCTCGCAGAAGAGGCCGTCCTTCTCGGGGCGGAGCGTGCGGTAGTTGATGGTCTCGGGCTTCTTGACCTCGCCGTAGCTCCAGCTGCGGATCATGTCCGGGCTGGCCAGGCGAACCATTATGCTATCGAAATCCTGTATGTCTCTCATGCAGTCTCCCCCTTAAAGCGGGCTTTGATCGGAGAAGAAGACCACGGAGACACGGAGACGCGGAGATGGAAGGAAAGATATAGAGAAAGCCGTTTCCCTAGTATCCTTGATTGATCCTTATCCATCTCTTCTCCGTGCCTCCGTGACTCCGTGGCTAATTCTTGCTAGAAGTTCGAACCTTGCTTGCTGATCAGGTCCTCGTCGCGCTCGGTCAGCGGGATCTGCTTATTCTTCGCGTCGAAGATCCGCATGTCGAGGCCGAGGCCGCGCAGCTCCTGCACCATGACGTTGAAGGCCTCGGGTATGCCGGCCGCGGTGTGCGGCTCGCCCTTGACGATGGCCTCGTAGACCTTGGCGCGGCCGGTCATGTCGTCGGACTTGATCGTCAGGAGCTCCTGCAGCGTGTTGGCGGCGCCGTAGGCCTCGAGGGCCCAGACCTCCATCTCGCCGAGGCGCTGGCCGCCGAATTGGGCCTTGCCGCCGAGTGGCTGCTGGGTAACCAGCGAGTACGGGCCGGTCGAACGAGCGTGCATCTTGTCGTCGACCAGGTGGTGCAACTTCATGAAGTAGATGACGCCGACGGTGACCGGGTTCTGGAAATGCTCGCCGGTACGGCCGTCGCGGACCGGCGTCTTGCACGACGCGGGCAGCCCCGCCTCCTGGAGCTTGGCCTCGATCATCTCCTGGTCGGGCGACTGGAACACCGGGGAGCTGAACCACTCGTCCAGAGTCGATCCGATCCACCCCAGTTCGGTCTCCATCAGCTGGCCGATATTCATGCGGCTCGGCACGCCGAGCGGGTTCAGGCAGATATCGAGCGGGGTGCCGTCGTCGAGGTACGGCATGTCCTCCACGGGTAGCACGCGGGCGACGATGCCCTTGTTACCGTGGCGGCCGGCCATCTTATCGCCTTCCTTGAGCTTGCGCTTGGCTGCGATCAGTACCTTGACCACCTCTTCGACGCCGGGGGACAGGTCGTCGTTCGCGGAGCGCTTGAGGCGCTGCACGTCGATGATCGTGCCCTCGATGCCGTGGGGCACGCGGAGCGAGGTGTCGCGGACGTCCTTGGCCTTCTCGCCGAAAATAGAGTTGAGGAGCTTGAACTCCGGCGTCGTCTCGGTCTCGCTCTTGGGCGTGACCTTGCCGACCAGGATGTCCCCGGCGTTGACCTTGGCTCCGATGCGGATGATACCCTCGGCGTCCAGGTTATCCAGGCTCTTCTCGCTGGTGTTCGGGATGTCGCGCGTGATGCGCTCCGGCCCGAGCTTGGTCTCGCGGACCTCGGTCTGGAATTCCTTGATATGGACCGACGTGAACAGGTCGTCGCGGACGACGCGCTCGGAGATGAGGATGGCATCCTCGTAGTTGTAGCCGTTCCACGGCACGAAGCCGGCCAGGATATTACGGCCTAAGGCGAGTTCGCCGTCCTTGGTCGCTGGGCCGTCGGCGATGACCTGCCCCTTGAGTATTTTCTCGCCGGCCTTGACGATGGGCCGCTGATTATAGCAGGTATCCTGGTTGGTACGCTGGTACTTGATCAGCAGGTACTCGTCGCGGGCCTTGGGGTCGGCGTCCGGCTTGATCACGACGCGGAGCGCGTCGACCCAGGCCACCACGCCGGAGCGCTTGGCCTTGATCAGCACGCCCGAGTCGTAGGCGCACTTCTTCTCCATGCCGGTGCCGACGCGCGGAGGGTCGGTAAAGAGGAGCGGCACCGCCTGGCGCTGCATGTTCGAGCCCATAAGGGCGCGGTTGGCGTCGTCGTGCTCGAGGAAGGGGATGAGCGCCGCGGAGACCGATATGATCTGCTTGGGCGACACGTCCATGTACTGGAGCTCGGGCGCGGTCCTGGTCGTATAGTCGCCCTGGTGCCTGCACGACACCTGGCCCTCGAGGAAGTTGCCGTCCTTGTCGATCTTGGCGCTGGCCTGGGCGACGTAGTACTTGTCCTCGTCCATCGCGGACAGGAACTCGATGTCGTCGGTCACCTTGCCGTCCCGCACCTTACGGTACGGCGTCTCGAGGAAGCCATACTCGTTGACGGTGGTATACGTGGCGAGCGACACGATGAGGCCGATATTCGGGCCTTCCGGCGTCTCGATCGGACACATGCGGCCATAGTGCGTGTAGTGCACGTCACGTACCTCGAAGCCGGCTCGATCACGGGACAGGCCGCCCGGGCCGAGCGCGTTGAGGCGCCGCTTGTGGGTCAGCTCCGCGAGCGGGTTGACCTGATCCATGAACTGGGACAGCTGGCTGGAGCCGAAGAACTCCTTGATCGCGGCGACGACGGGCTTGATCGAGATCAGGTCCTGCGGCCGTATGGTATCGGTCTCCTTGAGCGACATGCGCTCCTTGGCGATACGCTCCATGCGGCTGAAGGCGCTCTTCATCACGTTGGCCAGGAGCTCGCCGACCGAGCGTACGCGGCGGTTTCCGAGGTGGTCGATATCGTCGAGGTTATTCTCGCCGTAGTAGACGGTCATCAGGTACTTCATCGTCGCGATGATGTCCTCGCGAGTCAGCGTGAAGTCCTTGACCGGTACCACGTAGTCGAATTTCTTATTGAGCTTGTAGCGACCGACCTTGCCCAGGTCGTAGCGACGGCTCGTGAAGAACAGCGAGTGGAGGTCGCGCTCGGCGTTCTCCACCGTTATCGGCTCCCCGGGCATCAAAGTCGAGTAGACGGCGGCGAGGGCGTCGGCCTTGGTCGGCTCGTCCTGGCTCGGGTCTTCCTTGATCAACTTGATGTCCTCGCGTTCGAGGCAGTTGAGGATCATGTTCCAGTGCAGGCCGTCCTCGCCGTCGAAGTCGACGACCTCGAGCTCGGAGACGCCCAGGGCCACCATCTCGTCGACGTCGTGGAGGTGGATCTTCTCGCCGGCGCGGTACATCTTCTTGCGCTCGCCGTCCTGCTCTATCCAGACGGACCTGGCGAGCACCGCGTTGACGGCGCCGTCGCGGTCGCCGCGGGCCTCGGAGATCTTGATGGATCTCGTCTTGTAGAACGCGGCGATGATGTCCTCGCGCGTCTCGAGCCCGACGGCCCTGAGGAACATGGAGCCGAGGATACGCTTCTTGCGGTCGATCTTGGCGTAGATCAGCTCCTTCTTGGAGTCGATCTCGAACTCGAGCCACGAGCCGCGATACGGGATGATGCGGGCGGAATAGATGCCTTTCTCATGGCAGAAAATGACGCCCGGCGACCTGTGGATCTGCGACACGACGACGCGCTCGGCGCCGTTGATGATGAAGGTGCCGCGATCGGTCATCAGCGGGATATCGCCGAGGTAGATATCCTTCTGGCGTATCTCGCCGGTCTTCTGGAACACGAGGTTGATACGGGCCTTGAGGGGGACTGCGTAGGTGAGGCCCTTCTGCTTGCACTCGTACTCGGAGTACTTCATCGCCTCCTCGTCGAGCTGGTAATGCTCGTACTCGAGGAGCATGTCTCCGTTCGGGCTCTCGATCGGGAAGGTCGCCTTGAAAACCTCCTCGAGCCCCTGCTCGTCGGGCAAGCTGCCCGAAAGCACCTTCTCGCGCTGCAGGAAGCGCTCGTAGCTGGACAGCTGTATGTCTATAAGATCGGGAAGCTCTATCGCCTCCTTGTAATCCTTGCCTATGTAGGTACGGGAGATCTTATTCTCGGTGTAGGCCATCGTTACCCCCTCTCGTGGTTCCGGTGTACGCTTTTTTAACTCGGTCTATGGTAAACGCGTCGCCCCCATGGGGGCGCCGCGACGACTTGCCGCGCCAGGGGCGCCGTCCGCCGACTCAGCCGTGGAAGGCGCGAAAAGGTACCGGGCGCGCCAGGGCGCCCGGTACCTCTGACCGCGGCACGATGCCGCGGCGGGAGTAGCGTTGATTCGACGCTTTCTTCAAGTTCCTTACTTTATCTCGACCGCGCCGCCGGCCTCGGTGATCGCCTTCTTGATCTTCTCGGCCTCGTCCTTGGCGATGCCCTCCTTCAGGGGCTTGTCGCCCGCCTCGACGAGATCCTTGGCCTCCTTGAGGCCCAGGCCCGTGATGGTGCGGACTTCCTTGATGATCGCGATCTTCTTGTCGGCGGGCACGTTGCCCTTGAGGATCACGGTGAACTCGGTCTGCTCCTCGGCCGGGGCGGCCGCGGCGCCGGCGGCGCCGGCGACCATCGCGACGGGAGCCGCGGCGGTGACGCCGAACTTCTCTTCCATGGCCTTGACGAGGGCGGAAACCTCGAGGACGGTCATCTCGGCGATGGCATCCAGGATCTGATCGGTGGTAAGCGCTGCCATATTATCTTCTCCTTATGGCTAAAAACGATAGCTCTTCCTACGGAGGAGCGTCTTCCCCGCGGGTCGCCCCACGGGGAGGGATCAAGGCGAACAGGTACGGCAGCCACCGAAGCCTGAACGCCGCGAGTCTCTGTACAGGATCGCTTAGGCGCCCTTCTTGTCGGCCACGGCCTGCAGGGTCCGGACGAGCTTCGTCGGAACCCCATTCAGGGCGTAGACCAGGTTCTGGAGCGGAGCGTTCATCGCGCTCATGAGCATCGACAGGAGCTGGCTCTTGCCCGGTAGCTTGGAGAACGCCTCCATCTGGACCTTGTCGTACACATCCTTGTCGACGAGGCCGCCCTTGAGCTTGACCGAGGTCTCCTTGCCGAACTCGAGGATGATCTTGGCGACCTCGTTCGAGTCTTTCTTGGCGAAGGCCACGGCGGTCGGGCCGACGAGCAGGCCACTTACGTCCGGGAACTGCTTCTGCTCGAACGCGATGCGCGCGAAGTTGTTCTTGACGATGTGGTACTCGGCGTTCTTCTCGCGGAGCTGCGCCCTGAGGGCGGTAATCTGCTCCACGGTCAGGCCGCGATAATCGGTGAATATGAAGTCGCTCGAGGCGGCGATCTTGGCGCCGACGGCCTCGATGGCCTCGACCTTGCTAGGCTGGGTCTTCTTCGCTCGTAAGGCCATGTCTTACCTCTCTACCTTGGCCAGGGCGACCTTGACGCTCGGCGTCATCGTGCCGGCCACGTACACGGACTGGACGAATTCGCCCTTCACGTCGGACGGGCGCTTGCGCTGGATCTCGGCGAGCAGCGTCTCGAGATTGGAGGCGACCTGAGCCGGTTCCATCGACAGCTTTCCGACCGAGATATGGACGATGTTGGTCTTGTCGGTCCTGAACTCGGTACGGCCCTTCTTGAGCTCGCCGATGGCGGCCTTGATATCGAAGGTGACGGTACCGGTCTTCGGGTTCGGCATGAGGCCGCGTCGTCCGAGCACCATACCGAGCTTACCGACGTCCTTCATCATGTCGGGCGTCGCGACGGCAATGTCGAAGTCCATCCAGCCGCCCTTGATCTTCTCGATCAGCTCGTCGCTACCGACATAGGCGGCTCCGGCCTCGAGGGCTTCCTTCTCCTTGTCGGGCTTGCAGAAGACGAGGACCTTCTTCTCTGCCTTGAACTGGAAGGGGAGGACGACCGTGTCGCGGACCGTCTGGCTCTTCTTGAGGTTGAGCCTGATATGGGCCTCGACCGTCTCGTCGAACTTGGCGACCTTGAGCTCCTTAAGCAGAACGCAGGCCTCGGCGAGCTCGTAGGCCTTGTCGGACTCGACCTTCTTGGCGACTTCCCTGTATTTCTTACCGTGCTTCATCGCTTACCACTCCACTTCGACGCCCATGGCGCGGGCGGTACCGGCTATGATGCGCTCGGCGGCCTCAACATCGTTGGCCGAGAGATCCTTGAGCTTGAGCTTGGCGATCTCCGTCACCTTGGCATGGGGGATCTTGCCGACCTTCTGCTTGTGGGGCACCGCAGAGCCCTTATCAAGGCCGATCGCCTTCTTGATGAGGACGGACGCGGGCGGCGTCTTCGTGATGAAGGTGAAGGTCTTGTCCTTGTAGACCGTGATGACGCAGGGAATGGTGAGCCCCGCCTCCATCGACTTGGTCCTGTCGTTGAACTGCTGGCAGAACTGCGGGGCGCTGACGCCGTGGGGACCGAGTGCGGGTCCTACGGGCGGCGCTGGCGTAGCCTTGCCTGCTGGGCACTGCAACTTGATGATCGCGGTGACCACTTTCTTAGCCATGATCGACTCCTTTCGTGGTGTCCCGTGACGCCCCATGGCGCCCGGGCCCCGGTCCTCCCCTCCTTATAGAGGGGTCAGGTTGCCGGGGTTAGCGCCTTCCGCCGGGAGAGCGCGTCTCGCGCCCTAAGTACGGAAGGCTCCCATCATACGGAGCGGGTCCCCGGTATAACCGATTCCGCGCCCTTGCGGGCACGACGCGCGTACCCGCGCGACCCTGCTGTATCCCGAACCTATGAGAAGCGCCCGAAGGCGCCGCTTGCCTCGCTACATTTTCTCCACCTGGAGCATGTCGACCTCGACGGGCGTCGCGCGCCCGAAGATGCCCACCATGACCCGGAGCTTGTTTTTATCGGGGCTGACCTCCTCGATCGTCCCGGTGAACGAATCGAACGGCCCCTCGATGATCTTTACCTGCTCGCCGACCGAGAACGTCTGCCTCGACTTGGCCGGCCTGTCGCCCTTGATCTCGCCGGCGCGCTGCAGGATATGCCTGGCTTCGTCGCCAGATATCGGGGCCGGCTTATGATGCATGGTAGCCCCGACGAAGCCGGTGACGCCGGTTATCTTCTTGATCGTCGAACAGGTGGCCTTCCAGTCGCTCTCCGGAAGATCCATCTCGACGAGGATGTAGCCCGGGAGCATCTTCCTGGACGACGTGCGGCGCTTACCGTCCTTGACGTCGACCACTTCCTCGCTCGGGATCTTGATATCGGTCACCACCGCGCCATCCAGGTCCCCGTTGGCGATGAGCATGCGGATAGTCCGCTCGATCTTCGCCTCGTAGCCGGAATAAACGTGCAGGACGTACCAGGATTTAGCCATTTGTACCGCTACCGGATCAGAAGAACAGGTCGATACCGCGGACGAGGAGCAGGTCCACGACACCGAGGAACAGCGCCACGACCAGCGTCGAGACGAGCACAACCTTGGTAGAGGCGATCACGCTGTCCTTGGACGGCCAAACGACCTTCTTGAGTTCGCCGTAGCTATCTTTAAAGAACTGGACTATCTTTTTCATGCGGGGCTCCTTGCGGCGATATCGAACCCTCGGGTTCGCTCTCTTGCCAAATAGCTCGTAAACAGAGCCGCCGCGCCATGCGGCGCGGCTACGAAGAAGCGGCCAACGAGGCCGCGCCATACCAACAGGCCAGGAAGGACTCGAACCCTCAACATCCGGTTTTGGAGACCGGCGCTCTACCATTAGAGCTACTGGCCTAATCGTCCGCCTGCCGGGCTCGAGGGGAGCCGGGCAGGCGCACGACGCGATACGGCCGAGACCGCATCGCCAGACGAAGGCTTACTTTACCTTCGTCTCCTTGTGCAGGGTATGCTTATGATCCCACTTGCAGTACTTCATGAGCTCAAGCTTCTCCTGCTTGGTCTTCCTGTTCTTCGTCGTCGTATAGTTTCGGCGCTTGCATTCGGTGCATGCAAGGGCGATGATCTCAACGACCTGCTTCTTTCCAGCCATGGTCCGACCCTCCCGGAAGATTGACGGCCGCCTCGGCGATCGTCGAAAAAAAATGGAGCCCCGGTACGTCGCGACGCGCCGCGTCAATCGCGCCGACCAGCCCCAGACACCTACGAAGAGCCCTCGATCGGATGACGCGAAGCGTCAACCGACTTGCAGGCCTGGCGCATCAGCGATGCGCAGAGAGCCCTCGATCGGACGGCGCGGAGCGACGACCGACTTGCAGGCCTGGTTCGCCAAAGGCGAACAGAGAGCCCTCGATCGGAATCGAACCGATGACCTCATCCTTACCATGGATGTGCTCTGCCAACTGAGCTACAAGGGCGTTATAAGCGCCGGTACAATACCAACCGTCGCCGCCTTTGTCAATAGCGCGGCGACGATCAGTCCTAATTGGAACGCCTTTTGCTCCTACCCGTCACCGAGGACGCGAGGAAGCCAGCGGCCCTATCCTTCGTCACGGCAAGCAGGCCGAGGCCGACCGCTCCGAACGCGAGCGCCGACAGCGTGAACGGCGCACCGTAGGCCACCAAGCCGGAGCTCGAGCCGCCGAAGGCCTCGGCAAGCGGCCTCCGCAGTAGCAAGACTGGCGTCGCGGCGATCGCGGAATAGGCCAATAGCTTCACGACATAGTGCGCCACGGCCCCGAGTGCCTCGCCGAGACCGTCCACGCCCATCCTGACCATCATGACGATCAGCGCGGCCGTATTCACGGCGCTCGCTACGGACAGGGCCAAAGCTATGCCCGCCCCTCCCATGGCCGGTTGCAGCGCGAACGCCGCGGCGACGTTCACACCGACAGCGAGGATGCCGGACCAGGCCGGCGTCCTCGTGTCGCCCCGGGCGTAGAAGGCCGGGGCCAGGATGCGGTTCGCCCCGATGAACGGCAGGCCGAGCATATGGAAGAAGAATGCGCTCGCGGTCTGCGCCACCGAATCGTCGCCGAAGGCCTGGGTCCTGAACAGCAGGGACACGATGTCGATCCGCTCGAGGATGGAGATGACGGCCACCGGCACGGTGATCAGGGCGATGGCGTCGAGCGCCCTCGTCAGGCGCTCCCGATAGCGTTTCCAATCGCCCTCGGCCGCCAGGCCCGACAGCTCAGGCAGGAGCACGGTGCCGACCGATACGACGAACACGCCAAGCACCAGCTCCTGGAGGCGTAGCGAGAAGCTGAGCGCGGTCGCGGCGCCGGTACCGGCCCTCGTCGCCAGTGAGGTCGAGACGAGCCCGTTCACCTCGTAAGCGGCCATGCCCAGGATGGTCGGGGTGATCAGAGACAGCACGCGGCGCACGCCCGGGTTCGAGAAGGCGCGCCGAGGCGACACGAGACCGAACCGGGCGCCGAAGCGCAGCACGTACGGTAGTTGGCACAGAGCCTGGAACGTGCCGCCTACGATGACGCCGACCGCCATGGCGCGCGCCGGGTTGACCGCGAGGCCGCCCAACAGCATCGGTACGAAGATAAAGCTCAGGTTGAACAGGATGGGGGCGAAGCCCGACGGCGTGAACGAGCCATAAGCGTTCAGGATGCCCTGGAAGAAGGCCGCGATCGACACGAGCGCCAGGAACGGGAACATCATGCGCATCAGGATGGTCGTCTCGACCGGCTCCGAGTCGAACAGGCCGACGAGGAGAGGCGACGCGGCGACGCCGGCGGCGACGACGGCGCAGACCGCGAGGCCGAGCGCGGTGAACATCGACGACAGGAATTCCTCGGTCTTCTCGCGGTCGCCCTCCGACAGGTAGGCCTTGACGGTCGGGATGAAGGCCACGGACATCGAGCCCTCGGCGAACAGGCGCCGGAACAGGTTCGGCACGCTGAAGGCCACGGTGAAGGCGTCGGCCAGCACGCCCGTGCCCATCAACGCCCCGCGCGTACGGTCGCGTATCAAGCCGAGCACCCGCGAGACCATCGTCAGCGCCGACAGCTTGCCGCTCTCGCGGACGAGGCGCCCGGTCGCCTCCGATTCATCGCTCATGACGGCACTCTAGCGCCAAAGGCGTCGGCGCCGCAAGGCGCGTCACCCTCCGGCCGGGACCGGGCGCTACGGACCGATATAGTAGCTGGCCAGGGCCTCGGCGAGGCGAGCGGCGCCCGACGCCACCCCGGGAGCGGCATCCGCCACGGTCAGGCCTCGGGTCATCGCGCCGGACGACACCGAGCCAAGGTCGCAGAAATCCTCGAGGCCATCGCCGAACGGCGCCGTCGACGCTACCACTTTTATAAATTCGGTACCGTAGGGCGGCTCCATCACGAAGGCGTAGGGCGCCGACTCGTCCGGCGGCAGCCGCACCGGCGAGCCGGCCGCTATATGGCCGTCGCCGCCTCCGAAGCGGTTCGGCCAGATCAACTGCACCCTACCGGTGCCGTCCACGTGGTAGACGCGCGCGTACGCGTCGTCGCTGACGCCCACTAGCAACGTCAGCGCCTCGCCGACCCGGTACGCGGCGCCGGCGCCGCGATCGGTGCTCACCGACACGGACAGGCCGCCGGGCGAGGAGCCCGACAGCCGCGATAGCTCGCGCGACCTATCGAGCACGCCCGTGGCCGGCCTCACGGAGGCGTAGGCGGGTATCGCCTGGGCCGGCACGTACCAGTCGCCGGCGCCTATCAGGATGCCGCTCGACAGCTCGGTCAGCTCGAAACGAACCCGGGCCTTCCCGCCCTCGTCGAAGAAGCGCCCCGACAGCAGCGCCTCAGCGCCCGTCTCGCGGATGAAGTCGGCGTACGTGGCGCCGAGCACGGGGTCCATCGCGGCGGCGGCGTTGCGGTTGAGTACGCGGACCCTGGACGAGCCGGCCGCGGCGAGCAGGGCGCGGTCCTCGACCCAGCGCGAGAACGGCGTGGGCAGGCCCGAATACTCGTAGGTGAAGGTGCCGAACGCGGCCCTGACCTCCAGTAGATAGTATCCAGACGCCGCGGCGTCCAGGGCCTTGGCCAGCTCGGCGTCCTGGGCCCCCGCCAGGGCCAGGGCCGATACGGACAACAGCGCGAGCAGCAGTCTTTTAGCTATCATGCGACCTCCATCCCGACCACGAACACGCCGTAGAGTATATCGCGCCCGGCGAAACGGCGCATCCTCCCGGCCGCCCATCCGTACCGGGCCCGTCCTTGTGACACCCGCCGCACCCATGGTATACAATCGACATGCCAGTACGACTACTCGCCCTCGACCTCGACGACACGCTCCTGACCCCCGAATTACGCATCCACCCGGCCAACCTCGACGCGGTGCGACGCGCCCTCGACTCGGGCGTCGACGTGATGCTCGCCTCGGGGCGGACCGTCGAGTCGATGATGCCCTACGCCATCGAGCTCGGCATGAAGGGCCGCGGCCTGCCGATGATCTGCGCCAACGGCGCCGAGGTCCGCGACGTCGATTCGGGCGAGCTGACGCGCAGGCTCACCCTGTCGGCCGACGCCTGCCGGGCGGCGATCGAGGCCCTGTCCGGCTACGGCCTCCCGGTCCAGGCCTACGACGACGAGGGTATCGTCGTTACCGAGCGCAACCGCTGGACCGACCGCGACCGCGAGCTGACCGGCCTGCCCATACGCGTGGCCGGGTCTCACGCCGAGATATCGGACAAGCCGAGGAGCAAGCTGATCTCGGCCGGCGAGCCGGGCCGCATCGCCGAGCTCGCCCCGGTCCTGCGCGCGCGGCTCGCGGGCCTCGCCGAGGTGGTCGTCTCCAAGCCGTACTTCATCGAGGTGCTACCGGCCGGCGCCGACAAGGGCGAGGCCCTGGCCTGGGTCGCGGGCGTCCGAGGCGTGCCGCGCGAGTCGGTGATGGCCATCGGCGACGCGGGCAATGACGTGGGCATGGTCTCCTGGGCCGGCGTCGGCTGCGCCCCGGCGGACGCGAGGCCCGAGGTGCTGGCCGTCGCCCTCCACGTGTCGCCCCTGCCCCACGACTCCGGCGCCGTCGCCGACCTGATCGACCGTCTCGTCCTCCGGGTTTGATTGCCTTCAACTCCCCCCGCCCGCCTGACGAGAATAAGAACAGACGGAAAGGAGCGAGCATGTCCCAGGAAATGAAGGATCTCGGTATCAAGCGTTGCTACGCCTGTATCCAATGGACCGGCCAGCGGACGTTCTATCCCGACAAGAAGAAGATCAAGGTCGACGAGGGGAGCGACGGCGTCTGCCTGATGACCCATCAGAAGATCAAGGGCTCCGGGCACTGCGAACAGTACTTCCCGCTGCGCTGATCCCGCGATAAGGCCACCCAGGGCCGGCTTCCCCTATCGCTCGACGGTTTTTTAGCCGAAAATGGATCGAAGGGGAACGCCATGACCACTGTTCGTATCCGCATCCTGGCCGCCTCGATCCTAGCCGCCGCTTTCGCCCTCGAGGCCTCGGCCGATATAGAGTTCGTGGGGCTGGACATCTCGCCCGACGACCGGATCCTGTTCAGCGCCCGCGTCGAGGTGCCGGGCGAGCCCGGCTACGAGACCTTGTTCTCGGCCGACGCCGAGACGGGCGAGCTCGTCCAGCTGACCTTCTACCCCGAGTCCATAGCGGTGGTCGACGACGGCCGCCGCCTCCAGATACGCAACCGCTTCGGCGTGTTCATGACCGAGCGCGGCTTCGGCGGCCTCGCGCCGCTGGCCGGCATACCGTCATTCGCGCGCGGCTCGGCGGTCCAGCAGGGCCGCCTCGTCGACTCGAGGCCCTCCCCCGATGGCACCATGCTACTCTACCTGTCGCCGACGAGCCCCGCGCGCGGCGACCTGATCCTGTTCGACCTCTCCGTCGGCAGGGAGACGACGGTGGCCCTGTCGATCGAGTACTCGGCCGACAGCTTCCCGGCCTCGTGGTCGCCGGACAGCCGCTACTTCGTCTACGGCAAAGGCTCGGAGATCTACTACTTCTCCACCGAACAGGCGCGGGCCGGGCGCGTACCCGACGAGAGCTGGCGCAGGGTCGGAGCGGGCCGCGTATCGCAGGCGCGCTGGAGCGCCAACGGCAGCCTCTACCTCCTGCGCGACCGGTCGATGTACCGCATCATGCCCCAGGAATTCTTCACCCAGGCCATCTACTCGGGCATCGTCCAACCGGGCGTCCTCGTCGGCAAGGCCCCCTTCCCCTACGACCCCAACTTCGACTCCTTCTGGATCTCGCCCGACGGCTCCAAGGTGCTGCTCTGTAAGGACGGCCGCAACATCTTCCTGTACCGACTGGACCCTGACGACTTCGGCCGAGAGGCCGCGGTCAACGCTATGCCGTACCTGTTCCTGCAGGGCAACACCGTCGTGGACCAGGTGCTCTGGCCGTCGAACGACGAGGTGACCGTGTTCACCGCCTCGCTCCGCGAGGGCAAGCGCGTCTGCGGCGCCTATCGCGTCAAGGCCCCCGGCGTCGGGAGCGAGAGCCTGTCGGCCGGCTTCCAGTCCCTCGACGTGGCCGGCGCCACCGAGATCAGCCTATCGCCGGACGAGAGCCGGGTCGCGATCGTCACTCCCGACGGCATCGTCGTCAGGCGCTACTCCAACTGGGCCGCCGAGCGGACGCTGGCGTCGCCGGGGGCCCTGCACGCGGCCTGGATATCCCAGGACAGGCTCGCGATAGCCTCGTCGGGCGCCATCGAGACGGTCGGCGTTTCCGATGGCTCGAGGACCCTCGTCGCGCTCGGCCAGCCCGGCCGCTTCGGCTGGTCGGAAGCCGAACCCGGCGTCGTGGTAGCCCAGACCGCCGGCGGCGCCTACAAGACCGGCGCCCTGAAGGCCGCCTGGTCCCGCGCCGCGTCCTTCGACCCGCGCCCGGCTTCGACCAGTTCGCCCGGCTATCGCGTCTACTCCGACGCGCTGGCTTCCGGCTCGTACCGCAACACCATCATGGTGCGCTCGGCCAAGGGGCTGGGCACGAGAAGCCTCCTGCCCGCCCCGGCCCTCGCCTACAAGCCCTTCCCCGAGCGCGACGACCCGCGCGATCCCCTGATCTTCGACCACGGCTCGAGGATCAGGCGGCGCGAGGCGGCGCTCGTGTTCAACGCCTACGACGGCGCCGAGGGACTCGTCGGCGTGCTCGACACGCTGCGCGAGTACGGCATCGAAGCCACCTTCTTCGTCAACGGCGAATTCATCCGCCGCAACCCGGGCGCCGCCAAGCTCATCGCCGAGAGCGGCCACGAGGTCGGCAACATGTTCTTCAGCGTGTTCGACGCCACCGACTCCCGCTACCGCGCCGACGCCGAGTTCATCAAGCGCGGCCTGGCCAGGACCGAGGACGAGTACTTCGTCGCCACGGGCGACGAGCTGTCCCTGCTATGGCACTCGCCGCACTACTCGACCAGCACCGAGATACTGGAATCCGCGGCTCAGATGAACTATACCTACGTCGGGAGGGACGTGGATCCGCTCGACTGGGTCGGCCGCTTCCAGGGCTCCCTGACCCAGGGGCTGTATTCGAGCGCCCACGACCTCGTCGAGCGCGCCGTGGCGGCGGTCAGGCCCGGCTCCATCGTCCCGATACGGATAGGCATACCCGACGGCGGCCGCGAGGACTACCTCTACAACGAGCTACCGTTGCTGATCAACGCCCTGCTCTCCGAGGGCTACGAGATCGTGCCGGTCTCGGCGTTGATGAAGCACGCGGAGTAGGCCGCGCGCCGCCCGATCCCTGAATGACGGAGGACACGATGCTCGCCGACTCGTACAGGCTCGACTCACGGGCGCTCGACTACTCGGTATCGGCGGCCGACGCCGCCAGGCTGGACGGCGGAGCCTGGGGCGACGCCGTCATCGGCCAGCCGCGCGCCCTCGAGGCGCTCGCCATAGGCACCGCCATCCGAGCCAAGGGCTACAACGTCTTCGTGACCGGCGCGGTCGGTACCGGCCGGCGTACTGCGGTCATGCGGACCCTGGCCGCCTACCGGCCCGCCAGGCTCGAGCTACGCGACGTCGCCTACGTCTACTGCTTCCGCTCATCGACGGCTCCCCGCGCGTTGTACTTCAGGGCGGGCGAGGCGGCGGCGTTCAAGAAAGACCTGCACGCCTTCGTCGAGAGCGTCAAGAAGCTCGTCACCCTGCACGCCGAGTCCGGCGAAGCCAAGCGCCGCCGCGAGGAGACCGAGGCCCGGTGGCAGAAGACCGAGAACCAGCGGCTCGCCGCCTTCGAGGCGGAGCTGGCGGCCGACGGGTTCAGGGTCGTGCAGGTCCAGGGCGACGAGGGCGAGGTCTCGACCGACATCCTGCCGTTGCGGAACGGGGAGCCGGTGCCCTTCGAGAGCGTCCAGGCGGAGGCCGAGTCGGGCAAGATCCCCGAGGCGGAATTCTCGTCGCTCCGGGAGCGGTACTTCGCCCACATGGACGAGATGCGCATGCTGTTCGTCGAGCTCAGGCGGGGCCGCGCCGAGCTCGAGGAGTCCGTCGACGGGCTACGCACCCAGGCGCTGCAGCCCCTCGTCCACCGGGATATAGAGCTACTCGCCTCACGCTACGAGGACGAGCGGACCCGCGAGTGGATACGCGCCCTGGAGCGCGACGTGATGGCCCGGCTGTACCTCTTCCAGCCCCAGCCGCCAGAGGCCGGCCATAGGAGCCGCCTGACCCGTTACGGCGTCAACGTCCTGACCGACCGCGACGACCTCTCGGCTCCGCCGGTGGTCTATGAGCCCAACCCGACCTACGCCAACCTCTTCGGCGGCCTGGAGCCGGCCGGTCCGGACGGTCAGGGTCCCAGCCGCTCGGCCTACCTGCGCGTCCGCCCGGGCTCCATCGTCAAGGCGGCCGGCGGCTTCCTCGTCATGCAGGCCGAGGACCTGGTCGCCGACGAGGAGGCCTGGACCGCCGTCAAGCGGGTGCTGCGCACCGGCAAGGTGGCCATCCAGCCCCAGTCCGGCCCCCTCGGCCAGCTGGCCGCGATCAAGCCCGAGCCCCTCGAGCTGGACGTCAAGATCGTGCTGATAGGCGGCGAGATGACCTACGACGCCCTGTACAACGCCGATCCCGACTTCCAGAAGCTGTTCAAGGTCTGCGCCGAGTTCGACTCCACCATGCCGCGAAACGACGACGGGCTACGCGAGTACGTATCGTTCGCGCGCAAGATCACCGAGGAGGAGGGCCTCCTCGAGCCGTCGGCCGACGGCCTGGCCGCCGTGGCCGAGTACGGCGTCCGGCTGTCGGGTAGCCGCGACCGGCTGTCGACGCGCTTCTCCAAGGTGGCGGACCTCCTGCGCGAGGCCGACTACCGGGCCTCCCGCTCCGGCAAGGACGCGATCGACGCCGAGTCGGTCCGCGAAGCCGAGCGCGTGCGTTCCTGGCTGGCCTCCCTGCCCGAGGAGAAGGTCACCGAGATGATAGTCTCCGGCGAGATACTCCTCGAGGCCGAGGGCTCCCGGGTAGGCCGCGTCAATGGCCTGGCCGTCCACGACCGCGGCTATTACGCCTTCGGCCTGCCCGCCGTGATCTCGGCCCAGGTCTCGCCGGGCGAGTCTGGCGTCATCAACATCGAGGGCGAGTCGGGGCTGTCCGGCGAGATCTACGACAAGGCGGTGCTGATCGTCGAAGGCTTCCTGCGTAGCCGCTACGCCAGGGACTTCCCGCTCGCGGTATCGGCGAGCATCTGCTTCGAGCAGTCGTACACCGCCATCGAGGGCGACTCCGCCTCCTCGACCGCCGTCTACGCCCTCCTGTCGGCCATAGCCGGCGTGCCGCTGCGCCAGGACATCGCCGTGACCGGCTCGCTCAACCAGTGGGGCATGACGCAGGCCGTCGGCGGAGTGGCCGAGAAGGTGGAAGGCTGGTTCCGCGTCTGCCGGCGCTCGGGCTTCACCGGCAAGCAGGGCGTCCTGATCCCCCGGACCAACGTGGTCAACCTGGTGCTCTCGAGGGAGCTCCGCGAGGCCGTCGAGGCGGGCGAATTCTCCGTCTGGACCGCCGGCGACATCGACGAGGCCATCGAGGTCATGTCCGGCATGGGAGCGGGCGCCCCGGACTCGCGGGGGCAGTTCCCCCCGGACAGCTTCAACGGCCGGGTCCGGGCCGCGCTCCTGGGCATGGCCAAGGCAGCCAAGGAGTACCTATAAGCGCGGGCCCCGGCCCGGCGGACGCCCGGC
>JAKQKE010000090.1 GCA_029560805.1 Spirochaetota bacterium
GCTCGTCGCCGAAGGCACCGTGCTCGCTATCGATAAGAATGTCGTCGCGCGCAAGCCCGGCGAGCGGCACGACGAGCGCGGCAAGGCCGGCGAGCGCAGGCCGGAACTTGAGGTGCGCCATGGCGAAGCCAAGCATGGCGAAGCCAAGCATGGCGAGCCGAGGCAGCCCGAGCAGGCGGCCGGAGCGATGGACTATAGGCCCTATGTCGCCGGCGAGGCCACCGACTCGGCCAAGGCCGGCATCAGCGTCTCCGGGGCCGGGAACCTCCTCATACGCTTCGCCTCGTGCTGCAAGCCAGCCGTCGGGGATCGCATCGTCGGGTACGTCTCGCGCGGCCGCGGCATCATCGTGCACCGGGCGTCCTGCAGGAACCTGGCAGCCATACCCGAGTTCGAGCAGCGCCGCGTCAAGGTGAGCTGGGAGTCCGCTCCGTCGCTGCCGAGGCGCTACCACGTCACGGCCCGCCGCGTGCTCGACCTGTTCTCGGAGATAGAGAACGCGGTGCGCAAGCACGGCGGGCGCCTCGTCGAGGGCCGCCTCGAGGACGGCGCAGAGGCGCTGTCGGGATTCTTCACGATGGCGTATCCCAGCGCCGAGGACGCGCGGACGGCGGAGCGCAACCTGAAGCACGTTCCGTCGATCCTTAAGATCAAGCGCGTCGACTAGCCGCCCGGCCCCGGATCGGGCGCGGATGTATTGATATTACCAGACGCTTGAATTTGCTGATTTGAATATATATACTCCGCGCTATTATGCTTACAGGGCGCGGCCGGACCGCGCATGCGGTTATGTCACCTCCGCGGTCAGCGGCGATGGGGAAGGGAATTACATGAACAACGGATTCGTCAGATGGTTCCTGGTCAAGCACGCCGGCGCGGAGCCGATGGAGCGGCAACAGATCGGGGCGCTGCTGTATACGCTGGCGGCGATCGGGGTGGGAGCTATCGCCGTCGCCGTAGTCATGGCCAACCCGGTCATCCGGCTGGCCTTGATCGTCCTCGTACTGCTGTCCGCCGCGCTCATGCTCCTGGTGCGCGCGGGCTTCGCCGTCTTCTCGAGCGTAGCGGCCACGACGCTCCTCTCGTCGATGTTCGCCGCCATCCCGTTCCTGCAGCCCTACAGGCACGAGTACGAGCTGTACCTGCTGGCGACGCTGGAATGCTTCGCGCTCATCATCACCGGCCTGATCGCCAGGCGGCGCTGGCAATCGCTGGTGGTCCTGGCCAGCGCCCTCGCCGCGCTTGTATCGGACTTCGCGCTCCGCGTGATCCCGAACGCGGGCGAAGGCGGCGCCAGATATAGCGACATTGTCATCACCGTCCTCGTGGTTGTCATCGCTACCGCGATCGAGCGCGCCATCAAGTCGCGCGACTCCGTCCTGCTCGGCATGGCCAAGGCCGAGTCGGCCAAGAACCTGGCCCAGATAGAGAAGCTCGAGGGCGTGATTCGGTCGAGCGGCGACGCGCTCGGCCTCGGCGTCGCGGCCCGGGACTCGGCGGAGGCGACGGAGCGGCTCGTCGACGAGATGAAGGCGACGCTCGAGGCGGCCGGCAAGGAGTTCCAGGACCTGGAGCGCAGCGCCTCGGTCATCGCGGAGTCGTACCTGCGGATAGGCGAGTCGTCGCGCCTGGTAGAGTCGAAGGTTTCCGACCAGTCCGCCGTCATCTCGGAGTCGTCAGCCGCGATCGAGGAGATGACCGCGTCGGTGAACAACATCGCGGCCATCGCCGACGCGCGCTTGGCGGCAATCGCCACGCTCAAGGCCACGACCGACGAGGGCACCGGGCAGATGGCCAGCTCGGCCGACGCCCTGCGCGACATGGAGGCCTCGGCCGCGTCCATCGTAGAGGTGGTCAACGTGATCCGGAACGTCGCCAGCCAGACCAACCTGCTGGCCATGAACGCCGCGATCGAGGCCGCCCACGCCGGCGAGGCCGGAAAAGGCTTCTCGGTCGTCGCGGACGAGATCCGCAAGTTGTCCGAGGAGACCAGCGCCAACGTCAAGATCATCAACGCCGACATCAAGCGGACGCTGGACGCCATGAAGACCGCCGGCGTCGTCAACGAGAGCGCCCAGACCATTTTCCGCAAGGTGGACGCCGAGGCGGACGCCGTGGCCAAGGCCATGGACGAGATCGGCCGCGGGCTTTCCGAGATATCCGCGGGATCGGGCGAGATCCTGCAGGGCACGACCGAGTCGGTGTCGTTCACGACCACGGTCAAGGAAGCCTCGCGCAAGATGGGGCAGGCCATCGCCGCCTCCGAGACCGACCTGGAGAGCCTGCGCCGGACTACCGAGAGCGTCCGCGCCCAGCTGTCGTCGGTCGTGGACAAGTTCGGCAGGATACGCGCCGAGTCGGCCGCGCTTAGCGAGGCCGGCCGCAAGAACGAGCTGGCGCTGAAGGGCCTGATGGAGAGCCTGACGGCCACCAGGTAGCCGTGAGCGAACCGGGCGACGGCCGTCATTAACGCCCGCCGCCCGTTTTTGGTGATGAGAAAATACTAAGATCCGCTGTAATAACTAGAAAACTTGCCGCGCTTCAGAGCGGAGCCCAGCAAGGCGCCGACGAGCTTGATGGCGGGGCGCGCCGCCTTCAGGTCTATAAGCTCGACGAGGTTGCCGTCGGGATCCTTCAGGAATATCCAGTCGACGTCGCCCGTCCTGTTGGGCGGCGTCACGAACGCGACGCCCCTGGCGGAGAGCGCCTCCCGCCAGCGCGCGACGTTCCTGACGTTCAGCGCGACGTGGGTAAAACCCGGGGCGTTCCATATCGGCTCGCGCGCGGGCGCCTTGGGGCTGAACTCGAATATCTCGAGCACGGAGCCGCCCGGCGCCCGGAGGAAGCCCATGCGCACCCTGGCTCCCTCGACCTTGTACAGCGGGAAGAGCTTCTCCGTGTCCGCCGGTTCCAGCGTATCCTCTGAAATCAACAGGAATCCGAAGGCGTCGTGGTACCAGCGGACTGCGGCCTCGAAATCGGAGACGGTAAGTCCCGCGTGGCATATCGATAATGCTTTCATCGCCGCTCCTATTTGGCGTAGCCGCCGACGAGCAGCATGTACTCGCCGATCGCGGCGCCGAATTCCGGCGCGCCCTTCATGATGATGCGGCCCGCCTTGGTGGCCTCGACCATGTCGTCAATCGAAAGCAGTATGCCGAGCGCGCTCTCCGTGGAGTCGAAGCTCATCGTGAAGAACGGCTTGGACCGCTCGTACACGCCCCTGGCCGCCCGGCTGTTGCCGGCCTTGACGCGGAGGTAGGCCGACAGTTCCGGCTTGCCTTCCACGGTCCACGCGTAGACCCGGTCCGGGCTGGATGCGACCCACCGGGAGACGGCACGGTGCCCGGCCTTGTTGAGCTGGCTGATGCCCGACGACAGGAGGTAGAAGTACATCTTGACGACCAGGTCGCGGTCCGCCTCGCTCGCGGGAGGCTCCTTGGCGCCGAGCGCGGCAGCCATCGACAGCAGCGCCTTGAACGTGGCGACGAGGAGCGCCGGGCGGCGGAGGCCGCCCTTGATCCTGGGCAGTTTCTTAGACTTGCCCGAGAAGAAGCCGTTGAGGCCTGCCACCGTCGGGAACTCCAGCTCGATGTCGGGAGATCCGTGCAGGCCCTTGGCGAAGCGGAGCGCGCCGTCCTCCACGAAGAAGTGCGTGCCGATTTTTTCCGGGCCCTCGCCGTCGCCGGCGGAGCCGGTCAGCGCGCTGACCTGGACGGTTCCGCTCTTCCCGGCGAAGCCCTTGCGCACGCCGTCCTTGTCGGCCGCGATCACCTTGAGGAGCGGCAGCGCCGCGTTGAGGAATATCCTCGACGCGTACAGTTCGTCGTCGCCCATGGCTAGACCTCGTCTTCCCAGTTCTCGTCGGCCTCGAAGTCCTTGCCCATCGTCTCGCGGACGGCGGCGGCGATGCCGTTCTCGTCGATGCCGTAGTGGGCGAGCAGGTCCTCGTGCAGGCCGATGATGGAGAAGCAGTCGGGCACGCCCAGGCGCCTGAAGCTGAACGACTTTCCCGTGCCCGCCGCGACCTCGGCGACGGCG
>JAKQKE010000096.1 GCA_029560805.1 Spirochaetota bacterium
CTTGCCGGTGATGAAGTTGTACGGGAAGATCGCCCCGTGGATGTCGGTGGTCTCGATAAAGGTGATCTTGAGCGGCGTTTCGGCGAACTGCTCGAACGGGTGGGCGCACGAGCCGAAGGCTAAAACGATCGCGAGCGCGGCCAGGGCCGCGAAGATCGTCCTTGCTGACTTTCGCATAGATTCCTCCTTGGACATTCGTCTTCCGCGTTCGCGGAAGGGATAACAAGTATATACCCGAGCGGGTTAATATCAAAGCGAAAATGCGTTCGTGTTCCGCTTAATCGGTTCAGTTCGCTCTCTTATTTGTTGACGGACTTGCGGAGCGGTGCGATTATCGACCGGGCAATTTTTTTTAAGGTACGGTACGAGGATTCGGAGGATCGCGAACATGGGAGGACGCCTGGACCGCTTCTTGAGCGCCTATGACCAGGAAGGTCTGCAGCTACGCAAGAAGGCGCGCATGGTTGTGATGACCTGCGTGGCTGGTAGCGTCGCGGCGGCGCTGATGACGGCGACGAGGGCCGTCCTGGCCTTCGATATCGTCAGCCTCGCGATGGGCCTGGCGATGATCGCCAGCGCCATCGGTTGCGCCCTGTTAGTCCGGTCCGGGCGCTATACGTTCGGCGTCAACTTCATCATGGGCATGTTCTCGGTCGGCTTCTTCGCCCTGTCGGCCGTACGGCCGGCCGAGAACGCGTCTTTCCTGTACCTGAGCGCGGTCTACGATGCCTTCCTGCTATCCGCACTCTGCCTGATAGCGATACGAACCTACCAGGTCGCCATGTTCACCGTCGGGTACGTCGCTTCGCTCGTCACCCTGTTTCTGTTGAAGCGTGCCTCCATCGTCGATCCGGCGGCGCTCGCGCCGGTGGACCTGGTCCAGGCCGTCGTCTTCACGGCGCTGACTGGTACCGTCGGCTTCCTGGTCATGCGCATGACCAACGGCACGATAGTAATCGCGGAGGCCGAGGCCGCGGCCAATGAGGACCGCGCCGAGGGCATCAAGGCTGTCGTCGCGAACCTCCACCGAGGCCTGGACTCGGGCAACGACCTCCTGGCCGCCTCGAGCTCGGCGCTGGCGTCGCTCCAGGCCGTGGAGCTCGCGGTAGCGGCATACGAGCCGAGGCTTCCGGTCAGCTCGACGCGACGGATAAAGCCGGGCGGTTGAGCGCCGAGACGACCGGGAAGGTCGCCGCCGCCAAATCGGATCTGGCCGCCCACGACGGCGCGGTGCGCAGCGCCGTCGCCTCGGTGGCCGCTATCGGTGAGTCCATCGGCCGACTCTCGACCCTGGCCGCGCGCGGCAGGGACGCTATGACGAGCCTGGTCGGCGCCGCGTCCGAGGGCGAGCGCAGCATCGACGACGCCAATGCGGCCCTAGCGGCCGTCGAGAAGGCCTCGGGAGAGATGCTCGGCATCGTCAACGTGATCGCCGGCATCGCCAGCCAGACCAATCTGCTCGCGATGAACGCCGCGATCGAGGCCGCTCACGCGGGCGCCGCCGGCAAGGGCTTCGCCGTCGTGGCCGACGAGATCCGTAAGCTTGCCGAGGAGACGGACCAGAACTCCCGCTCGATCGCCGATAGCCTCAAGCGCAACTCAGCAGGCGTCGCCTCGTCGATCAAGACGAGCCGCCTGGCCCGCGCGTCCTTCGGCAGGATCGCGGCTGAGGTGGGAGAGGCGAATGGCTCGATGGGCGGCATCCTCGAGGGGCTCGACGGCGTGCGGGCCGAGGCTTCGTCGCTCGACGGCGACCTGAGGCGTGTCTCCGAGGCGTCGCGGGCGGTGGCCGCCTCGATGGCCGGCGTCGAGGCCATGGCCGCCGAGTCGGGCTCGGGCCTTTCGGCCATCTTCAAGGGCGCCGAGTCTATCGCCTCCAAGGCTGCGGAGATCGCCTCCGAGTACGGGCGCATAGCCGCGGAGATGGAGAAAGTCGACGGCATCGGCAAGGAGACGGTGGAGCGCATCGGCTACGTCGACGGCGAGATGCGCCGCCTCGATTCTGGAAAGACGGATCAGGCCGGCCGATAGTCGGCTTGGACGCTGGCGGATGCGTTTCGCCATAGAACCGCAACGGGAGGTTTCGACTTGGATACGTACATGGTTTTCGCTTTGCTGTCCGGCCTGTTCTGGACGGCTACCTACTCGCTCATCATCTATCGCGGCTTCAAGGACAAGGCCCACGGCATGCCCATGTACGCCTTGGCCCTGAATTTCTCGTGGGAGTTCATCTATTCGTTCGTGACGCCCTCCCCGGGCATCCAGTGGTACATCAACATAGCCTGGTGCCTGTTCGACGTCGTGATCGTGTACCACTTCCTGCGTAGCTGGAGGGTCGACTACCCGGACCTGAAGCCGAAGGCCTTCTATCCTTATGCGGCGCTGGTCTTCGTCACGGCGTTCCTCCTTGTACTGTTCATGCAGCTCGACGGGGCGAACCCCGCGCTGTACGACCTGCGCGGCCACGAGCTCGGCATGGGGAGGGCTTACTCGGCCTACGGCATGAACCTGATCATGGCGGTGCTATACGTGGAGATGATCCTTCGGCGCAGGTCTATCGCGGGGCAGTCGATCTATATCGCGCTGTTCAAGCTGATAGGCACGGTCTTCGCGAGCCTCTGCTTCGTCATCGCGCCGTACCCGAACGCGGCCCATCCGGGTACGCCGGCCCCGGGCGAGCTGCTCTGGCCGCTCCTGTACGTGGCCATCTTCGCCTTCGACGCTATCTACGTGGCGCTGGTGCATCGTCAGTGCAGGGCCGAGGGCATCAATCCCTGGAAGCGCGCCTAGCGCGCCGGCCTTCGGCCGCCCACAGGGACGGCTTGGCTCAAGTTCGGTCGTCCAGCCTGTCGAGCTCGGCCTGGGCGGCCGACCGCTCCGCCTCGAGCCCGAGCTCGGCGCAGGCGTCGCGCAGGTTGAACCAGGCGTCGTAGTAGTCGCGCCTTTTCGTCGCGGCCGATGCGAACAGCTCGCGCGCCCGAT
>JAKQKE010000101.1 GCA_029560805.1 Spirochaetota bacterium
TCGACGAGCAGACCACGAACATCTGCCGCTACCTGCACGGCAAGACCTTCTCGGTCGCCGACGCCCTCCGGCGCTTCGACCGCATCGAGCAGCTCGAGGACCCCGAGGCCATCAAGCAGGCGATGCCGTGGGTCCGTGAGGCCCAGGACCGCGAGACGGGCCGAACCCGGCTCTACGTGGACGGCGGCCGCGGTCGGACTGACCTCGCCGAGGTTACGCGCTCGGCGATGGGCACCCGGGACGATCGCGGCGACTTCCGCGCGCTCGCCAGCGACAGTGCGTTGAACGAGGTCGGGATCGGCTTCCCGCCGTACCACGGCCTCTGTCGGTCCACGACGCTCGCGGTCGTGTGATTCGCGATGACGTGTCCCCTCCGCGCGAAGTCGGCGGCTTTGCCTCTGCGGAGGACGACGCATGCCCGAGCCGAAGCCGCGCGAGCCCGAGACGACCGCCCCGACCACCGGGGACGGGACGCCTGCGTCCGCGCCTGGGCGGACTGGGAACAAGACGGCGAAGCAGGACGCGCCCTTCGTGTGGCCGCGCGACCTGAACGCGCCCTCCAGCGACAAGCCCGAGTGGGGGACCGACCCGGAGGCGCTGCGCGATGCCTGACCGCCGCGAAGCCGCCATCGCCCACGCGCGCCGCATCCTCGCGGTCAACCAGGGGGTGCGCCCGGACAGCGCCGAGGTCGAGAAGACCATCTGGGGCTCGCCTGCGGGCAAGAAGCGCCTGGCAGACCGCCTCGTGGCGATGCTCCCGGCGCACAAGACCTACGTCGAGCCGTTCGCCGGCAGCGCCGCGGTTCTCTTCGCCAAGGAGCCGTCGGAAGTCGAGGTCATCAACGACGCCGACCTCGAGATCGCCGACGCGTACCGGCTCATCAAGAAGCTCACGCAGGAGGGGCTCGCTCGACTGAAGAAGCTGCCCTGGGTCGGCGACGAGAAGACCTTCAAGCGGCTCCTCGACGTCGAGCCCGAGGACGACGTCGAGCGGCTGCACCGCTTCCTGTACCTGACGCACTTCTCCTACGGGAAGATGCGCGGCAAGAGCTTCAGCCCGACGGTCGTCGGCGTCGAGGCGACGACCATCAAGCGCATCGAGAAGTTCGCGCCGCGCCTGAAGAAGGTGAAGGTCTAC
>JAKQKE010000112.1 GCA_029560805.1 Spirochaetota bacterium
GCTTGTACTTGCCGGGCGCGTCGAAACGGTACGGCGGTAGGCCGAAGGCCTCGCCCGCGTCGAGCTTGACTCGTTCTACGTGGATCTGCCGGAGCTTGTAGGTCTTGGGGTCGGTGACGAAGAACAGTACGGTGAAAGCGCCAGAACGGCCGGTGCCGTTCGTCACGGTGAACGCGACGTTCGTGCCGGAGGCCGTCGGGATGCGGTCCGAGGTCGAAGCCCGCTTGGCCGGGATATCCACGCCTATATCGGCGATGACCTGTTCGGAGACGCTTGGCACGGCCTTCGGAGCGGCTTTAGGTGCTATCGGCGCTGCCGGCGCTGCCGGCGTCGCGGCCGCCGCAGCCTTGGGCGAGGCGGGTGCTACCGGCGCTACCGGCGTCGCGGCCGCCGCGGCCTTAGGCGCTGCCGGCGTCGCGGCCGTCGCGGCCTTGGGCGAGGCGGGTGCTATCGGCGTCGCTGACACGGTCGCCGTCGACGTAGCGATGAACGAGCGTGCGCCGAGCAGGCGTGGAGCCCAGTAGCGGTCGCTCATCGGCGAGACGATGACGCCGGTCTTCGTCCCGGCCGATACGGCGTGGATGACGGTGCCGTCGCCGACGACCAGCGCGACGTGGCTCGGGGCACCGCCGACCGTGTCATAGACCAGCACGTCGCCGGCCCGGGCCTTGCGCCAGTCTATGGGCGAGCCGCTCGACCAGAACGACCGCGCGCTACGCGGCAGCTTGAGGCCGAGCGCTTCGCGATACACGTAGCGGACAAAGCCCGAGCAGTCGAAGGCTCGGGGGGACTCGGCGCCGTAGACGTACGGTACCCCCCGGTACTTGAAAGCGGCGTCGACGAGCCTGCGCCTGGCCTCATCCTCAGAACTCTGAGCGAAGGCCGAACCCGCGAGCAGCGCCAGGGCCACGATACACCCGATTCGTTTCATATCCATACCACGACTATCCGTCGGCCTCGCCCGCTCGTCAAGCGCGAGGCGTCTCCATGTGCTATGCTATCGAAGGTGATAGCGATGAACTATCGATTCTGATATGAGTGAGGAGCGGCAAGCTTGTAGAACGGCCTTCGAGCCATACCATAACCATGGCACGCTTATTGCAGTATTACCGCTAGGCGCCCGAGTATCGAGCGCCGGGAGGTTGACCATGAAACGATTCGTCTGTCTAGCGATGATTGCCACGACGCTGTCGATCGGAGCCTTCGGCCAGTCCTACGCCGCGCTACCGACCGGTTCGGTCGGCTCGGCCGACCCGCAGTTCGCCTTATCCATACTGACCGACTACTTCGAGAAACACGAGCGCTCGAGCAGGACCGGCGGCGTCGTGCTGTCGAGCATAGGCGGCGCCCTGCTCGCCGGGGGGCTGGCGGGCGTCGGCTATTCGTTCGCCGCACCGTCGACGAGCTTCTCCGATCCCGAGGGTCAGATGCTGATGCGCGGTCTGTCGATAGGCGTCTCGGGGGCCGGGTTGATTGTCGGCGGCATCGGCATCGGGATCTTGGCCAAACCGGATGACGCGTACAAGCGCGAATACGCCTATCTGTACGCCGAGACCGACCCGGTCGTACAGGAGGCGATAGCGTTCGGTATCATGAAGGAACTGGCCGACGACGCGAAGCGCGGCAGGATAGTCGGCGGTATCGTGAACGTCGCCACCCCCCTCGCCGCCGCCGGCGGGCACGCGATCGCAGCGGCCGCCACCGGCGACTGGAGCGATTTCGACGACAGGGTCATCGGTACGATGAGTTGGACCCTGCCGAGCCTCGTCTCGGGCATCATCATGCTCGTCTCCGGACGCTCGACCGAGGAGCGCATGCTCGACTCGTACCGCGCGATGAGCGCCAGCTACGCCGCCGGGGCGCGTGACTAGCGTGGCGGCATGAGCGCCTGGCTCAAGGCTCTCACCCTCGGGATAGCGGCGGCCCTGGGCCTCTCCAGGGCCGCCGAGCCGCCGCCGCTGACTTTGAGGCTGTCCCGCGACGCTACGACGATCTACGCGTCGGTCGAGGTCTACGAGTTGCCGGGGACTGATCTCGAACGACTCGTCGAGGCGTCGTTCGTCGTACGGCTCGAGGCGACGATATGGGCCGGCCGTGCCGCCGTGGAGGCCTACCGCGACATCCGCTATACCGGTCGCTACTATGAGATCCGCGTCTCGGAGACCGGGGGAGTCCACCGTACGGCCGATCCCGCGGCGGCCTGGGCGATAGCCTCGCGCTTCTCGCGCCTGCCGCTCGGCCCGGCGACCGCAGTATCGTTCCCGCTGAGCGCCGGCTGCAAGGCGACGATCTCCCTGCCCGAGGATCCCGGCCACGACCCCATGGTCGTCTGGGGCTACAGAGCGGCCGCCGACTATCGGGAGATCGACTCGCTCGGCCACGTGCCGTACTGGCAGCCATGAGGCTGCGCTCCGGTATCTTCATCGTGTCGTTCTCCGTCTCGGTAGCCTTGCTCGGAGGGGCCGCCGTGGCCATGACGTCCTTCTATCGGTCGAAGGGCGACCGGTCCCTGGCTTCGCTCGAGGCCGCCACGGCTGAACTGTCGGCCATGGCCCGCGCCTTGGCCGAGGGCGAGGCGCCCGATCCCGACACGATGATGGAAGTCCTAGCGCCGATCAGGCGTGACCTGACGACGCGGATGGTGCTCGAGCGCGACGCGGCCGTATCGTCGGCCCTGGCCTGGGCCGCCTTCCTCGGCGTCGAGGCGCTGGCCGCCCTGCTCGTCTCCGCGCTGGCCGCCGCGGCCCTGACCAGGCGCTGGTCGAGGCTACGGGACGGCGTGCTCAGGATACGCCGCGGCGAGACGGCCAGGCCTTTCTTTACCGGTGCCGCGGACGAATTCGGCGCGGTCGAGGAGGAGCTCGACGGCCTCGTGGCGGCTCTCGGCGAGCGCGAGCGCATGCGCTCCGAGTTGCGCGCCCTCCAGGGCTGGGGCGAGGCCTCGGCCTTCCTCGCCCACCAGGCCAGGACGCCCCTCGCTTCGCTCGAGCTGTCCGCCCGGTCGGCTCGCCTGGCCATCGAAGGCGGCGCTCCGACGGGAGACGCCCGGCGCTACCTGGATCGGGTGGAGGCCGAAGCCGAGAGGATCCAGGAACTGTTCTCCAGGGTACGCTCGCTGTCCGGCTTCAAGGACCCCGAGCCGGTCCGACTCGACCCGGCCGAGGCCTTCGGCGAGGCGGTCGCGACGTTACGGGCGAAAGGCGCTACCATATCCGACGATAGCCTGACCATCGAGCGCCCCGATGGCGAGACCCTCGCCAGGTTCGATCGAGGCTACCTCGTCGAGGCCTTCATCAACCTGCTCGATAACAGCATCGAGGCCTGCGCCGAACGCTCCATCCCCTTCGGGGCGCGCCTCCGGCTCGGCACCGAAGGACAGGTCTATGTCATCGAGTACTCAGACTCGGTAGTCGGGCTGCCGGCCGAGCTAGTCGAACGCGTAGGCTCGGCCCGCTTCTCAACCAAGCCCGGCGGCTCGGGCCTCGGCGTCTGGCTCATCGGCCGCATAGCCGCTCTGCATGGTGGCGAGACGCGGATAAGGCTATCCGACTCGGGCGGGCTCGTGTTCACGCTCGTATTCCCGAACGGAGGAGAAGACGATGGCTAGAGTGCTGGCCATTGACGACGACCCGTCGTACCTCGAGTCGATGACCGACTACCTGAGGCTCAAGGGCCATGAGGCGGCCGGCGTAACGAGTCCTCCAGAGCCGGGCGCGATCACCGGAACCTACGATATCGTGTTGCTCGACATAGCCCTCGACGGCGAGAGCGGCTTTGACTGGCTTGAGCGCTACGCGGCGGCCGGCGTGCCTACCGCGATGGTCTCGGGCCTGGCAGACGCCAGGACGGCCGTGAGGGCCGTCAAGGCCGGGGCCGTCGACGTCCTCGAGAAGCCCGTGGACCCGGAGCGACTCGAGGTGGTCATCGCGATGGCCGAGGAGAAGGCCGCCCTGGCGCGATCCGACCGGGCCGGTCGCGACGCCTGGCTAGCCGAGCACCTCTACGTGGGCGGCTCCGAGGCGATGCGCTCTCTCGTCGAGGTCGCGGAGCGGGGAGCGGCGACGTCGCTCTGCGTGCTGCTCCACGGGCCGAGCGGCTCGGGCAAGGACCCGCTCGCCAGGTGGATACACTTTCGTTCCAGACGCTCGGCCGGCCCCTTCGTCGCGGTCAACTGCGCGTCCATCCCCGCAGACCTGGCCGAGAGCGAGTTGTTCGGCCACCGCAGGGGTTCCTTCACCGGGGCCGACCGCGATCGGGCCGGCTGCTTCGCCGAGGCGGCCGGCGGCACGCTGTTCCTGGACGAGGTCGGGGAGCTGCCGCCGGCCTTGCAGCCCAAGCTGCTCCGGGCTATCGAGTCGGGCGAGTTCCGGCCGCTCGGCGCCGACTCGCCACGCCGCTCCGACGCTCGCATCGTGGCGGCCACCAACCGCGACCTCAAGGCCGAGGCGGCGAAGGGCGCCTTCAGGGAAGACCTCCTCTACCGGCTCGCGCAGATACCGCTGGCGGTTCCGCCCATATCGGCCAGGGTCGACGATATACCGGCCTTGGCGCGTTTCTTCGCCGGCAGGCTCGGCGGTCGCGGCTTCTCGGACGACGCCCTCGAGTACCTCGGACGGCGCGACTATCCCGGCAACGTCCGCGAGCTGCGCAACCTCGTCGAGCGAGCCCTCGCCCTAGCCCCCGAGGCGGCCGAGGTGGACGCCTCGGCCGTGCGCGCCGTCGACGAAACGGGCTGGAAGCCGGCCAAGGTCGGCCAGAACGGAGAGGGCGGGAGAGCCTTCCCGCTCGACCAGGCCCTGCCGCTCAAGGAAGCCAAGCGCCGCATGGAGCTGGCCTACATAGAGCGACAAGTCGAGCTGGCGGGCGGCTCGGTAAGTCGGGCCGCCGAGCGGCTCGGCGTGCTACCGAACAATCTTTCGCGCAGGATCGGGGAGCTCCGAGAAACGGATAGTCGGGCCGATTAGGCCGTTACCGCCTCAAGCCTCTGCCAACTCGAGGAC
The DNA here is from genome assembly GCA_029560805.1 of Spirochaetota bacterium. Lineage (GTDB taxonomy): Bacteria > Spirochaetota > Spirochaetia > Treponematales > UBA12059 > SZUA-370. Next base: position 5,001 of record JAKQKE010000112.1, read on the forward strand.
GGGCTCGCCGTAGGCCTTGAGAAAGTCGATTATGGCGTTATAGCGATCCTCGGGACTGCCTCCAGCCGGCGCGACCTGGTCGTACAGGCTCGTCATGTAGTCGAGCACGCGGGCTCTGGCACCGGGCTCGACCTCGGCATCGCGCGCGAACAGCTCGGCCATGAAGGCTTTGGCTTCGACTTCGTCGTAGCCCGGCGCGATGACCGACAGCATCGCTAAGGCGGTCGGGATACAGTTGACGCTGTGCTGGCGCACGTAGAGTATCGACTCGGTGATCTCGACGGCTCTCGAGCGCAGGGCCCCCAGCTCACGGCCGAAACGTTCGGCCTCCCCCGTCGCGGCCAACAGCTCGCGTAGCCTGAAGTACGTGTAGCAGACGACGAGTACGTGCAGGCTCGGCACGCAGAACAGGTGCGGGTCGACCGCGTAGACGAAGGCCAGCCTGAGGCTCGGCGCCGTATCGGGCCGTCTCGTCGTCGACAGGCAGCGCCCATAGACCGAGCCGGCGTCGGAATAGCAGCGTCCGAGGCCGGCCAGGAACTCGATGACGACGTCATCGAAAGCCTTCCCGAGGCGGTGGCGGAAGTAACCGAGCGCGTCCATCCACAGCTTGACGAAGGTCAGATAGACCCTGGCCGCCTCGTAGCGTATCGGTATGATCGCGTCGAGCGGATGCTCGACGTTCTTGACCCGCACGGGGCTCGAGCCCTTGCGGAGCCTGGCGGCGTGGGCGTACTGGTCGAGGAAGAAGCGCCCGATGACGGTGGCGGCGAACGAGGCGGCCGCCCGGAGCGTACTCCACCGGGCGACGACCGTCATGACGAGGTAGGCCGCGCCCCCCTTCGGGAGCGCGGTGTCCGAGGCCCTCAAGCCTGCTTCTTCTCTATCTTGGCCCAGGTATCGCGCAACGATACCGAGCGGTTGAATACCGGGGCGCCGGGCCTCGTGTCCGGGTCGCAACAGAAGTAGCCGAGCCGCTCGAACTGGAACGAGCGACCTGGTTCGGCCGAGGCCAAGCAGGGCTCGGCGTAACCCGACAGGACCTCGAGGGAGCCAGGGTTGACCGTCGTTACCCAATCGACGCCATCGGGCACGTCCATCGGGCGCTCCGCTACGAACAGGTGGTCGAAAAGCCTGGCCTCCATCGGCACGGCGTGGGCCGCGGATACCCAGTGGATGGTGCCCTTGACCTTGCGGTTGTCCGGGGCGTTGCCGCCTCGGGTCTCCGGGTCGTAGGTGCAGCGGACCGCGACGACCTCGCCCGTGGCCGGGTCCTTATCGAAGCCGGTGCAGGTGACGATATAGCCGTAGCGCAGGCGTACCGAATTGCCGGGGAAGAGCCTGAAGTACTTGGGCGGCGGAACCTCGGCGAAGTCGTCGCGCTCGATCCATAGCTCGCCGGAGAACGGTACCTTCCTGGCGCCTGCGGACGGGTCCTCGGGGTTGTTGACCGCCTCGAGCTCGTCGACCTTGCCAGCGGGCCAATTCTCGATGATCAGCTTGAGCGGCCTCAAGACGGCCATGACGCGATCGGCGCGCCGGTTCAGGTCCTCGCGCAGGCAGTGCTCGAGCAGCTGGATGTCCACGAGGCTATCGGTCTTGGCGATGCCGATGCGTCCGAGGAAGTCGCGTATAGCCTCCGGCGTGTAGCCTCGGCGCCTGAGACCGGCTATCGTCGGCATGCGCGGATCGTCCCAGCCGGAGACCACGCCGTCCTGCACGAGCCTGAGGAGCCAGCGCTTACTGAGCACCGTGTGGCTGATGTTGAGGCGCGAGAACTCGATCTGCCGCGAGGGGAAGACCTCGGCCTCGCGGATGAACCAGTCATACAGCGGTCGGTGTATCTCGTATTCCAGGGAACAGAGCGAGTGTGTCACGCCCTCGATGGCGTCCGACATCGCTTCCTGGAAGTCGTACATCGGGTAGATGCACCAGGCGTTGCCCGTCCTGTAGTGGGGCTCGCGCTTGATGCGGTACATCGGCGGGTCGCGCATCACCAGGTTCGGGTGGGCCATGTCTATCTTGGCCCTGAGCGTCTTGGCGCCGTCGGCGAACTCGCCGGCCCGCATGCGCTCGAAGAGGTCGAGATTCTCCTCGACGGAGCGATTACGGTACGGGCTGTCGCGACCGGGTGGCGTGTGGGTGACGTTGTTCTTGTCCGCCACGGCGGTGCCGCGGTACTCGCTCATCTGCTCCGCGCTCAGGTCGTCGACGTAGGCGACGCCTTTCTTGATCAGCTTGACGGCCAGCTCGTACATCCGCTCGTAGTAATCCGACGCGAACAGGACGCGGTCGCGGCAGTCGAGGCCGAGCCAGAAGGTATCGCGCTTGATCGCCTCGACATAGGACATGTCTTCTTTAGCAGGATTGGTGTCGTCGAAGCGCAGGTTGCAGGTGCCGCCGAAGTCCTTGGCCACGTAGTAGTCGATGCTGAAGGCCTTGGCATGGCCGATGTGCATCCAGCCGTTCGGCTCGGGCGGCAGGCGCGTCCGCACATAGGCGAAGCGGCCACTCCTCAGGTCCTCGGCGACGGCCTCGCGTATGAAGTCGAGGCCGGGACCGCCGGCTTCCGACCCTATCGTCGCGTTCTTCTCGGGATCGCTCATGGGTAGCTCCTTGTACCGCGCTTCAGGGGCGCGGCGGAGTCAGTATGCCCCGCGCCCCCGAAGGCGGTCAAGGACGCTCGTTGGCAGCTTTGAGCGCGGCGAGGGCCTTCCCGGCGCGCTGGATGGCCGTGGCCTTGCCCAGCACGGCTATGCTCTGGAACAGAGGAGGGCTGACCTTGGTACCGGTTACCGCCACGCGGAGCGGCATCAGGAGGTCGCCGAGCTTGAGTCCGGCCTCCGCGCCGCCCGAGCGGAAGGCCGCCTCGCAGGCGTCGTGGTCAGCCGGGTCGTTCGCCTCGAGCAGCTCCATGGCCAGTCCGAGCGCCCGCGCGGCGCCGGCGGCGTCCATCTTCTTGGGCAGCAGCTCCTCGACCGGCGGCACGGCCGGCTCGGCGAACAGGAACCGCAGGGCTTCCGGCGCGTCCGACAGGTACTTGAGGCGCTCCTTGACCAGCGGCGCCGCCGCCAGCAACCTGGCTACCTCTAGCGCGCTCGGCTTGGCGGATACGAGTCCGGCCTCGGCCATGAAGGGAGTAATCCTCGCGGCCAGCTCCTCGTCGGACAGCATGCGGATGTACTGGCCGTTGAACCACTCGAGCTTGACGTAGTCGAAGACGGCCGGCGCCTTGTTGATATGGTCCATGCTGAACAACCGGGCCAGGTCCTCGAGCGAGTAGAGGTCGCGGCCGTCCTCGTAGGAGCAACCGAGCATGGCCACATAGTTTATCAGCGCCGCCTCGAGGTAACCGCGCCTGCGGAACTCGTCGACGGCCGTGGCGCCGTGGCGTTTACTGAGCTTATGTCCGTCGTCGCCGAGCACCATCGGCAGGTGGCAGAGCCGGGGCGGCTCCCAGCCGAAGGCCTCGTACATGATCATGTGGAGAGGAGCCGACGGTATCCACTCCTGGGCGCGCATCACATGGGTGATGCCCATCAGGTGGTCGTCGACGACGTTGGCCAGGTGGTAGGTCGGGAAGCCGTCGCTCTTCAGGAGCACCGGGTCGGGGTTGACGTCGGCGTTCTTCCACTCGATACGGCCGAGCAGGATGTCGTCAAAGCCGGTCACGCCGTCGAGCGGTATCTTGAGCCGTATCACATGTGGCTCGCCCGAGGCGGCGCGACGCTTGGCCTCGGCCGGATCGAGGCCGCGGCAGGTGCGGGGATAGCCGAAGCCACCCGAGGCCTGGGCGTCGCCCTCCTGCTCGGCTTGGTCTTGGCCGGACTTCTCGGCGTCCTTGGCGGCCGACTTGTCATCGGAGCAGAAGCAGTAGTAGGCCTTGCCCATGTCGACGAGGCGCTCGGCGTGCTCGCGGTACAGCGCGAAGCGCTCCGACTGCGTATACGGGCCGACGGGGCCGCCGACGTCCGGACCCTCGTCCCAGTAGAAGCCGAGCCAGCGGAAGGTGTCGTACAGGTTCTTGACGTATATGTCCTGCGACCGGGTGCGATCGGTGTCCTCGAGCCTGAGGATGAAGGTTCCGCCGACCGACCTGGCGAACAGGTAATTGAACAGGGCGGTGCGAACGCTCCCTATATGCTGCAGGCCCGTCGGCGACGGGGCGTATCTGACTCTGGCCTTCATCGTGGCTATCCTCCGTTGCTGAGTACTCAGACCGCGAGTATATCGGCCTCCGCGGGGCCTGATCAATCCTGCGCTATGGAGCGAGCTTCAATTTTCCGATACTATAGGGGATATGAAAGCGATAAAACCCGCGATCGCGTCGGTGCTGCTAGCGCTGGCGGCTCTGTCCCCCGTCCTGGCCCAGGACGGCGAAGGCTCGGTGTTCGCGCCCTACCCGTCACGCATACGGATAGGCGTGCGCGGCCGCGAGATCGTGCTGTCCTGGGAGGACAGCTCCGATATAGTGTCGGGCTACGCGGTCTACCGCCACGACGAGTTCCCCGACGCGTCGAATTTCGAGCGGGCCCTGCTCCTCGGCTATTCCGATAGCGGCTCCAAGGGTTTCGCCTACGCGCCGGTCGACGATAGGCCATACTACTATTTCGTGCTCGGGCGCGTCCCCGAGCCGGTCCCCGAAGGCTCGCCGGCCGAGTACCGTATCTTCATCCCGCTACGCAACGTACCGATCGAGCCGGTGGCCCTGGCGGCCCAGGCCGTCCCGGCGGCCGCACCGACAGTCGCGGCGAGCTCCGAGAGGCCCAAGGCCGCGAAGCCTCGCCTCTCCGGCATCCTGGCCAGGGCCGATGGCGACGCCATCGTCGTATCCATAGACTCCGACGGGGATTCGGGCAGGCTCGTCGTCTACCGCGGCACCTCGCCAATACGCTCGTCGTCGGACCTGCTCGACGCGGCGCTCGCCGCCATCGTCGAACAAGCCTCCGGCCCCTACCGCGACTATCCCGTCCCGGGCGTCGATTACTACTACGCTATCATACCGGAGAAAGACCTGGTCGCCGGCATCGTCGAGCTCAAGGCCGGCGCCAACGCGACGGCCTCGCCCGTATCGCTCAGGGCCGGAGCGTTCCGCGTCGGGTTGCCGTCGTCGGGCGCCGCCTCCAGGAGCATGCCGCTACCCTACCTCGTGCTGACCAGAGGCTTCGAGGACGCCAAACCGGTCTCGGCCGGAGACCCGACTCCCCGGAGCCGCGCCCTCAAGGCTGAGACCGAGAAGGCCATCGCCGCGCTCGTCTCGACGTCCGGGTCAGCGACCCGGGCAGAGCGCCCACCGATAACGATCTTCCCCGAGGATCTGCAGTCGGGCGGCGGCGGCGAGGAGTACGCCCTGCGGTCGATCGTTGCCGGCTACTTCTCCAAAGGCTCCTACTCGGAGGCCGTCAGACAGTTCACGCTGTACCTGTCGCTGCCGCGCTCAGAGAAGAACGCAGCCAAGGCCCGCTTCTACCGCGGACAGGCCGAGGCGCTCGTCGGGTCGTACCGGGAGGCGTTCTTCGACCTCCTACAGTCGCAGGCAAGCTACCATATCGAGTCGTCGGCCTGGATCGACTACATCCTCGAGGAACTTCGCCGTCGCTAGGCTCCGTCGTCGCCGGCGACAGGCTCCGTCGTCGCCGGCGACAGGCGGCTCAGAAACCGAAGCGATACTCTATCGTATGCGCGTAGGTCCGGCCCGGCCGGAGTACGCAATCGGGATAGTCCGGGCGGTTCGGGCTGTCTGGATAGTATTCTGCCTCGAGGCAGAAGCCGGCGTGGCGCTCATAAACGGAACCGCGCTTGCCCGCGACCCCCGACAGGAAATTCCCTGAGTAGAACTGCACGCCCGGCATATCGGTGCGTAGCTCGAGCCTCCGTCCGCTCTCAGGCTCGACGGCCACGGCTGCCAGGCGCGTCGTACCGTTCCAGCCATCGATAGCGAAGCAATGGTCGTACCCGCCCGCGGCGCCGATGTCCCGGCCTATGGGCTTCGACACGGTGAAGTCGAAGGGTCCGCCGGCTACCGGCGCGGGCGCGCCGGGCAGGGGTAGTAGCTCGTCGCTGACCGGCAGGTAGGTCGACGAACGGAGCTCGAGCTCGTGGCCGAGCACCGAGCCGTTCCCCTCACCGCGCAGGTTGAAGTAGGCGTGGTTGGTCAGGCTGACCGGCGTCGGCTCATCGCTCCTGGCCTCGAAGCGCATGACGAGCGAGCAGTCCGCCCCGAGCGTGAACAGGACCGACGCCTCGAGCCGCCCGGGATAGCCCTGGTCGCCGTCCGGGCTTACCAGCGCCATCTTGACGGCCGCCTCGTCACGCTCCGTACCCGGCTCGGCCCTCCAGCAGCGCTTATCGAAACCCTTGAGGCCGCCATGGAGGGAATTCTTGCCGTCGTTAGCCGTCAAAGCGTAATCACGACTGTTCAGCTCGAAGCGGGCGCCGCCTATCCTATTGGCGAAACGGCCGACCGTGGCGCCGAAGTACGGCTGGTGGGACGAGTAACCGGCCAGCGACGACGGGCCGAGCAGCAGATCCAGGCTACCGCCCTTGCCCGTCGGCACGATCGCCGAGGTCAGGGCCGCGCCGTATTCCGTAAGGCCGACGCGCATGACGCCGTTATCGAGTATGAACAGCCGCGGCTGTTCCCCGTCCGGCAGCGTGCCGAAGGGCATGGACTTGACGCTTGACATGGTTAGGCTCCCTTTCCAGCGTATATCCTGAAGTAGGCCCCGAGCAGGGCTTCGCCGATCCGTCTAGGCAGGAGGTCTTTGAGCCGCATCGCGGCGCGCTGCGACCGCGGGCCGAGCCGATAACGCGGGGCCAGGCGCTTCTTCTCGAAGAGCGCCGTGACGAGCCGCGCGAACAGCACGGGGTCGGCGCCGTGACGCTCCGAGTCGGCCATCACCGCGATGGCCCTGCGGCCGTTGTCGGCGTAGGGGCTGCCGTCGGCCAGGCCGAAGGTATGGCGGGACTCGGTGAAGCCGGTCCTGAAGTCGCCCGGCTCGACGAGAGTGGCCTGCGCCCCCAGGCCGACCAGCTCGAGGCGCAGCGCTTCGACGAAGGCCGCGAGCGCTGCCTTGCTGGCGGCGTAATACGCCTGATACGGCACCGCTATCGAGCCGGCGAGCGAGCCTACGACGACTAGGCGGCCGCCGCTCTCCCGTAGGCTGGGCAGGGCGGCCCTGACCACGCGAGCGACGCCCATGAAGTTCACGTCCATCTGGGTAGCCGCCTCGACGACGGGCGTCTCCTCGATCGGGCCTGCGATGCCCATGCCGGCGCAGCATACGAGGGCGTCCAGACGTCCCTCCTTGGCCAGTACGTAGCCCACGGCGGTCGATACGGAGTCGTCGTCCGACGACTCGAGCCGTATCAGCTCGAAGAACTCGTCCGCCTTGCGCTCGCGCGAGGCGGGATCCCGGCTCGTACCGTAGACGGCGTAGCCGCGCTTGGCCAGTTGGGTGGCGCAGGCGTTGCCGAGGCCGCTCGACGCGCCGGTGACGATGACGACCAGCCGGCGACGATCAGGCACAGTCCGGCCCTCGGCCTATGGCCGCGATGACGATGTCCGCTATCCGCTCGGCGCTCAGGCGCTCGGTGTTGATGACCAGGTCGGCGAAGTCGTAGCGGTCGTTGTCGATGCCGTAGATCGACAGGTAGCGCTCGCGGTCCGACTCGTCGCGACGCTTCGTGAACGCGAGTACGTCGGCGTACTCGCCTCCCTCGCGCTGCTGGATGCGCCTGGCGCGCACGTCGCTCGAGGCGAGGAGGTAGACCTTGAGTTCGGCGTCACGGACCAGCCAGATGGCGAGCCTCGAGCCGATCACGCAGTCGCCGCGGTGGGCCATCTCGACCTGCCGCTCGTCGAGCCTGCGATCGTACGACGGATCGGCCTTGGCCATCTCCAGGAGCTCGGCGAACGGCACGCCCATCTCGTCCGCCATCGTATGGAAGGTATAGTTGACGAGCTGGCGTCCGAGCCGCTCGGTGACCAGCCTCGAGACGGTCGAGTTGCCGCAGCCGCTCTTACCCGATATGGCAATGATCGACGGCTTCCTGGCGCTTTCGGTGAAATCGCTCATTCGACGTTCCTCGCCTGCTCGCGGATGTTCTCGACCGCGTCCTTCATGCGGATGACCGCGTCCGAAACCCTCGCGTCGGCGCTCTTGGAGCCGATGGTGTTGGCCTCGCGATTCATCTCCTGGCAGATGAAGTCGAGCTTCTTGCCGCAGACCGGCTCGCCCATCGCCTGGCGGAAGGCGGCCATATGCGAGCGCAGCCTGACTATCTCCTCGTTGATCGTATGCTTGGCCAGGTAGGAGGCCAGCTCGCCGAGCACGCGCGACTCGTCGACCAAGTCGCCCATGACCTCCTCGAATTTTGCCCGCAAGGCCGCCTTCAGGCCGGCCTCGATGCCGGGGCCCGCCGCCTCGATCACGTCGAGGGCCCAGCCGAGGGTCGCCAGCTTCTCCTCGAGGTCGACCCGGGTGGCTGCTCCCTCGCGCTCGCGCTCGGCGTCGAACTCGTCGAGGCAGGCGTTCAGGGCCGGTTCCAGGGCGGTCCAGAGCAGGTCCGCGTCGACATTGCGCTCGTAGCTCAGCATGCCATCGACGCCGAGCAGGTGCGAAAGCCTGACCGGCTCGTCGATCCCGGCCGCCTGGCCGAGCCTGCGTATGGCGTCCGCTACCGCCTTGGCGCTCGAGGCGTCGATGACCACGTCGGTGGGCATCTCGCCACCGAGCACCCTGACCGACAGCTCCAGCTTGCCCCTGGCCACGCGGCGCTCCACGAGTTCGCGCACCCGTCGCTCGAGCGGCCCGAGGTAGCCGGGCATCTGGATCGCCAGCTCGAGGAACCGGTTATTCCAGGACTTGGCGACTATCGACGCCTTGATGGCCGGCGAATCGAGCCGCGCCGAACCGTATCCGGTCATGCTCTTCATGGTCGTCCTTTCACGCGCGCTTCGGCCGCGGCCTTCCCGGCCTCGTACAGGGCGCGGCCCAGCTTCCAGTTGTCGCCGGCGCCCATCGTGACGAAGAGGTCGCCCGGTCGCAGCTCCCCTGACAGGAACGATAGCGCGTCGAGCGGGTCTTCGTAGTACTGACGGCTCGGCCTGCCAGCCAAGGCGGTGGCCGAGACGGTGCGCTCGTAGAGCAACCGGCCTGTCGTCTCCGGGTCGGGAGCCTCGCGGGCCGATGGATAGATGCGATGCAGCACGAGGAGGTCGGCGTCGGCGAACGACGAGGCGAACTCGTCGAGCAGGGCCCTCGTCCTCGAGCAGGTATGCGACATGAAGTCGACGACGAGGCGTCGCTCCGGGTAGAATTCGCGGAGGCCTGCCAGGGTGGATCGTATGGCGGTCGGATGGTGGCCGTAGTCGTCCATGAACAGGATCCCGCCGACCTCCCCGAGCACCTCCGACCTGCGGCGCGAGCCGGAGAACGACTCCAGAGCCTCTGCCATGGCGGACAGCTCGTCCTCGGAAAGCCGCCGAGCACCATCCCTATCGGCGACGATGGCGGCTATCAGCGCTACGGCGCCCGCGGCGTCGAGCGCGACGTGCCGGCCGGGCACCCGGAGCCGCCACTCGAGGCCGAAGCCGCGCAACTTGAAGATCCCGCGCTCACGCTCCACGCGGTAGCCTTCCATGCCGAAGTCGCCGGGCGCTGAGAACCCGTAGGGTATGCCTCGCAGGTCGGGCCTGGCGGCCTCGGCCCGCGTCCAGGCATCGACGGCTCCGGGGTCGTCGGCGCAATAGATCACCGTCCCGGCGGGCGGCAGGGCGACCAGGTACTCGACGAAGGCCGCGCGGATGGCCTCGTAGTCCGGATAGTAGTCCTGGTGGTCCGGCTCGACGCTCGTCAGCACGACGCGGCGCGGCTTGAAGGCCATGAAGCTCCTGCGGTACTCGCAGGTCTCGGCTATCAAGAGCTCGTTCCCCATCGTGATCGTCGACCGGCCCCCGAAGGCGCCAACCGCGCTACCAACGAGCACGGCGGTCGGCAGCCGCGCGGCGCGGGCCATCACGCCGGCGAGCGCGGTCGTCGTCGTCTTGCCGTGTACTCCGCAGATGCCGCTCGAGTCGCGGCTCGCCGATAGCGAGCCGAGGGCCTCTGGATAGCTCATCGTCGGTACGCCGAGCGCCTCGGCCTCGGCCAGCTCGGGATTGGAGGCGGCGGTATACGCCTTCGAGTGGATGACCAGGTCGACGCCGCCGCGTACGTTATCGGCGGAGAACGGCGACACCGGTACGCCGATGGCGGCCAGCACCTCGTCGGTATAGAACGTATCGTCGACGTCCGATCCGGTTACTTCCGCGCCCGCGCCGACCAGCAACTCCGCCAGCGCGCAGACGCCCGTGCCCTTGGCTCCGACCAAGTGTATTCTGAATCCCGCCAGGCAGGCGGGCAAGGTTGCGGACATGGATTCATACTAGCTGAAAGACGGGCTCTGTGCAATCGAGGCTATTCGTGGACGGATAGCAGTATATCGGTCTTCCAGCTCTCGTCGGCGGCCAGCTCGATGCGCCAGAGCAATAGGGTCGCGACGCCCTGCGACGCCGGAGAGCCGATCAGGGCCGACGAGACGACCGCGGGTGTCGTCGTGGCCATCGCTATGGACTTGACGGCGCCGACGGTCTTGATGGCCAACTTGGCAATGGCGCCGAAGCCGGAGCCGCGAGTCGCCGACATGGCCGACGGGTCGACCGATACGACATCCGAGCCCGAGGCCTCGAGCCACTCGATCCTGTCGGTGCCGAGCGACGCGTTGAGCTCGACGCCGAGCCAGAAGCGCGCGTCGCTGTCGGAGCGGTTCTGGACGCTATAGGCGACCCGCACGACCTTCTTATTGAACGAGTAGCGCTTGGTAACGGCGATCGAGCGCTTGGCGCCGCCCAGGCTGACGACGCCATCCTTGGCGAAGCACAGGGTGGCGTGGTTGCCGTCGGCCAAGACCTCCTCGTAGGGGTGGCTCGAGAAGGGCCCTATATCGCCGGCCCACGGCCTCAGGACGGCGTCCGGCCCGGGCTCAGCCGCATAGAGCCTGTCGACGAAGCAAGCCTTTCTGGCGCGGTCCCCCTCGGGCTCGGGCGAGAACAGGTCGCATAGGTTGCGCCTGGCCTTGAGCGCGTCCAACTCGACGAGCACCGCCCCGCGCGGGTGCAGGTACGCATTGAGGTCGTTGCCCTGGTAGATATATTCCTTGACGCCGTCGAAGTCTATATCGGCCTTGACCACGCCAGGAACGAAGGCGCCTTTCTGCCGCGTCGTCAGCTCGGCGTCGAGCAGTGACCGGTAGGCCGCCTCGCGTATCGCCGGATCGTCGATGCCGCCGGTCGGCGCCATCCAATACGCGTCGCCGCACTGGCCCTTCCAGAGATCCTCGACGGCACTCTTCTTCCTTGACTTATCGCCGCGAAGCTGCCCGATGAGGAGATGGACGTAGTACATCCTCGAATAAAGCGCGGAGGAAGCCGCGTATCGGATGATGGAGCGCCGCAGGCTACCGCAGCCATGCTCGGCGCCGTCGGGAGCGCTCGCCTTCATGAATCGCTCTGAGGCCGAGCCGCCGAAGTACAGCTTGCGCGCCACGCGCTTGGACTTCAGATAGCGCGATGGCGTGGTGGTCTCCGCCTCGAGGGAGTTCTTTCGGAACCAGGCCAGGGAACGCTCCATGTACAGGTCCGGCGACTCGAGGCCCGATTCCTCCCAGAGCGGCCGTATCCTCTCGCCGGCGACCATCAGCACAGTCAGCTGGCTCGGGCCAGCCGCCTCGGCCGCCTCTACCAGGCCTAAGGGTTTGCCGAAGCTGAAGCTGCAGTCGCGCACCGGTAGCACGGTCAGGCATCGGCCCTGGTCCTCGGTGACGACCGGGCTCAGGGCCGCGTCGTCACGCCCCTCGGCCTCCTTGAATTGCCGGTCCAGAAGGAAGGTATAGTCCATGCCCGACGACTGCAACGTGGAGGCCAGCCAGGGCTCCCAGGCGTATTCGGGCAGCCAACAGCCCCTGGGACGCTTACCGAAACTCTTACGCAGGTAGGTGGTCATCAGCTCGATCTGGCCGAGCCGATCAGAGTTGGGGATTAAAGGCAGGATGGGCGCGTAGAAACCGCCGCCGATCAGCTCGATTTGACGCCTGGCGCTCATCTCCTCGAGAAGCATCAGGTATTCTGGATGCCTGGCCTCGAAACGCTTCAGCAAGCTGCCCGAATAGTACAGGGCCGCCTGGATCTCTGGAAAACGGTTCAACGTCGATAGGAACGGCCTATAGCACGACTGGTAGGTTCTCTCGAACTCCGTCTCGTCGAGCCCTTCCGGGAGATGATTGTACGTCCCTAGTATGAGGTGCGTCTTAAGCATTCCGGAACATCCTTTATAATCATGAACGATCATTATATCTCAGTTCGTGGCGGCGCGATAGACTGAAAGGCCCGGCGGCCCTCTCAGAGAGAAAGCCTCGAGAAGAAACCGGCGTCGACCCCGGCGAAGGCGAGCGCCATCAGCGCGGCACTCAGGAAGCGGAGCGGTACACCCCTGAAAGGCTCGGGCACGCGTTCCAGCTCTAGCCGTTCCATGATGGCCTCGAGGAAGCCCGTCGCCGCGATATAGCCGAGGGCCGCCGCTGCGCCACCGAGTAACAGAAGCCCGGTGGACGAGAACCGCGAGCCTATGGAGAGGGCCACGGCGTAGAGCACCAGCGTCGGCTGGAAGAGGGTTTCGTCGTGGAGCGGCCGTGATGGCCTTCCGAGAGCGGTCCCTATCGCCTTGATCGCGGCGAACGCCCCGAACAGGAGGGCCGAGAACAGGATCGGCGCCAGAGATTCGAGGCCCCAGGGCGACAGCAGGTACCTGAACGCCAGGCCGTGAGTCAGCGAGGCCGCGGCGGAGGCGGCGATGAAGGCGAGCAGAACCGACGCGGAGAAGGCGCCGCCCTTCTTGCCCGACGGTATGAGGCCCCATTGGGCCAGGACGTTACCGCCGAGCGTCAAATAGAACACGAGGCCAATGACACTCATGACTCCGATCCCCTAACGGCCTTGATAACCACCGTGAATGCGGCCGCGGCCAAGGCTATGAGCATGAACGCCCCGGCGGGCTGCGCGAAGATGGGTAGCAGCGAGCCGCGTTCAGTGCCGAAACGCGTCGAGACGGCTCCGGTGGCTAGGAATTCCCTGGCAGCGCCGGTTACGGCTATCAGGAATGAATAGCCTATACCCCATAAGAGGCGCTCTATCGCGCGCTCCCGGTCAGAAACCGTCGCTGGTATGACGCAGGCGCGCAGTACCGGGAGCGTAAAAACCGATAGGAAAACCCTATCGTAGGCGGCCTCGAACAGGAACGGGTCGAATAGGCGCAAAGCCGAGGCCGTCAACGACGAGACGACGGCCGCGCCTAGGATCGAGAACATGAACACGAGGGAGCGGCCGAGCCGCGCTGGCAGGAGCAATGCCATGGCGCCAGCGGCGCTATAGGCTAGGAAGAAGGCGACGCCGAGCGCGACGCCCTGCGACAGGCTGTTCGAGAACACCAGGAGCGGTGCTAGTCCGGCGAGGGAGGCCAAGGGCCCGGCCGATACGCGCCCGTTATCTATCACCATCATCAGCCTCCGTCCTGCCTCGTTCCAGTATTGCCAGCGCCTCGAACGTATCGGTAACGAGCGCCTTGAGACTCGCGTCGAGCGTCGAGGCGTCCGCCCGCGAACCGCGCCTGACTGCGCCGGAGAACAGCGCGGCGAGCCGCTTCGAATAGGCGTCGCCGGAATCCCCGAGGGGCTTCAGTTCGAGTATGGATCCGTCGCCGTCGACGCTGGCCGCGGCCCTGAATTCACCGTCGGCGTACCGAGCCACCACCAGGTAGGCCGCTGGCTCGCCCCGCCTGTCTACCCTGCCGAGTACGCTCCCCTCGCGCATAGTCGTCCAGGTAGCTTCTCCCCGGGGCGACGGGCCGAGCGCCTCGCTCGTCATCTTGGCCAGCTGCCTGGCTGCCTGCCCGGAAGCGTACGAGGAGGCGAAGCCCGAGGCCGCCACGATTAGCGCCATGGCGCCGGCCAGAATCCAGGTATCCCTCGTCTTTTCGGATACGTCCATACTACGCGACCCTCCCGCGCCTCAGCCGCAGGCTCGCGGCGGCCTTCTCGATGAACGGCACCGTCACGTTCATGACGAGCACGGCGTATGCGACGCCTTCGGCGAAGGCGCCCCAGCGCCTGAATATGAAGCTCAGCGCACCTATCGAGGCGCCGTACAGGAGGCAGACGCCCCGCCCTACCGGCGAGCTGACGGGATCGGCCGCCATATAGAATGCCACGAGCAGGAGGCTACCTCCCGACAGGGCGAACATGGCGTCTCCTGCCAGGAAGCTCTCTCCTGGCAAGCCGGTTCCGAAGATCCTGGATAGGAGACCGAAGGCCGTGAGCATCGCCAGAGGTATCTCGAACTTTATAAGCCTGAGGCTGACGAGGACGATGGACCCGAGGGCCACGGCTACCAAGGCGCTTTCGCCGAGAGCCCCGGGCTTGAAGCCGATCAGCAGGTCGATGTAGCCGTCGGGCAGCCTCGCCGATAGCCTCGAGAACAGCGAATCGTTCAGGAAGCCGGTCACGGCGCCGTCGATGGAGGACAGCGGATACGAAGCGCCCCGCAGCGCGTCCATCACCCTGATATCCAGCCCGCCGGCCAGGCCTTTAGCGAAGGTCAGCGGGGTCGCGGCGCTGACGCCGTCGACGCCGGCCACGAAGCGGGGCAACAGATAATCGCGCATATGGGTCGGCCAATTGGCATAGGCGAACGCCACGCCGGCGAGTGCCGGATTCATCCAATTAGCTCCGAGCCCGCCGAAGGCGGCCTTGACCACGAGTATGGCGAAGACGGCCGAGGCGGCCGGAACGTACCACGGCGCGCCCGGGGGCATGGCCGCGGCTATGAGCAGGCCCGTCAGGACGGCGCTACCGTCCCCCAGGGTCCAGCGCCTCGTCAGCGCGGACGCCATCGCCTCGGCGGCCAGCGCCGCCGCGACGGCGGTCAGCCAGGTTAAGACGGCGATGCGTCCGTAGAGCACCGATGACCAGAACGCCACCGGTACGAGCGTCGCGGAGCAGATCCAGGCCGCCTTGGCGCTCGTCTTCCAATCGTGGATGAACGGCGGATACGAGCGGAGCTCGACTCGGGAGCGCTTCATGATCGTACCTCGTTCTGGCGGGCCTCGTCGAAATAGCGGACCAGCGGTATGCGCGACCTGCAGGCGTAGGAACACGAGCCGCACGAGGAGCAGCGGCCGAGGCCAGCCGCCTCGGCGTCGCCCGGTCGGCCCGACCGGAGCAGCTTGAGCATATAATACGGCGACAGCCCCTCCGGGCAGGCGTCGACGCAATCGCCGCAGCGTACGCAAGGGCGCTCGGGTGCGGACTTGGTCTCTTCGGGGGATAGGGCCAGGACGGCTCGCGTGGTCCTGGTCACCGGCGCGTCCAGGTCGGTTGCCTCCCTGCCCCGGAACGGCCCTCCGATCACGATGGTTTCAGGATGCCCCGAGAAACCGCCGCATTCCTCTATCAGGTCGCCGATCGGCGCGCCTATCCTGGCCTTGAGTATGGCCGGGCGCTTGATCGACCCGCCTCCGACGTAGACGTACTGCTCGATATGGGGCTTGTTCGATACGACGGCCTCGTGCAGCGCCACGAGCGTGCTCGGCTCGATGATGAACAGCGTTCCCGGGTCGACAATATCCATCGCCTCGGCTATCTGCCCGGGCAGGTCCTGCGGAAAGCGACGCCTGAAGCGCTGGATCGTTATGTCCAGCTCGCTACGCGCGGCCAGCTCCCGGAGCGGCTCGAGTGTCGGCTGGTCCATAGACTCGTCGACGGCGAACATGATACGCGAAGGCAGGGCCATCCTGGCTGCGATGGCGCAGCCGTCGACCACGTCCTCGGCCCTGAGAGCCAGCAGCTCCTCCTCGGTCCGGCGGTACGGATCCATCTCGAGCGCGCTGACGACCATCACGAAGCCGGGAGCCTCCGATCGTTCCGATAGTATCTCGTAGAGCGGCTCGCCACTCGATACTCTGACGATACCCTTGTCCTGGACTATATGGGCGATGTCCGCCTTGTTGAGCGACTTCCAGAGGTAACGCTCCGGGCGCTTGCCGAGCATGCTGAACGAACCCTCGAGCGATACGAGGATGGCCTTGGAGTCGAAGCCGCCGGGCGTCCTGGTCGTCTCGATGCGCCGTACGATGCCCGGGATGGGCGAATGCACGTTCGACGACGCCCGGCCCGTCGAACGCGCGAGCAGCTGCCCCTCGCGGACCTCCTGGCCAACGGACACCACGGGTACAGGCTCCACGGAGTTGCGGTGCTCGCGGAGCTGGACGATAGCGTTCAGAGGCAAAAAGGCGTTCTCTATGGGGCCAGTCTTGAACGGCGCGCGATGGTCGACTGGCACGCCGCCGCGCTTGAATCCGCGAGCTCTCATCTATGATCCTACTCGTTCGACACGGTCGGGCCGACCATCTCGTCTGGATGTCAGGCCCGCGCGAGCGAGCCGGGATGCGTGCACATTATATAGAGCAACCGTACCACCGTTGCAAGGCCGATTCAGCGTCCGCGGGCTTTTTTGTCGGAGATGGGCACGATCGAGGATGGGACGCGCTCGCGGAGAGCCGCTAGCGCCTCGGCGTAGGCTCCTCTCGACGCCGGCCGCGGCGCCGGGTCCTCGGCCGGCGAGCGTATCATCCGCCCGCCCTCCTCGGCGTACCGGTAGACCGGATCGTAGCCGCTCCGCCCCCAGGCGGCGTCGCCGATGCGCCCATAGGTCAGCGCCTCCTGGTAGGCCAGGTGCTCGGCGAGCAGCGACTCGGCGTCCGTTCGGTCTTCGACGCCGCGCTGGGACCTCGTCAGCGAAAAGGCCGGACCGGGCGATGCGTCGCCAGCGCGGTAGACCCCGGTCGACGCGAAGGGTTGCATGGCGGCCATGGCCAGGACGGGCGCCAGCATGGCCTTGGCCACGGAACGCGACTCCCGCGTCGTCCTCGATCCGGTAAGCGCGACGAACCGAGGCGCCCCGTGCAGCCGCCTCGACGCCGAAACCTTCGCCAGCCTCGGATAGAGCGCCACACTGAGCGCCGCCAGGGCCGCTGAGGCCGCCAGGTACGGCAGGCTCGAGCGCTCCAGGGCGACGATGGCCGCGAGCGGAGCGGCGATCGCGAACCCGTACGGCCAGAGCGCCTTGAGGATTGCTCTCGAGTGGTCTCGCCTTCGAGTAGGAGCGCTCCGCGCGGCGCCGTATGCCGCCGCGAAGGCGGCCGTTAGCGAGACGAACAGCGTGGAGGCGCCGATCGCGCCGGGCGCGAGGAGCGGCGACGATGCGAGGGCGACGACGAGCCTGGCCGTCCTTCCGCTCTTCGGCTTCCTGACGACGAGCCACAGCGCGAACGTCGCGGCCGGGAGCCAGAGTATCGGGGACGAGTGCGCGCCGGAGCGGGCGTCCCAGGCCCAGTCGGCTCCGAGCGACGTTAGGGACAGAGCCGCGGCCTCGTCGCGCTCGGCCGTCGGCCCGGGTAGGTAGACGACCGTCCAGGCCGAGCCGTCGGGGCCGGTCGCCGTGAACCTCGAGGCCAGCTCCTCGAGGAAGGGCGTACGGCGCGGGTCGGCGTCGCGGGAGCGGCGCAGGGCGCTGTCGAGAGGCGCGTCGACGACGCGGGAGAAGTCGCTGAAGGGGACCATGACCCTCGAGGCTACCAGCGCGTCATCGATGCCTCGGGCCGAGAGGGCGGCCAGTACGCGCGGCTCGTCGACCTCGGGCGAGACGGCCACGGCGCGCATCGGGGTGCGCGACGACGAGCGCGCCTCGGAGGCCCCGGGAGCGCCACCCGAGCAGGCGAGCGTGGCCAGGCAAGGCAAGCAGAGCAGGCTGGAGGCGGCTATCGATGCGAAGAGGCGCGAGAACCGGCTCACGCGCTACAGCGTGTTGACGGCCAGGGCTATGAAGAAGCCCATGAGGCTTCCGGCGACGACCTGCGGGAAGGTATGCCCATTGATCTCCTTGACCGGCTTGAAGGGGATATGGAGGCGTTTCGATAGCCTGGAGCCGAGCGAGTTGAGGGTTTTAGCCTGTACGCCAGCCGCGCGCCTGACGCCCATCGCGTCGCGTATGACCACCAGGGCGAAAAAGAACGACAGCGCGAACACATCCGAGCCTATTCCGCTTGAAAATGCAATCGAGGTGGATATGGCTATGACCAGGGCGCTGTGGCTCGAGGGCATACCGCCGGTCTTCCATAGGAGCGTAGAAAATATCTCGCGGATACCGGCCTTGCGGTTCGTGAAGACCGCGACGAGAGCCTTGGCGAATTGCGCCATGAAGAGGCTTAACGCCGCCGCCAGGAACACGTTATTCCTGAGTAAAGCGCTTATAAAAAATACTCGCTGGTGTTCCATCGCGAGAATTTCAAGTATAATCGCTTCTCTTGTCAAGCCTATACGAGTGTCAAGCCTATTCGAGCCGTTTCACGGGAGTCGCTGAGAACAACCATGGCGTACAGCACCAAGCGCTTTATAATCGGCCCGGACGATTCGGGCAGGCGCGCCGACCGCGTCGTGCGCTCGCTCCTGTCGGCGATGCCGCTCTCGGCCGTATACCGCCTGTTCCGCGACGGCGCCGTCCGATCCGGAGGCCGTCGCATCGACGGCTCGTCCAGGCTCGAGGCGGGCGCGACCCTCGATATCCGCCTGCCCGATACCGTAGAGGCGCCGGAAACGAGCGCGTCGCGGGAAGCGGCCGCCGCCGATCCGCGGCTCGCCTGCGAGCGGGCCAAGCGCTTTTCGGAGATCATACTGCTCGAGACGCCGGACCTCGTCGTCGTCAATAAGCCGCGGGGACGCTTGACCCACGGACCGGACGGCGTCGACGAGGACGCAAAGGCCTATTTCGCGGACCGCATGGCCCGGTCCCTCGCCTTCGCGCCGGCCCCGCTCCACAGGCTCGACCGCAACACCTCCGGAGCCTTGGTCGTATCGGCCAGCCAGGCCGGCGCCGCGGCCTTCAGCGAGGCGCTCCGGGCCGGCCTGGTAGGCAAGCTATACCTCGCCTTGCTCGGCGGCGAGCTGGCTGGCACGGAGCGCTGGATCGACCGCCTGAGCCGCGACGACCTCAAGAGCCGCGTCAGCGACGAGGGCGCGGCCGCCGAGGCAGAGGCGATACCCGTCGCGGCGCGCGGGGGCATGACGCTAGCGGTCATACGCCTGGGCACCGGGCGTACGCACCAGATACGCGCCCAGGCCGCCTCGCGCGGGCTCGCCCTGGCGGGCGACTCCAAGTACGGCGGCGCGCCGCTACCCGGCGGCTATATCCTGCACTGCGCAGCGCTCATCCTGCCGGCGCTGCCCGGAGGCATAGGGCCACTACGTGTCGAGGCGCCGCTACCGCCACGGGCCGTCGCCAGGCTACGCTCCATCATCGGGCCATCCGGCGTCGAGGCCGCCTCGGCCGCGCTATGCGCAGCCATGCATAGCACCGCGAACGGGTAATAATCGAGCGATTCGCTTGATTAACCAAGGCGACGGCGGTACCCTAAACCATCATAGGAGGTTCCATGCCTGAAAGGAACGTTACACCGATCCGCGGCCTGAAGGTCGGCACGATCGTGCTGATCGTCATCGCGGTCGCGGTCATAGCGCTATTCTCCACGAGCTTCTTCGTCGTCGACCAGACCGAGCAGGCGGTCGTGCTGACACTCGGGAAATTCAGCGGCATCGCCGAGCCGGGACTGCACTTCAAATGGCCGTTCGGCCTGCAGCGCAACTATAACGTCAAGACCAAGGTAGTCCAGACCGAACAGTTCGGCTTCCGCACGGCCCAGCTGGGCGTCCAGGCGAGGTACGAGGACCGGACCTACCCCGAGGAATCCACCATGCTGACCGGCGACCTCAACATCGTCGACGTCGAGTGGATCATCCAGTACCGCATCACCGACGCCAAGGCCTGGCTGTTCAACCTCCAGGACAAGCAGAAGACCATACGCGACATCAGCCAGTCGGCCATCAACATGCTCGTCGGCGACATGACCATCCTCGACGTGATGGGATCGCAGCGCGTGGCCATCGAGCAGGCCGGCCAACAACTGATGAACGAGACCCTGAAGGGCTACGGCTTGGGCATCGAGATCATAGCCGTCAAGCTCCAGAACATCGTGCCGCCGGTCGGCGTGCAGGCCGCGTTCGAGGACGTCAACAAGGCCATCCAGGACATGAACCGCCTGATCTCCGAAGGCAAGGAAGCCTATAACAAGGAGATCCCGAAGGCCCGAGGCGAGGCCGACCGCATCGTCCAGATAGCCAAAGGCTACGCGGCTGAGCGCGTCAACAAGGCCAACGGCGACGTGGCCCGCTTCAGCTCCGTCTACGAGGAGTACCGGAAGGCGCCCGATGTGACTCGGGATCGTCTGTACTACGAGATGATCGAGGCGGTGTTCGCCGAAGAGCGGAACGTCGAGCTGATCGACAGTGAGCTCAGCAACTTCATACCGATAAAGAACTTCGGTACCCAGTCCGGAGGCACCAAGTGAAAAAACTCATAACCGTCCTGGTCGTGGCCGTCGTCCTGCTCGGCCTCCTCGTCTTGATGGGCCCCTTCTATATCCAGCAGGAGGGCTTTCAGTCGATCATCGTCCGCTTCGGCCAGATCACCAGGGTCGAGACCGAGGCCGGCCTCAAGCTCAAGACTCCGTTCATCGACAACGTGGTCACCTACCCCAAGAAGATCCTCATGTGGGACGGCGAGGCCCAGCGTATCCCGACCAAGGAGAACCAGTTCATCTGGGTGGACGCCACCGCGCGCTGGCGCATCTCCGACCCGGCCAAGTTCTACGAGTCCATCTCCACGCTCGACAGCGCCTTCGGCAAACTCGACGACGTGATCGACAGCGCCGTACGCACCGTCATCTCGTCGAACTTCCTGCGCGAGGCCGTGCGCAACAGCAACGACATCATGCACTCCACCGCCACGGAGACCTTCGAGACCGGCGACGCCGAGGGCTCCGACTCGCTCAGGCAGCTGACCCAGACCGACGCGTCCTATGACACCATCGACAAGGGACGCCGCGCGCTATCCGGGGACATGCTTGCGATGGCCCAGCAGCTGACGCCCGAGTACGGCATCGAGATCATCGACGTGATACCGCGCCAGATCCGCTACTCCGACGAGCTAACCGAGAGCGTCTACAATAGAATGATCAAGGAACGCAACCAGATCGCCCAGGCCTTCCGCTCCTTCGGCGAGGGCAAGAAGTCCGAGTGGATGGGCAAGCTCGAGAACGAACAGCGTTCAATACTTTCCAAGGCCTACGAGGAAGCGGAGGTGATCAAGGGAACCGCCGACGCTCGGGCTACCAAGATCTACGCCGACGCCTACGGCCGCGACCGGAGTTTCTTCGACTTCTGGCGCGCCATCGAGTCGTACCGGGCCACGATGCCCAAATTCACGAAAACCCTGTCGACCGACATGAGCTACTTCGACTACCTCTACGGGCCTAAGGGCCGATAGCCGAAGTTCGATACGCACGAAGCCCGCCCCGTCAGAGGCGGGCTTTTTTATGCTAGGGCCCCATCATCTATGCGGTCGCAGCTCGGGGACTCGGCGTTCATCCCGGTATAGTAGCTCGATCGGCGGCATCTGCGCCATGAGGAAGGTCATCGTCTTGCCGGGTGAACGGGATCAACCTCTGGTCCCGGTAGAATAAAAACCGGCCGCCGAGCGTAGCGCCCGACGGCCGGCTGAACGGAGACGAGAGACGCTCTAGCCCAGGAACGACAGCATGACGCCTGCCGCTACCGCGCTTCCGATGACGCCAGCCACGTTCGGGCCCATGGCGTGCATGAGGAGGTAGTTG
>JAKQKE010000134.1 GCA_029560805.1 Spirochaetota bacterium
CGAAGCAGCGCCAGGTTCGCCCTAGCCTCGGGCACATCGGCCAAGAACCGGCGGATGCGCTCGCAGGCCTCGAACTCGGCGCACCCGGCGCAGGTCGCGAGCCCCTTGGCCATCGCGCACAGGCGCATATCGCATTCGGCGTAATGGCCTATCTTGGCGCCGTCGCCGGAGCAGCCGACGCAATCGACCAGGGCCGGGTTCTCCGGGAAACCGAACGCGGCGTTCCACTTGGCGGCCGTCTTGGCCCGTAGTGCGTCGTCGTTCGTCAACGTGGCCTTGCGCGCGTCGCACGCGGCGCAGTCGATCCCGCAATAGGCTATCATCGTGTCCATATTCGTCTCCTCGAAACGTGATGGGACGATTCTAGCGCGCCGTCCCTGACAATTAGCGTCAGGGAACCGAGTTCGCCTCGGCGATTTCCATTGCGGCCTTCGCTACGGCGGCGCGCACGCTCTCGGGCTTCCGTACGACGAGGCCGGGGCCGACCGACAGGAGGAAGCGTACGAGCCAGGCTCCTTCAGGGTACTTGAAGGCGAAGACGGCGGAGCCGTCGGGGCGCTCGCCCGCGCGGCAACCGGGGAACGCCTCGTCCAGGGTCTGTACGAGCGACGCGGCCGCCTCCAGCTCCACGTCGACGAGCGGCTCGTTACCCGAGCGGAACGGGTCCGGAACCGGTAGCCGAGCCGAGGGGTCGAAGCGTTCCATCCATCGCCGTAGCGAGCGGACGCGCGACAGCTTGAATATACGCCAGGCGGAACGGAGCCGGCAGAACCCGTGTAGGTACCAGACCCCTCCGCCGAAGACGATCGAGAACGGCTCGACGACGCGCTCGCTCGGCTTACCCTCCCCGTCGACGTACTGGAACGACACGAGGGCGCGGTCGGCTATGGCTCCGCGCAGGCTCAGCACGGTCATGGGATCGGGGCCGGGCGAGCCCCACGGCGACAGCGTGGCTATGAACGGCGGCGGTAGCCCGTTCGCCTCGTCGCGGCGAGCGCGGTCGGCCGCTCCGGCCCCGAGCGACGACAGCTTGCCCAGCGAGCGTTCGATATGGCCGTCCTTCAGCGCCTCGGGCATGCCGCGCAGCAGGGTAGACAGGTCCGCGATCTCGTCCCTCGTCAGGAAGCTCCTGTCGACGCGGTAGCTAGGGTCCATCTCGAAACCGCCGCCCGAGCCCGGTTCGGCGACTACCGGCACGCCGGCCATGCACAGCGAGTCGATGTCGCGGTATATGGTCCGCTCCGACACCTCGAAGCGCCCGGCTAGCTCGGCCGCGGTCTTCTTGCCCTCGTTGAGCAGGCAGTCGAGGATGGCGATGAGCCGCTCATGCTTCATTCCGGTTCCCTCTCGTCGTCGCGTTGACTAGTTCGTGAAGCGCTAATACTATCACGTAAAACGATACGCATGGAGCCGCCGTGAACCCTATCCTACGCCCGCGCCTCTGCTCCCCGTGGGGCGAGCGCCTCGACCCGTCGTCGCCCCTGCCCGAGTATCCGAGGCCGCAGCTCGCCAGGCCGGACTGGCTGTCGCTCAACGGCCCGTGGGACTACGCGATACGCCCGTCCGGTACGTGCGCGCTGGCCGACGAGGTCGCGCCCGCCTTAGGGGCCGGCGATCGCGACGGCAGTATCGTCGTGCCGTTCGCCGTCGAGACGGCGCTGTCCGGCGTCGGCAAGGGCCTACGTCCCGACGAGACGCTCTGGTACCGCAGGACGATACGCGTGCCCGAGGACTGGGCGAGCCGACGCATCATGGCGCGCTTCGAGGCGGTCGACTACGTCGCGGCAGTGTTCGTCGACGGCCGCCTCGTAGGCGAGCACCGCGGCGGCTACCTGCCGTTCGCGTTCGAGCTGCCGCCCGCCGGACCGGGCGACGTCGCCGCGGAGCGCGAGATAGTCGTCGCGGTGCGCGACCCGAGCGACGCGGGGCTACAGCAGCGCGGCAAGCAGGCGCTCAAGCCCGCCGGCATACTCTATACGGCGACCAGCGGCATCTGGCAGACCGTCTGGCTCGAGCCGCTCCCCGCGGGCAACGCCATACTCGGCTTCCGCGCCGATGCTACGGCGGGCCTCGACGGCGTCACGGCCGTCGTAGACGCGGAGCGGCCGGCCGAGGTCGTTCTCCGCGCGTCCCTGCCGGACGGCGGCGTCATCGAGGCGCGCGGCCGATCCGGCGAGCCTATCGCCGTATCCGTCCCGGACGTGCGCCGCTGGTCTCCCGACGATCCGTACCTGTACGGCGTGGAGGTCGAGCTGCTCGGGCCGGACGGCGATATAGTCGACCGCGCCGACTCGTACTTCGCGATACGCCGCGTCGACCTCGGCTCGGCGCACGGCTCCCCTTCGGGCGTCCCTTCGGGCTCCCCTTCGGGATCGCGAGCCGACGAGCGCCCCTTCGTGCGCCTGAACGGCGAGCCCATCCTGATCCACGCGCCGCTCGACCAGGGCTACTGGCCGGAGTCGGGCATGACCCCGCCGGCCGACGAGGCACTCGTCTTCGATATCGAGGCCATGCGGGCGCTCGGCTTCAACGGCCTCCGCAAGCACGTCAAGGTCGAGTCGCGCCGCTTCTACTGGCACTGCGACCGCCTCGGCACGCTCGTCATCCAGGACGCCGTATCCGGGGGCGTCAACCGATCGGCCGGGAACGTCAAGGTAGCCCTGCCGATGATATTCGGGATCCACCTCGGCGACCGCTCCGGCCGAGCGCTCAGGCTCGCGGGCCGCTCCGACCCCGATAAGCGCGAGGAGTTCGAATCCGAACTGGCTGGAATGATCGACCTGCTCCGACCCCACCCGTCCGTCGTCATGTGGACCGTCTTCAACGAGTCATGGGGCCAGTTCGAGTCTGAGCGCGTCGTCGGGGCCGTACGGCGCCGGGACCCGACCCGCCTCGTCGACGCCGTCTCCGGCTGGCACGACCAGGGCGGCGGCGACTTCCGTAGCCGCCATACCTACCTGGTCAAGCTGCGCCGACCGCCGAGGCGCGACCGGCGGCCGTACTTCGTCTCCGAGTACGGCGGCTACAACCTCGCCGTGCCCGGCCACATGTGGGACGACGAGGCGCGCTTCGGCTACCGCTTCTACGACGACGGCCCCGCGCTCCAGGAGGGCTACGCGCGCCTGATCCGCGACGAGCTCATACCGCTCGTCCGTAGCGGCCTCCGCGTCGCGGTCTACACCCAGGTCTCCGACGTCGAGATCGAGAGCAACGGCTTCTATACCTACGACCGCAAGGTCCTCAAGTACGACGCCGCGACGGTCCGCGCGCTCAACGAGGAGCTGTACGCGGCGAGTGCGACGGTGGAGGCCGTGCGATATGAACCGCGTTTCCCCCTCGCGTGATATACTGTTGCGAAGGCCGGGGTGCCGATCCATGCAATACGCGACGCCACAACTACGTTCCATCGACTCGCTCGTTCGGCAAGGACGCTTCCTTCAGGCGCGCTCGGACGCCTTGGCGTACGCCGCCGAGACGGGCGACGGCGCGGACCGCCAGGCCCGGGGCCAGCTGGCCTTCGTGCTCGGCAAGATATATCGTAACATCGGCGACTACGGCGACGCCGAGCGGGAGTACCTGTCGGCGGCCGAGACCTTCCGTGTCGCGGGCGACGACGAATCCACGGCCGACGCGCTGAGCGGCGCGGCCCTCGCGCGCTGGCAGCTATGCGACTTCGCCCGCGCCACCGAACTGCAGCTCGAGGCGCTCCGGACCTACGAACGCATCGGCGATCGGCTAGGACTGGCCAACGCCCACAATAACCTCGGTCTCATCGCCTGGAAGCGGGAGGACTTCTCCCGTGCCATAGAGAGCTTCGAGGCGGCCCTCGCGCTCTACGAGGAGCTATCCCACGCCCAAGGCCTGGCCGCCACCGTCAACAACCTCGGAGGAGTCGTCCAGGACGCAGGCGACCTGGAACGTAGCGCCGGCTACTACGGCGAGGCCGAGCGGCTCTATAGGCGCGCCGAGGACGAGGCGGGGGCGGCCCTCGCAGCCGGCAACCTGGCGTGGACCCTGGCGCGGCTCGGCAAGCCCGGAGAAGCCGCCCCCTTCGCCGAGCGCGCGGTATCGGGCTTCAGGCGGGCGGGCGACAAGGCCGGCCTCTACCGGGCCCTCATGCAACG
This sequence comes from Spirochaetota bacterium, assembly GCA_029560805.1. GTDB lineage: Bacteria > Spirochaetota > Spirochaetia > Treponematales > UBA12059 > SZUA-370. The sequence goes on from JAKQKE010000134.1 coordinate 4,125, forward strand.
TGCGGCGGTACTCGCGGCCGAGGGCAAGCCGCGCGACGCCGCCATCGACCTATATAGGGCCGCCCACGGGGCCAGGGACCTAGGCTGCGCTGAGCTCGAGTCGGTAACGCTCCAGGACCTCGTCGAGGTCCTGGGCTCGCTCGGGCGCCATAGGCGCGCGGCGGCCTGGTACGGACGAATCCTGTCCCTCGAGAAACGGATACGAGATGAGGCGAGCGAGCGAGAGATAGCCAGGCTCAGGCTCGACCTGGAGCTAGAATTCAGGAAGGAAGAAGAGGAACGGCTCAAGGCCGCGCTCCGCGACAGGGATAGGCTGCTGTCGACGCTGGTTCACGACGCGAGGGCGGCGACGTCCAGGCTCCGCGGCTCGATCGCGAGCCTTCGCTTCGAGCTTCCGTCCCTCGACCCTGGCGGACTGAGGAGCAGGCTCGGCGCCGTCGAGGAACAGGCGGCGAGGCTCGAGGCCGGCTTGGACTCGGCCCTGGCGTGGGCCCGGGCCCGCGACGGTTCCATGCAACCCGCCGTCGAGGCCCTGCCCGTGCTACCCGCGCTTCGGTCCGCGCTCGCCGAGGTCCGCCAGGCGATGGCCGACAAGGGCATGGCCTGCGGGCTCGACTGCCCCGACCCCGGGCCGTCGGTCCTGGCGGATCGGCGCATACTGGGGATAGTACTGGGGAACGCGCTATCGAACGCGGTCGAGCACGGCGCCGGGCCGCTAGCCGTGAGCGTCCGGCGGGAAGGATCGGTCGTATCGGTCGACCTGCGCAACGCCGTACCGGGGCGGCCGAGCCTCGAGGCCAGCGACGCGTCCGGCGCCTCGATCAGGGGCCTGGGACTGCCTCTCTGCGCCGAGCTCTGCACCAGGATGGGCGGCAGCTTCAGCTTCGTAGCTAAAGACGGCCTGGCCTTGGCTCGCGTTGGACTGCCTTGCGTCGAAGGGAGGCTATCATCGACCTCGTGAACGAGCTACGCGGACTACTCCAGGGACTCGACGGCTCGCTAGCCGGGGCCGACGACCTGAGCCCGTCCGAGAGGACGCAGCTGGCCTTATGCCGCAGCGCCATAGCCTTCGTGCTCGAGGGCCGGCTCGCGGGCGAGGCGAGCGCGAACGCCCCGGGCACGACCGCGATGAAGGGCGCCGAGGGCGCGGGCCGGATAGTCATCGTCGAGGACGACGAGCGGCTCCGGCGGGCCCTCGTCGCGGAGCTCGAGCCCGGCAGCGCGTGCGAGGGCTACGCCGACGCCGAGTCGGCGCTAGCCGGCCTGGCCCGAGACCCGGCCGTCGCCGGCTTCCTGGTGGACTTCAGGCTACCAGGCATGGACGGCCTGGAATTCATCCGCGAGGCCTTCCGCCGCTTCCCGCTCGGCGGGACCCCCGCGATCGTGATGACCTCCCTGGACGACCCGGCGCTCGAGGAGAGGGCCTACGGGGCCGGAAGCGTCAACTTCGTCCGGAAGCCCTGCGAGCCCCGCGCGCTGAGGCTACGCATCGAGGCCGCGATCGCGAGCGCCCATGACGGCGAGGAACGCGCCAGGCGCTACCTGAAGGCCAGGATATCGAGGGCGCTCGAGGACGAGGGCGCCGCCGCCTCGCCCCTAGACGAGGGCGCGGCCTCGCGCTACGGGCTGAGCCCCCGCGAGCTCGACGTCGCGAGGCTCCTCGCCGGCGGGCTCCAGGCCAAGGAGATAGCCGACGGCCTCGGGCTGTCGATCCATACGGTCATGAACCATATGCGCAACGGCTACGCCAAGTGCGGCGTCGGGAACCGCATAGAATTCATACGCCGCCTATCGTCCCCCTAGGCCGGCGATCGTCGCCGCGCCGCCCCCACGAACGGCGACCGGACTAAAAATGACATATTCTCGTCATGGCGAGCGTATCGGCCGAGAGATACAGTCGTCTGATAGCGTGATCCTCTATCGCGCTATCGGAGGAAACCATGACGAATAAAGTACTGAGGCTGGTCGCCGCGATCGCGGCCACGCTCGCGACCGCCTGCCCCCTCGGGCTAGGAGACAAGCCGCTCCTGCCGTCGACGATAGTCTTCGCGGACGGCGAATCGGTGACGCGCATGCTCGGGAGCGGGGACTACATCAATACGGCCGGCGGCGACGGGGACGGCGCGCTGAGCTGGGCGAGCGATTCCGCCACGACGGCGACGGTTGACGCCTCGTCGGGCGTCGTTACGCTCGTCTCCGCCGGCGAAGCGACGATCACGGCGACGAGGGCCGCGACGTCGGCCTACGAGTCGGTCAGCGCGTCCTATGCGCTCACCGTGACGGCGCTATCGCCCTCGACCATTGCCTTCGCCGACGGCGCTACGGTGAACCGGCTCCTCGGTAGCGGCCCCTACGTGAACGCCGTCTCGGGAGAGGGCTCGGGCAGCCTGAGCTACCGGAGCAGCGTCCCGGCCGTAGCCGCGGTAGACGCGGCGTCGGGCCAGGTCGACGTGGTCGGCCTGGGGACGACGACCATAAGCGTCGACAAGGCCGCGACGGCCACGCACGCCTCGGCGAGCGCCTCGTATACCCTTATCGTCACGGCCCTGCCGCTATCCACCATCGTATTCGCGGACGGCGGCTCGGTGAGCCGTACGCTCGGGACCGGGCCGTACACGAACGCGGTGTCGGGCGAGGGCGACGGCGCAATCTCCTTCGAGAGCTCGTCCCCGGCCGTCGCCTCGGTCGACGCGGCGACGGGCGAGGTGACCATGGTCTCCCAGGGCACGGCCGTAATCACGGCGTCCAAGGCCGCCACCGCCACCCACGAGGCGGCCAGCGCCTCGTATACCCTGACCGTACTCTCGCCTTCGACGATAGTCTTCGCCGACGGCGCTAGCGTCACGAGGACCTGGTCCACGACCCTCTACATCAACGCGGTAAGCGGCGACGGCTCCGGCGCGCTGAGCTACGCGAGCGGCGAACCGGGCGTCGCGACGGTCGACGCCTCGAGCGGCGAGGTCAGCCTCGTAGCGGCCGGCTCCACGGTAATATCGGTCAGCAAGGCCGCCACGGCCACCCACGCGGCCGTCGAGTCGTCCTACTCGCTGACCGTGACCAAGGCCGCGTCGGTGATAAGCTTCGCCGACGGAACGTCCGTCTCGAGGGCCTACGGTAGCGGTTCGTATATCAACGTCGTCAGCGGCGCGGGAACGGGAGCCAAAACCTACTCGAGTAGCGAGACGGCCGTGGCGACGGTCAACGCCGCCGGCTCGGTCCTACCTCTACTGGTTGGCAGCACTGAAATAACGGTTAACAAGGCCGCCACCGCCACCCACGCGGCCGCTAGCGCCTCCTACGCGCTGACGGTCTCTCCGGCCGCCTCGACCATCACCTTCCTCGACGGAACCTCGGTGACCAAGCGGCTCGACGAGAGCCCCTACACCAACGCCGTCTCGGGCGACGGCTCGGGCGCCGTCAGCTACTCGAGCAACAACACGGGCGTAGCCACGGTAGCCTCCAACGGCGCGGTCACCCTGGTCAGCGGCGGCACCGCGGTAATCACCGCCAGCAAGGCCGCCACCTCCACCCACGCCTCGGCGAGCGCATCGTACACGCTGACCGTGCTCTACCCGTCGACGATAGTCTTCGCCGACGGCGCGTCGGTCCATAGAACCCTCGGTAGCGGCACCTACACCAACGCGGTCAGCGGCGACGGATCGGGCGCGATCAGCTACTCGAGTTCCAACCCGGCGGTCGCCACCGTCAACGCGAGCTCAGGTACGGCTAACGTCCTAGCCCTCGGCAGCACCGTGATCACCGCGACCAAGGCGGCCACCGCGACCCACGCGGCGGTCGTCGCCAGCTATACCCTGACCGTGGAGTTCCTCGCCCTGGTCGA
>JAKQKE010000151.1 GCA_029560805.1 Spirochaetota bacterium
AAGGGCATTATCCTTCCGACCTACGAGCAGATGAGGGACCCGACCAAGATCCCCCAGTCGGTCAAGGACGAACTCAAGGGCATCGGGCTCTGGGACGTCCATAGCCGGAACCTGTTCCGCGTGACCTGGAAGAACGAGCCCAAGGAGAAGGGCGGCCAGTTCGGCGAGGTCAACTACCTCGAGCTGCCGCGCGAGATCACCGGCACCAAGGCCCGAATCGCCGGCATCGTCGGCAAGTGGTTCCCGACCGGCGCCCATAAGGTCGGCGCCGCGTACTCCTGCCTCGTGCCCGAGCTGATCACCGGCCGCTTCGACCCGACCACCAAGAAGGCCGTCTGGCCGTCCACCGGCAACTACTGCCGCGGCGGCGCCTACATCTCCAAGCTGCTCACCTGCCCGTCCGTCGCCATCCTCCCCGCCGAGATGTCCAAGGAGCGCTTCGAGTGGCTCAAGACGATGGCCGACGAGGTGATCGCGACGCCCGGCTGCGAGTCGAACGTCTGGGAGATATTCGAGAAGTGCATCGAGATCGAGAAGACCAGGCCCGACGCCGTAATCTTTAACCAGTTCGACCAGCTGCCGAACCACCTGTGGCACTACTCGGTGACCGGCCCGGCGATGGACGACGTGTTCAAGAAGATGGCCAAGGCGGGCGACCACCTGGCGCTGACGATGTACTCCTCCGGCTCGGCCGGCACCCTCGGCTCCGGCACCTACCTCAAGGAGCACCACCCCGGCACCCGCGTCGGCGTCGGCGAGGCCCTCCAGTGCCCGACGATCCTTGAGAACGGCTACGGCGGCCACCGCATCGAGGGCATCGGCGACAAGCACATCCCGTGGATCCACAACCTGCGCGACACCGACGTGGCCGTCGGCGTCGACGACGAGATCACGATCAGGCTGCTCAGGCTCTTCAACGAGCCGGCCGGCAAGAAGGTCCTCGCCGAGGCGGGCGTACCGCAGGCCACGCTCGATAAGCTCGACCTGATGGGCATCTCCGGCATCGGCAACCTGGTCGCCACGATCAAGGCGGCCAAGTACTACGAGCTCGGCGCCGACGACGTCGCGCTGACGGTGTTCACCGACTCGCTCGCCCTCTACGGCTCCAGGCTGCTCGAGCTGGCGGCCGAGCGCGGCCCGTACGACCAGCGCCAGGCCGACCGCGACCTGGACATGCTCCGCAACCTGTCCGTCGACTACGTGCTCGACATGAACCACGTCGACAGGCGCCGCGTGCACCAGCTCAAGTACTACACCTGGATCGAGCAGCTGGGCAAGGACCTGACCGAGCTGAACGCGCAGTGGCAGGACTACCGCGCCTACTGGGGCGGGCTCCACGAGCAGGCCGACGTCATCGACGGCATGATCAAGGAATTCAACGCGGAGGTCTTGCATTGATACTGCTCAAGGACTGCTTCAGGGTGGTCCGCCCCCGCTACGGCGCCGGCCCCGCGGCCGGTTCCGTCGGGGATGACCTGTCCGGCGTAGACGTGCTCATAGACGGCAATCGCATCGCCAAGATCGGCAAGGCGCTCCCGGTCCCGGCCGGCGCCTGCAAGGTCGTCGACGCGAGCCGCCACGTCGTCATGCCCGGACTCGTCAACACGCACCACCACTTCTACCAGACGCTGACGCGCAACGTGCCGGCCGTCCAGGACGCCAAGCTGTTCGACTGGCTCGTCTACCTCTACGAGGTCTGGAAGGGCATCGACGAGGAAGCCGTCTACTGGTCGAGCATGCTCGCGATGGCGGAGCTAGCCAAGACCGGATGCGCCCTCTCGACCGACCACCACTACCTGTACCCGCGCTCGTTCACCGGGGACCTGCCCGGCATCCAGTTCAAGGCGGCCGCCGACATAGGTCTGCGCTTCGCGCCGACCCGCGGCTCGATGTCGCGCTCCAAGAAGGACGGCGGCCTCCCGCCGGACAGCGTCGTACAGGACGAGGACGAGATCCTCGCCCAGAGCGAGGAAGCGCTCAGGAAGTACCACAACGCGGCGCCCGACGCGATGCGCAAGGTAGCGCTCGCGCCGTGCTCGCCGTTCTCGGTCTCTGAGAAGTCGATGCGCGACGCGGCCGACCTGGCGCGCAGGTACGGAGCGCGCCTCCATACCCACCTGGCCGAGACGAACGACGAGGACGACTTCTGCGTGCAGATGTACGGCCGCCGCCCGCTCAAGGTGATGGAGGACTGCGGCTTCGTCGGGAAGGACGTCTGGTACGCCCACGGCATACACTTCAACGACGACGAGCTCGACTACCTGGCCAGGACGGGCACCGGCGTCGCTCACTGCCCGTCGTCGAACATGAGGCTCGGCTCCGGCATCTGCCGCGTGCGCGAGATGCTCGACCGCGGCGTCAACGTCGGCCTCGCGGTCGACGGCTCCGCGTCGAACGACGCCTCGGACATGCTCGGCGAGGCCAGGCAGGCGTTGCTGCTGCAGCGCGTGCGCTACGGCTCGGGCGGCGTCACCGCCCGCGAGGTGCTCGGCGTCGCGACGATAGGCGGCGCGCGCATCCTCGGCTACGACGACGCCGGCTCTATGGAGCCGGGCGCCCTGGCCGACGTGGCGCTGTTCGACGTGATGAAGCTCGAGTACGCGGGCGCGCTTTCCGACCCGGCGGCCGCGCTGCTCTTCTCCGGATATAACCACGGGGTCGATCACCTCGTCGTCAACGGCGAGATGGTCGTCGAGAACGGGCGCCTCGTAGGCGCCGACGAGGATCGCATACGCGACGAGGCCAATCGTTGCGCCAAGAGACTCTATGAGAAAGCGGGGATACAAGCCGCATGGTAAAGGAATACTTCAGGCCCGAGAGCCTCGCCGAGGCCCTCGACCTGCTAGCCCGGCCGGGCGTCCTAGCGCTCGCCGGAGGCACCTACGCCCTGGCCTTCGAGGCTAGGGATAAGCCGGAGCGCGTCGTCGACCTGGCGTCGGTGCTCCCGCGCTCCGTCGAGAGGAACGGCGACGCGCTGAGCATAGGCGCCGGCGCGACTTTCCAGGAGCTGATCGAGTCGGAGGCGACACCGTCGGCCATTAAGGCGGCCGCGGCAACCATGGCCAACCGCAACACGCGGAACCGCGCGACGGTCGGGGGCAATCTGGGCGCCAACAAGTCGTGCTCGAGCCTCGCTCCCGTCCTGCTGGCGCTCGGCGCCTCGGCGACGATAGCCGAGCGGGGCAAGGCGCCCGCGACGACGA
>JAKQKE010000162.1 GCA_029560805.1 Spirochaetota bacterium
GTCCTTAAGCCCGTCCGCGGCCGCCTGGGCCCAGGCGCCGGCGACAGCCAGGATCGCTATCTTGACGCCCATGCGCCTGGACAGGTCTGGCAGCTTCGATAGGGGTAACGCCCTGACGCCGTCCCGGCCGACCGATGCCCCGACCAGGGCCGGATCCGGCTCGAAGACCGCTACCGCCTTGAAACCGTGGGCCGCCAGGCTCTCGTCGGCTAGGGCCGCGTCGGCCATCGGGCCGGCCCCGATCACGAAGATGTCCCGCGACGACGCCGAGCCGAGGGCCGCGTCCAGGGTGACGATGGACTGAGCCACCGGGAAGCCGTACTTGGCCTTGCCGACGAGGCCGGCCTGGGCGAGGTCCTTGCGCACCTGGACGGCGCACTGCCCGAGCCGCTTGGCGAGCGCGTCGGAGCTGACCCACTCGTCGCCCGCGGCGGCCTTCTCCTCGAGGATGCGCCTGTACAGCGGTAGCCGCTTGAGCGTCGGTAGCGATATTCGCAGGGGTTCGATCATCGGCGCCAGTATAGGTTCCTTCCTTGCTCTTTCGCAATGGTTATGTTTATATCGGAATCCGTCCGGTCGGGGACGGGCCGAAAAAAAAGAAGCCGCGCCGATCGGGGGGATGACCGGCGCGGCTTCGGTACAGAGACTTATTTCATCGAGCGGCCGTAGTACGCGGCCTCGTAGATGCGCCTGACGTCGGCGACGGTCGGCGCGCCGGGGTTGGTCAGCGTGCAGGGGTCGGCGTGGGCGTTGGCGCTCATCCTGTCGAGCACGGCCAGGAACTTGGCCTCCTCGAAGGGCACCTCGGCGCAATCCTTGAACGTGGCGGGGATACCGAGCTTGGCGTTGAGCTTACGCACCTCGTCGGCGAGGTCGGCCACGCCGAGGTCTCGCTCGACCTTGCCGTACTTGGCGCTCGACTTCCTGTTGAAGTCGATGATGTACGGCAGGAGTATGGCGTTGGCCAGGCCGTGGGTGACGCCGAACTCGCCGCCTATCTTGTGAGCCAGCGAGTGGACGAGGCCGAGCGACGCGTTCGTGAAGGCCATGCCGGCCAGGGCCGACGCGTTGTGCATGTGGAAGCGGGCGTCCATGTCCTTGGGCGACGAGAAGGCCTTGGGCAGGTACGCGAGCACCAGCTTGATCGCCTCGACGGCGTAGGGGTCGGTGAACGAGGTGGCGGCGGTCGAGGCTACGGCCTCGATGGCGTGGCAGAGCACGTCCATGCCGGTGTTCGCCGTGACGGAGGCGGGCATCGTGGCCGGCAGGGCCGGGTCGAGTATGGCGAGGTCGGGCACCATGTCCGCGGCGACGATCGGGTACTTGATGTGCTTCTCGGTATCGGTGATCACCGAGAACGCGGTGATCTCGCTCGCGGTGCCGCTCGTCGACGGGATCGCGACGAAGCGCGCCTTGTTCCTGAGCGACGGCATCGAGCCGGGGGTGATGATGTCCTCGAACTTGACGCCGGGGTGCTCGTAGAAGCACCACATCACCTTGGCGGCGTCTATGGCGGACCCGCCGCCGATGGCGACGATCCAGTCGGGCTTGAACGTGAGCATCGCCTCGGCGCCGCGCCTGACGGTCTGCACGGACGGGTTCGGCTCGACGCCGTCTATGACCGTGCTCTCGATGCCGGCCTTGGCGAGCAGCGCGGCGGCCTTGTCCAGGAAGCCGAATTTCTTCATCGACGAACCGCCGGTAACGAGTACGGCCCTCGTTCCCCTCAGGGTCGAGAGGCGCTCGAGCGCGTTCTCTCCATATACGATGTCCCGCGGGATCGAGAATGAAAGCGTAGCCATGGTGACCTCCTAGTCGCTCAGTAGCGATAAAACTTATCGATAAAAGAATACTTAAAATGTACAAGAGTGTCAAGCGCGCGATCGGCTCGCCTCGCGGATCGCGCGCGTATCACTTGCGGGTCCCGGCCGGAACGCGCTATCGTTGCCCGATGGCCAAGGGATACCTGGATATAGAGGACGACATAGCCGCGATAGCGACGGCGCCGGGAACGGCCGCCTTGGCGGTGGTTCGCGTCGCGGGGCCGGGCAGCGTCGAGCGCGCGGCCCGCGCCTTCTCCCGCCCGGACGCGCTCAAGTCGCTCGGCGGGTACCGGGCCGCGTACGGTAAGCTGGTCGACCCCGACGGTCGCGCGGTCGATGAGGTCGTGGCGCTCGTCTTCAGGGGGCCGGTGAGCTATACAGGTCAGGACGGTGTCGACCTCATGTGCCACGGCGGCCGCGCCACGACCGACGGCGCGCTGTCGGCCCTCGAGGCGGTCGGCTTCAGGCGCGCCCTGCCCGGTGAGTTCACGTTCAGGGCCTTCTACAACGGCAAGCTTGACCTGGCCCGGGCCGAGGCCGTAGGCGAGCTCGTGGCGGCGCGTACCGCGGCCTCCAGGGCCGATGCGTTCTCAAGACTGTCCGGCGGCCTGTCGCGGGAACTCGCGGCCATCAAGGCGTCGCTCGTCAGGATCGCCGCCGCCTTCGCCCTGCGCCTCGATTACGGCGAGGACGAGGCGCCTGAGGACATAGTGGACGAGTTGCCGGCCTTGCGCGCCGCCCGCGAGGCCTGCCTGGCGCTGACCGACAGCTACGCCGTCGGTCGGGCCCTGCTCGATGGCTCGGTTGTAGCGTTGGCCGGGGCCGTCAACGCCGGCAAGTCGTCGCTGTTCAACCGTCTGCTCAAGGATGAGCGCGCCATCGTCTCGAGCCAACCGGGCACCACCCGAGACTACCTCGAGGCCGAGCTCGACCTGGGCGGGCTACCGGTGCGCCTCGTCGACACGGCCGGGGTGCGCGACAGCGCCGACCCGATAGAGCTCGAGGGCGTCCGGCGCTCGAAGCTCGTGGCGGGCGGGGCCGACGCCGTCGTCTACGTAGTGGACGCGACGACAGGCCTCCGGCCCGACGACCTGGCCTTCGTCGAGGCCAACCCTGCTACGATCAGAGCCTGGAACAAGAACGACGCGGCCGGTGCGACCAAGGCCCCGGCCGGCTGGATATCCGTGTCGGCCGAGACCGGCGACGGCGAGGCGGCTCTGGTCGCCGCCATCCGCGGAGTCCTGCTCGGCGGCGGCGCCTCGGACGGCTCCGCTGTGGCGTCCGGGGCGGCTCCGCTGTGGGCCAGGATTGGCACGGCGCGGCACCGTGAGGCCCTGCTCCGGGCGGCCGCCTCGCTTGACGATGCCGCGGCCGCCGTCGAGGCCGGTGAGCCGGTCGATATGGCCGCCGTCGACGTAGCCGCCGCGATCGAGGCCCTCGGCGAGATAACCGGCGAGACGA
>JAKQKE010000177.1 GCA_029560805.1 Spirochaetota bacterium
GCTCGCTAAGGCGAAGGGGGGATTAGGCTCGATCCGGCTCGCGCGGGGGCCATCGTAGGAATGGCGGAATGTCTTGCCTCGAACAACTGTCCGGGTCCGGCATGGACGTCCTCCCCCTCTGCGTTACGCGGATCGCCGCCCGTACGGGCGGCCCTAGCCATCGGCTATGCAACCTAGTATAGCCTCGCGGGGGTATCGAGGCAAGCGCGTTCACACGTATTCATAACGGTTCGCCTTGTCCCCCGCGGGTCGCGGGACTATATTGGTAGTAACGAGGAGGCCGCAATGGACGCCCTCCGGGATCCATCGTGGATGCGCGAACTCTATACATCCTCCCCCGCGGAGCGATTCGAGCGCGGACGCTTCACCGTGGTTTCCGTGACGGCCAGGCCGACCCCCCTGCACCAGTTCGAGCGCTACCGCTACCGCATGTTCTTCTTCGAACCCGGCGTCGGGCGCCCCGTCATGTCGGCGGACCTGGAATCCGACATCCTCGGCGCCTGGAGGCTGACCGTGACGACCGCGTCCGGATCGAGCATAGCCATGTCGTTCGACGAGGCCCCGGACTACGAGACCTTCAAGGCGGCGGCCCTGTCCTACGCCGACGCCGCGGCCGAAAGGGCGCGGGCGGGAACCGCGGCCGGGCGGTCGACCAAGGAGCGGGCTACGGCCAAGCGGGGTCCTCGCCGCGCCTGAGCATGGCCACGCCGGAGCGCGACCGCTCAGCGTCGCGACCGCTCACCCTTTATCCGGTTATGCGCTATACTCTGCGTATGAATGCGACGATACGCGCCTTCGCCATCATAGCGGCCATCGCCTGCGCCACGCCCTTCCGGCAGGCCTCCTGCGACGAGTACTACTCCGAGCGCGGCTTCTCGATCGACCTGCCCGAGGGCTTCGTCTTCCTAGGCGGCGACGGATCGAGTAAATTCTCGTTCGGGCTGCCGGACGGTTCGGTGGAGATCGACCTGATCGCCTATCCCGACGATCGCTTCGCCAGCGCCCGCGATGGCGCTGAGGATACCGCCAGGCGACTTTCCGGGCGCGGCGCCTTCGCTTCCTTCGACTATCAGGGCCGCGGAGCGGCGTTCGGCGAGCTGACCTTCGGCTCGGGACGATCGGCCATGCGCGGCTACGGGCTCTTCGTGAACGACGTGGCGCCGCCGGCTGACTCCGCCGGAGCGCCCTACGACCTCGTCGTACTGGCCTATGCGCCGGCCGACGGCTATGACGAATACGCCGACTTCGTCGCGTCTGCGATCGACGGCTTCTCGATCGACTACGGCCGCAGGGCGGCCCCCGGGCCGCTCGGCACCGCCGGCCGCGCGGCCTTAGGCGCGGCGCGGCCGAGGCCGGTAACCTTGCGCTTCGGCAAGGCGGAGATCCGCGCCGATTGGAACCCGGCCGAGGCGGCGCTGTCGCAGCAACTGGTAGAGCGCGAGTACCGCGTGCTAACGGCCTATGGCCAGTCGCCCGAGCTGATCGACGCGGCGATAGCCAGGTTCTACCGCATGGCGTTCCGCGACGCGGCTCCATCGCTCGACCGCCTGGCCCTGGAACTGTCGGCCGCGTGGGAATCGGGCGCCTGGGCCGGCGCGAGGCCCGGCCCGTCGCTCGGCGCCGGGGCGACGGAACCCGCGACGGCCGGGCCGCGCTTCGGCGCGACCGCCGAGCCCCGAGGCTACGCCGAGGCCCTGCTCGGCTGGGTGCAGGGCTTCGCCTACGAGCGCGACCCGGCCGGCTCCGACGTGGTCAACCCGATCTCGGCCGCCTTCGAGGGTCGCGGAGACTGCGACTCCAGGGCCCTCGTCATGGCCATCCTGCTGCGCCGCGAGAACATACGCTCCATCCTGATGGTGTCGCTCGTGCACGAGCACGCCCTGGCCGCGGTGGACGCGCCCGGCGCGGGGGCGCGCTTCCCCTTCGAAGGCGGGGCCTGGCTGGTAGCCGAGACGACCGCCACGGTGGGCCTCGGCATGATAGACTCGGCCCAGGCCGATCCGTCGGCCTGGATAGGCGTGGCCTTCCCCTTCTGACGGCCAGAGACAGGACAATCAGGCGTATTATGTCATAGTGCGGCGTTGACACCTGGCCGAGGCCGCAACTATACTTCCGACAGCCCGAACATGGTCGCCGTCGCGACCGGAGGACCGTTATGGAACCGATCAGCGCCCGCTATAAACCTACGATCATACAGATGATCTCGCACTCCAAGGGCGCGGGCAAGGTGACGATCGACAGCGTCTACCAGCCCGGCAACCCCGAGATCACGCCCTACATCGACAGCATGATAGAGGAGAACCTGGCCCCGGACAGCGCCATCGAGCCGTTCGAGAACCTCCAGCGGCTGGCCGAATTGTCCAGGAACGGCGCCAAGTGCCTCTTGCTCGTCGAGCATTACAGCAACTTCGACCTGCCGGCCTTCCTGTACCTGCTCCGCAAGGCCGGCCCCGAGGGCCGACGCATCGCCGACGACGTCGTGGCGATAGCCGGCATCAAACTATCCGAGACCAACCCGGTGGTCACCGCGTTCTCCGAGGCTTTCTCTCGCCTAGTCATCTACCCGAGCCGTTCGATCGACGAGCTGGCTTCTAAGATCAAGGACCCCGAGGCGCTAGCCGCGGAGACCAAGAAGGCCAACGCGATCAACCTGGCCTCGATGAAGAAGCTGGCCGAGCTGCGGACCGAGGGCAAACTGGTACTGGTCTTCCCGGCCGGCACCAGATTCCGGCCCTGGGATCCGGCCTCCAAGCGCGGCGTCAGGGAGATAGACTCGTACATCCGCTCGTTCGACTACATGTCGCTCGTGTCGATCAACGGTAACATCCTGCGCATCAACCCCCAGGGCGAGATGCTCGAGGACCTAATCTGCCGCGACACGGTACGCTACGGCATCGGCGAGCCGAGGCGCTGCGACGAGTTCCGCGAGGCGGTCAAGGCGTCGTTGGCCGACGGTCAGGACCGCAAGCAGGCCATCGTCGACGCGGTGATGGCCGAGCTGGACGCGATGCACGAGGCGGCGGAGCGCCGGACGAAGGCTTAGGAGCCGTCGGCGCGCTCGCAGGGCGCGTACTAGTACGCGCCGTACGAGACGATCTCGTCGACGCGGGCCAGGATCCGGACGCTCGCCACCCAGCTACCCTCGAGTAGCGACAGCCGCGGCGGCGCGGCCAGCGCCACCGTGCCGCGCACCTCGCGCGGCTTGTTGTGCGTGACCTGCCGCAGGTAGGCCCTGAGCGCCTCGCGCACGGCGTCCTCGACGGCCTGGCGCCTGGCGTCCGGAACTAGAAATGGCGCGCGGCCCCTACCCTGCCCCGCCGCGCTCGAAGCCTTCCAGGACGACAGCTCCGCGCGCTGCGACGCGTCCGGATAGAATTCCACCGTGGCGTAAAGCACGGTGCCCTCGAGCCTGGCGGCGACCGCGCGCGGCGCCATCGCGGCGCTCGCCGCGGGAGTCAGCGGCGCCAGCTCGAAGCGCTCGTCTATCGAACGGGCGCGGTCGCTCGGCGTATACGAGTACGAGAAGCCCCAGATCATGCCTGAGAAGGTCCAGCGCGCCTCGGCGAGCAGGGCCGCGGCCGCCTCTCCGTCCGGGATCCTGGCCGCGTAGCCGGGGTCCGGCACGTCGCGGAAGGCCAGGACCGAGGGAGCAGACGCCAGATCGACGGGAAACTCCGCCCTCAGGATCACGTCGCGGTCCTGCCCGACGGCGCTCGAGGCGGCCGATAGCAGGGCGACGACGGCGACCGCGAAGCGGCGCGCCGCCCGCGAGGGCGGCGTTCCGGACCGGCCTATCGTCGTCCTCACGGATGCCTCAGCGTCCCGAGGCGAGGCGCTTGATCGGGTTGACGCCATGCCGGATCGGAAAATACAGCGCGGCGAACGCAAAGCCGGCCAGGTGGGTCAGGTGGGCGACGCCGCCGCCCGAGCCGAACAGCTGCGACCACAGCTCGATGACGGTGTAGCCGGCCACGAGGATCGGGGCGGGTACCGGAACCACGCCCCAGATGAAGATTCTGGACCGCGGGTTGATCACCGCGAACGCTAGCAGCACCGCGTAGACGGCGCCGGACGCGCCGACGAGGCTGACGCCCATGGCGCCGCCCAGGGCGAAGGCGGCGAGCGAGAACAGCCCCGCCAGGGCGCCGGTCAGCAGGTAGAAAAACAGGAACTCCCGCGAGCCGAGCGAGCGCTCGACCGCGGCGCCGAAAAAGTACAGGCCGAGCATATTAAAGAGGAGGTGCCTGAGATTGGCGTGGACGAACATGTAGGTGAACGGCTGCCAGACCCAGCCGAGCCGGAGCACGGCGGCGGGTATCATCGCCAGATAGACGAAGGCCTCGCGCGCGACGCTCGTCAGCGCGAAGACGAGCACGTTGACGCCGATCAGCACGAGCGTGACGTTGCCGTTGGTGAAGCGGAAGGGCTTCCTGATTCTCTGTAGGAAAGTCATATCGTTAATGTACGCAAAAAACGCCGCCTCTGTGTAGTGTTACGAACCTTATGCATGAGCGGGGCGGCCACGAGTGTCGGTGCGGCGACGACCCGCGTCCTTGCCCGGCGGCCACGAGTGTCGGATTCTTGCCGCGGGCTCGTATCGGGGATAGAATCGCCCCATGCCGACCAACCCGCCGCGGGCGCCGAACTGCCTGCAATGCACCCACTTCCACGTAACCTGGGATCCGGCCTTCCCGCGCTCGTGCGACGTCTTCGACATAAAGTCGCGCCTGATGCCGAGCGCGGAGGTCTACGCGGCGACCGGGCTCCATTGCCCGTCCTTCGAGCTGAAGCCCGGTCTCAAGTAGCTAGAGCCGCTTGAGCAGCACCGCCGTCGCATCCTCGGAGACCCTGGCCCCGCTGACGTGGAAGCGCCACTCCCTGACGATGAAGTCGAGCATCTGGGCCGCGTCGCCCTCGGGGGCCGAGGTCAGGGCCTCGAGCATGCCCGACTCGCCGAATGGGGCGGCGTCCACGTTCTCGGCGCCGGCGAAGCCGTCCGTGTAGACCAGGACGACGTCGCCCTTCTGTAGCCTGAAGCGCATCGACGTATACGGTTCGTCGGCGCCGCGGCGCCCGAGCGGCGGGCCTTTGTACTCGCTCTGGCCCTTGGGCCTCAGGGGCGCGGCGCGCGCCCTATCGGCTCCGAGGTAGAGGGCGCCAGCGTGGTTGGCGCTCGAATACTCGACGCCGCCGGACGAGTCGAGGCGCAGGAGGGCAACCGAGACCGAGTGATCGGCCGCCGGCAGCTCCGCGATAAGCTCCTCGTTGATCGACTCGAGCATGGAGCCGAGGCTACGGCCGCGCAGCTCATGGAAGGCGCGGTGGAACAGGGAGCGCGCGAGCACCGTGATCAGACCGGGGGCGATGCCGGAGCCGGTCACGTCGCCGACGACCAGTCCGTCGAGCCGGTCGCCCCGACGGTAGAAGTCGTAAAAGTCGCCTGAGACGCCCCCGGCCGGTATGAACGCGAAGGCCGTGTCCCAAGCCTCGTTGCGGGGGGCCGCGCTCGGGAAGAAGCCCTGCTGGACCCTGGCCGCCACGCGCGTGTCACGGGCGGATAGCTCCAGTCGGGCTTTGAGCCGCTCGCTGGCCTCGGACAGCCCGACGCTGAGCCCCTCCTGGGCGGCCAACGTCGATTCGAGCTCCCTGGATCGCGCCGCCACGCGGCGGGCCAGGTCGGCGCCGAGCGCCTCGCTGTCGTTATGCGCCCGCACGAACTGCCCGGCCAGCGTGGCTCCGATGCCGAACACGAGGAGCAGGTAGCCGTAGTCCATGAACGATACCGCGCCCGCCAACCCGGCGAACGCGTCGAGCAGGGCCGCGAGGCCGACGACGGCGATCGCGGACAGCGGCTTTATCACGCCGCTGTCCGCGACGGCTCGGGCGAGGGCCGCCAGCGGGCGGTCCGAGCCCGATCTTGAGCTGGAACGGAGGGCGTCGGCCATCGGCTTGACCACGTCGAAGGCCAAAGCGTACAGCGCCGGCAAGGCTATCGTATATCGCCACAGGGTCGCTAGCTCGTCGCTCCAGATGAACAGCCTCAGCACGGCGGCCAGCCCGAAGACCAAGGCGTAGGCTTTGGCGAAGACGGACACCGCCCTGCCACGCTCCGCGTCGAAGAAGGCCAGGATGGCCGGCGCCAAGAGGAACAGCGAGGCGTACTCGAGCCCGGCTATCACCCGCGTGTCCAAGATCACATCGTAGACGATGTAGGTACGGCAGAACAGGTAGACCGACAGGAGGCCGGACGCGATCGCGAAGTACAGGTACGACCGCGCCTTGGGCCTCGAAGCGAACAGGATGGCGTGGTAGAGGCCGAAGAAGAAGTAGATGCCGATCAGCATCAGCTTAAGGCCCTCGCGGCGCGTCGACTCGAGCGTGCCGTAGGCGTCGATCAGGTAGGGGCCACCGGCCGCGAGGCCGGTGACGGCCTCGCGCGGGTCGCCGGCTATCATAATGGATAGCTGGTTTCTGCCGCGGCGCAGGTAGCGCGCGTCCAGCTCGACCAGGGCGCCGCGCACCGACCGCTCCACCCGCATCGTACCGTCGCCGGAGGTAAAGGCCTCGTCACGCACGAGCGAGCCGTTCAGGTAGATCTGCCAGTTCTGGCCGACGCTCGCCAGGAAGAGCCCGACGCCGGTCCGCGACGCGAGTAGCCCCTCGTCGGCGTCGAAGGGGATCATCACGGTATAGCGGCTCGGCTTGAGCCGCTCGATCGAGAAGGCCCTACGGGCCGGGGCGCCGGGCAGGCCCAGGTCGCGCATGGACAACGGCCGGTCGCCGGGCGCGCCTGGCACCGCCACCCAGGGCGCCTCGCCTGGTAGCGGCGTCTGGAAGACCCATTCGAGCGAGAAGCCGTTACGGACGTAGGCCTCGTGGGCGCTCAAGTCTATCGGTTCCGCCCCGAGCCGTGACGCGGCCAAGGCGAGAAGCGCGAGCATCGTCAATCGTCGTGCCACATCGACCCCCGGGCCATTGTACCGCGATTCGGGGCCGTCGTGGAAGCGAAAAGCGACGAATAGGTCGATCGGGGCTAGGGAAGCTCCTTGAGCCGGTCCCGGATACGCGCCGCGCGCTCGTAATCCTCCGCCTCGATGGCGTTCTCGAGCTCGGCGCTCAGCACGGCCCGCTCGAAATCTGGGCTGCCCTGGCGCAGGACCGACACGTCTTCAATAATCGGCGCACCGGAGGCCTCGGAGGCCGTATCGGATCCGCCCGGCTCCGACCCGGGCGTCCCATCGGGAGGGGACTCGCGTATCATGTCGACCGGTACGCCGGCGATCTCGACGATATCCTCGGCGACGAACACCTCGGCGCTCGTCCTGACGGCCAGGGCTATCGCGTCGGAGGGCCGGGCGTCTATCGACACCTCGCCCTCGACGCCTCGCAGCACCACATTGGCGAAGAAGGTGCGGTCACGCAGGTCGCGTATCTCTATCCTGACCAGGCTCGCGTCGAGCATGGTCAGCATGGACAGAATCAGGTCGTGGGTCAGCGGTCGCGGCATCTCCACCTTGCCGAGGCCGATCAGGATAGCCTGCGTTTCCAGCTGGCCGATGAAGATCGGTACGACGAGGTCGGAGCCCTTGGGCCGGATGAGTACGACGTTGCCTTGGTCGGTCTGGGCCACGGTCCAGACCTCCGCTTGGACGAAGGTATTTGATCCCATGCTCGCTTCCGGGTATAGTATAGAACTTCCGCCGGCTGTATGTAAGCCTTCGCGGTATCGGATCGCTGGAGGTCAACGTGGCTACAGGGCATTACGATAAACCGGACTTCTGGGCCGAGAAGGCCCGGAAGGAAGGCTACCCGGCCCGTTCGGTCTACAAGCTGGACGAGCTGGACAGGAAATTCGGCGTCCTCCGGCCCGGGCTACGGGTACTCGACATAGGGGCCGCGCCGGGCAGCTGGAGCCTCTGGGCGCTCAAGCGCCTGGACGGGCGCGGCTTCCTGTCGGCCGTCGACCTGCAGCCGCTCGGCATCAGCCCGAGCTACCCGAATTTCTTCTTCATACGCGGCGACCTCTACGACGACGCGGTCAAGGCGGCCATAGCCGAGCGCGGCCCGTACGACCTCGTGCTGTCGGACGCCGCCCCCGCGACGAGCGGCAACCGGGGCCTGGACACCGACCGGTCCGAGGCCATCGTCGAGGCGGTGCTAGGCTACGCCGACGACATGCTCAAGCCAGGGGGATCCGTCGTCGCCAAGCTGTTCATAGGCGGCGGCCAGCGCGAGCTCCTGGACCGCATGAAGGCCTCGTACGCGAGCGCCCGCGCCTTCAAGCCGGAGGCCTGCCGCACGGTCAGCTTCGAGACCTACCTGATAGGGCTCGAGAAAAAGTAGACTCTCAGGCCGGGGTCTTCTTCCCGAGCAGGGCGACGATATCCTCGAGCGGCGCCCGACGCCCAAGCGCCGCGTAGAATTCGCCGTCTCCGCATAGCTTGGCCAGCGCCGAGAGGGTCGTCAGGTGCTCGTTGCGCGAGGCCGACAGGATCAGGAAGGCGGCCCTGACCGGCGCTCCGTCGGGAGCCTTCCAGTCCACCGGGAAACGGGAATACGCGAGCGCGACCATGGCCCGGCCCGCGTCGGCTATCAGGGGCGTACCGGGGTGCGGAAAGGCCAGCCCCCGCCCCATCGCGGTCGGCGAGTTCGCCTCGCGCCTGGCGCAGGCCATGGCCAGGTCGTTCGGCGACACGCCGTCGGGTAGCCTGAGCGTAGCGGCCAGCGCTTCGACGAATTCGGCCGGATCCTTGCCCGGTACATTGTACCAGACCCCTCCCCGGGTAATCAGCGACGATAGGTCCATTCCCTCTCCTGCCAGCGGCCACCTGCGGCTCGACCGCTCGGCCTCAAGTATACCGACGAGGCGACGAATGGAGAATAGCGTTTCGGTCAGCCATGGGGCTGCGCCGCGGTATCGCGGAGATATCGCGGCGCCACCCCGAACGTCCCGGTTAACGCTCCAGGCGCGCGTAGATCGTGGCGGATAGGCCCGGCATCGGGTAGCCCGTATACTCGTAGTAAGCCTCGTCGAGCAGGTTGTCCAGGCGGAAGCCGACGAAATAGCCATCGAGCGCCTCCCACTCGGCCGCCGCCCCGAGGAGCAGGAGGTCGGGCAGGGCCTCGGCCGCGGCGTCGACCCGGCCGGCCTTCCAGGAGGCGCTCACCGAGGCCCGCGCGGCGCCGGCGCTATAGCCGATCTCCGCGCCGACCGAGTGCGCCGGCACGAAGGCCAACGCGGCCGCCTCGGAGAACGACTCGCCGCCCGAGAGGTCGCGGGCCAGCGTGAGCGAGTACGAGGCCTCGGCCGACCAGGGGCCGAAGGAGGCGCTCGTCGACAGGTCGGCGCCCGCGTAGGCCGCCGTCTCGACGTTGGATGGCGAGTACATGAAGGTCTCGGTCGAGTACGCCCAGGCTATCATGTCGCGTACGTAGCGGAAGAACGGGTACGCGCCGACGCTGAAGGCCTCGGTCGCGTACTCGGCGCCGAGCTCGGCGCTCCAGCCGCGCTCGGCCTTCAGGGCCGCGTTGCCGACGGTGAAGCCGTCGTCGGGCCAGTACAGGTCGTTGAACGACGGGGCCTTATACGAGCTGGCGCCGTTCGCCCGCAGGGCGAACGCGTCCCTGCGCCATGAGACGCCCATCCCGTAGCTGAGCCCGGCGGCGTAGTCGCTGTACAGGTCGTAGCGCAGGGACGGGGCGACGGTCACGTCGCCCAGCGCCAGCTCCGGCGCGGCGTACGCGCCGGCCGACAGCCGGTACCGCTCGCCTATAGCGCTGCTCGCGGCCGTCTCGACGCCGCCGGTCAGGCCGGCGCGCACGATCGCCGGCCCGACAGCCAGGACGGATCTCAGGTTGGCGGCGCCGCCGAGCGAGTCGTGCGCGTCGTCGGTGCCGGACGGCCAGCCGTCCGGATCGACGTAGTTCAGCCTGGACCACGACGCGGACAGGTCGGCGTCGACGCTCGCGTTCCCGTCTGCCAGGGCGTCCGTGCCCCATCCTATGATACCCCTGGCCGAGTACTCCTTCTGGTAGGCGTTCGGGGACGCGTACGAGACGCTGCCGGGCACGCCTTTGTCGGAGACGGAGCCGCTCGCGGACGCCGTTACCGTTCCGCCGAGGAGCGGCGAGACCACGCCGAGGCCGGCGCGTCCGGCCAGGAGACCGGTATTTCCGCGTACTGAGTAGCTTTCTTCGTCGGCCACCGGTAGCTCGTCGGCGGCCCTTTCCGCGCCGCCCGAGACGCTGACGGTCGCGGCCCCGACGGCTTTCCGCGCGGCGAAGCTCAGCTCCTGGCTCGCCAGCAGCGCGCTCGCGCCCTCCGCCGCCGCGAGAGGATACGCCGTCGTCGAGACGGTCGCCGAGAACGAATCGCTTCTGGCCCTCGCCGTCGTCACGTAGACCACGCCGGC
>JAKQKE010000178.1 GCA_029560805.1 Spirochaetota bacterium
GCCGAGCAGCATGAATTTCTCCCTGGAGTAGATACCGCACGCATCGAAGGGGTACAGGCTCTTCTCGCCATCGGCTTTCGGCGGCAAGGGCACTATCCTGAAGGCCTTGCCAGACTGGGCGGGATGGCTGATCGACGGCACAGGCGAGCCCGAGGCGTCGTTAAGGGTCGGCACGAGGCAGGCCGCGTCAAGGTCGACGACCTTGTCGAAGAATCGGCTCGACAGCGTGCTCGTCGCGAGCCTCTGGTCGTTCCAGAGCACGAACACGAAGGGCGAGCACGATTCGCGCATGCCTATATTCACGCGGACGCCAAGGTTGGCGCCCTCGTGCAGGCAGATGAAGCGGACCTGGGGATAGCGCGACGCCAGGCCCTCGAGCTCCGGCGAGTCTCCTATCAGCTCCATCGACACGATCGACTCGAAGCCGACCCGCACGAGTTCCTGGATCATCTCCGCGCGGTAGAGCATCGGCCCGCGATTCAGGAGTAGCACCGACACGGGGAAGCCGTCCCTGCAGCCCGAGCCGCGCCCTCCGCCGAGCACGGTGTAGGTAGGCTTATAGGCGTCAAGCGTTAAAGGTATGGTATTCATCGCACCTTCCGCATGGTTCGGGCAGGTCGCCCGCTATGTGCCTGTCGTACCAGGCTCCCATCGCCTCCCAGGCCGATCCGAGGCCGTCGGAGAACGCGTTACCGGCGAACCCGGCGTAGCCGAGCCGCTTTCCGAGCGGCTCTCCGGGCACGAGGCAATGCTTGCACCAGGGCACCGATCCATCGAGCAGCACCGCCATGTCGCGCGCTAGGTGTCTGCACGGTAGCCTATCGAGCGGCGACAGGTCGGCTACGCTTCGATCGGGAAGGCAGCCGGAGAAGGGGTCGTACTTCTGCACGATGACCTTGGCCCCCCGCTGTTTCCAGCCGCGGTAGAAGGCCTCGAGTCCGGCCTCGTTCTCCTTCATGCGCACCGCCTGGACGTGGACGTTGCCGGGCGAGGCGGCGATCAAGCGCTCGGCGAAAGCCGCGGCCTCGTCCTTGCCCGCTCCGCGCAACGCCAGGTAGCCCTCGTCGTCGACCGCGTCGAGGGAGATGACCCACTGGGCACGGGAGCCGGCCTCGGCGGCCAGGGATTCAGCCTGGCCCCGCTCCCAGCCGACGCCCGAAGTCTCGACGATCAGCGTGAAGCGCGGGCGCGCCAAGACGGCCCGAGCCAGCGCCGGGAAATCCGGGTGCGCCGAGGGCTCGCCCCAGAGGGACAGATCGACGACCAGATCATCGCAGAGAGCCTCGGCGTCGGCCATCAGCCGTTCGAAGCGCTCGACCGGCATGAAGCCCTCGAGCCCCCGCGGGTCGCCGGCCATCGACGGGTACGGACAGTAGGCGCAGGCCTGGGCGCAGCCCTCGCTAACCTGAACCCAGAGGAAGGCCGGCAGGGTCCTCAGGAGCTCCGGGTGCCCGGGCAGGATCCGGATGGCGTCCTCGGCGGTCCTGCCGCCAAGCTTCCAGAGGCGCTCGGCCGCCTGCGCGTTCCGCCTGGTGTCGCAGACGGGCGAGAAGCGATAGGCGCGCATATCGCGAGGAGACAGGTGCGTCTCGATATCGTACGAGTTGATGTCGTTCTGAATCAGCGCGAACAGATCGCCCCGCTCCGGCTTGACCTCGTGGCGCGACGCCAGCTCCACGAGGTTCGGCAGGGTCTTGACCGATAGCAGCTCCGGCGAGAAGCCGGGCGGGTACCCATCGGCGAAGGTGTACTCGGCGCGGTAGCGCCCGTGCAGCTCGAGCAGGCGCCCGGTCAGCCCCGCGTCGAGGAAGGGCTCGTCGCCTCTCAGGTAGATCACGGTGTCGCAGTCAGGCTCGGCGGACGCGAAGCGGTCGGCCTCGGCGAGTACGTCGCGCATCGTCCAGGTATCGCGGACGACCGAACGCGGCCCGAGTTCCGGCAAGGGACCTGAAGCCAGCACGAGTATCCTGGAATGCCTATCGGCCCCGGGGCGCCCCGGAGCCAGGCGCTCGGCGAAGGCAACCGCCCGCTCGAGGGCGCTCGGGCCATCGGCCCAGGGGGAGGTCGCGTGCTCGCTCAAGCCTATCGCGTTGATTATCGCTAGTGTTTCCATAGTCATACTTAGTATCGGCCTCGATCCAACTCGCCGTTAGCCGCTAATACAGGCCTCGACACATACACTATATAGCAGTATAATATCCAGGCAATACAATAAGTTGTATATTTATCGATCGCATGGGGAGGACATCATGAAGATAGACAGACTGTTCACGACCGCCGGCAAGGGCCCGTACGAGGGCGTCCGATGGGAAAAACGAGTCTCCGAGATACGGAACCCCGACGGCAAGGCGGTCTTCCGGATGGACGGCGTCATCGTGCCGTCGACCTGGAGCCAGATAGCCACCGACATCATAGCCCAGAAATACTTTCGCAAGGCAGGCGTGCCCGATGACAAGGCCGAGGCTTGGCGCGCCTGGGTACCGTCGTCGCAGCAGGCCCTGGCCGGCGCCTCCCCCGTGCCCGGGTCCGAGCACGACGCGCGCCAGGTCTTCCATCGCTTGGCCTACACCTGGACGCTTTGGGCCAAGGAATCGGGCTACTTCGATTCGAAAGCCGACGAGAAGGCTTACTACGACGAGATGTGCTTCATGCTGGCCAACCAGATGGGCGCTCCGAACAGCCCGCAGTGGTTCAACACCGGCCTGCACGCCGTGTACGGCCTCGAGGGCCCGGCCCAGGGCCACTACTACGTCGACCCGAAGAGCGGCCAGGTCGTCGCCTCGACGAACGCCTACGAGCGGCCCCAGCCTCACGCCTGCTTCATCCTGGACGTGCAGGACGACCTGGTCAACGACGGCGGCATCATGGATCTCGTCGAGCGCGAGGCGAGGCTGTTCAAGTATGGCTCGGGTACCGGCTCGAACTTCTCGAAGATTCGCGGCGCGGGCGAGCCGTTGTCGGGCGGCGGCTTCTCGAGCGGGCTCCTGTCCTTCCTCAAGATAGCCGACCGCTCGGCGGCGGCTATCAAGTCCGGCGGCACGACCCGCCGCGCCGCCAAGATGGTCATCCTCGACGCCGACCATCCCGACATCGAGCAGTTCGTCGACTGGAAGGCCGGCGAGGAGTACAAGGTCGCCTGCCTCGTCGCAGGGAGCAAGGCGCTCAAGCAGTACTCGAGCGCCATGCGCGACGCCGCGGCCAGGTCCGACGTGCCCGCGTCCGACCGGCTGTCGATAGACGCCAACCCGTGGCTGCGCTCGGCCGCCAAGGAAGCCCTCGACGCCGGCGTACCGGGCTCCTACGTCTACCAGCTCCTCAGGCGCATCGCCGACGGCGACCCGGACGTCGACGGGCCGGTCTACGACGCCAGCTGGGAGGGCGAGGCCTACAACACCGTCTCCGGCCAGTCGTCGAACAACTCGGTCCGGGTCACGAACGAGTTCATGGAGGCCGTGGCCAAGGGCAAGGACTGGGCGCTGACGATGCGCCGAGGCGGCAAGACCCTGCGCACCATCAAGGCCCGCTCGCTCTGGGACCGCATAGCCAAGTCCGCGTGGCAGTGCGCCGATCCGGGGCTCCAGTTCCACACGACCATTAACGACTGGCATACCTGCCCCGCCGACGGCGAGATACGGGGCTCGAACCCCTGCTCCGAGTACATGTTCCTCGACGACACGGCCTGCAACCTGGCCTCGCTCAAGCTGACCGCCTTCTATGATGAGCGGGCCCGGTCCTTCGACGTGGATCGCTACCGCCACGCCGTCAGATTATGGACCCTGACCCTCGAGATATCCGTAGCCATGGCCCAGTTCCCCTCCAAGGAGATAGCCAGAAAGAGCTACGACTACCGCACGCTCGGCCTCGGCTACGCCAACCTCGGCACGCTCCTCATGCTGATGGGCCTGCCCTACGACTCGGCCGAGGGACGAGCGGTCGCCGCGGCTATCAGCGCCATCATGACCGGGGAGGCCTACGCCCACTCCGCCAGGATGGCCGCCGCCTTCGGGCCCTTCGCTCGGTTCGGGGCGAACGCCGACGAGATGCTGCGCGTGATGCGCAACCACCGGCGAGCCGCCTACGGCGTGGCCGCGGCCGAGTACGAGAAGCTGTCGGTGGCGCCCCAGGGCATCGACCCAGCCAAGGCGCCGGCCGCCCTCGTCGAGTCCGCCAGGGCGGCCTGGGATGAGGCCCTCGAGCTGGGCCGGTCCCACGGCTACCGCAACGCCCAGACCACGGCCATCGCGCCGACCGGCACCATCGGCCTCCTCATGGACTGCGACACCACCGGCATCGAGCCGGACTTCGCGCTGGTCAAGTTCAAGAAGCTGGCCGGCGGCGGCTACTTCAAGATAGTCAACAATTCGGTCGAGCCGGCCCTGCGCGCCTTAGGCTATTCCGAGGAGCAGATCGGCGACATCAGGTCATTCATGGTCGGCCGCGGCTCCCTCGAAGGCGCTCCCGGCGTCTCGCTCGAGGCGCTACGCGCCAAGGGCCTGCCCGAGGAAGCGCTCGCCAAGGCCGACAAGGCTCTCCGCGACGCGATGGGCCTCGACGCGGCCTTCAACCCGTTCACGCTCGGCCAGGAAGCCTACGCGGCCGTCGGCGCGACCGAAGCGCTGCGGGCCGATCCCGGCCTCGACCTCCTGGCCTTCCTCGGCTTCGCGCAGGCCGAGATAGCCCAGGCCGAGGCCTGGGCCTGCGGCTCGATGGGCATCGAGGGCGCGCCCCACGTCAAGAAGTCCCACTACGCCGTCTTCGATACCGCGACCCCGTCCGGCCGCGAGGCGACGAGGTCCATAGCCTGGGAAGCCCATATAGCGATGATGGCCGCCACCCAGCCCTTCGTCTCGGGCGCCATCTCCAAGACCATCAACATGCCCGACTCGGCCAGCTTCGACGACGTGAAGGGCGCCTACATGACGGCCTGGAAGAGCATGCTCAAGAGCATCGCGCTCTACCGCGACGGCTCAAAGCTGTCCCAGCCCCTTTCGGCTATCGCGGCTAGCTCGAATCCGCTCGCCGAGCGGCTCGTCGCCCTGCAGTCCGAACCGGCCGAGCCCGTCGCCGCACCGAGCGCCGGCGACCAGGCGGCCGCCGAGGCGCCGAGCTTCGTCAGCGCCAGGCATTCCCTGCCGAACCGGCGCGACGGCTACACCCAGAAGGCCAAGATAGGCGGCCACTCGGTGTTCGTACGCACCGGCGAATACGACGACGGCCGCCTGGGCGAGATCTTCCTCGACATGCACAAGGAGGGAGCCGCCTTCAGGAGCCTCCTCAACTCGTTCGCCATCGCCGTCTCGCTCGGCCTCCAGTACGGCGTGCCGCTCGATGAGTACGTCGACGCGTTCACCTTCAGCCGCTTCGAGCCGAACGGCATGGTCCAGGGCCACGAGTACATCAAGATGGCCACGAGCGTGCTCGACTACGTGTTCCGAGACCTGGCTATCAGCTACCAGGACCGCTTCGACCTCGGCCAGGTCAAGCCCGAGGACCTGAACGCCACGAACACCCAGAACGGCAAGGCCGCCAGGAAAGAGGCGGAACGCCGGGCGCTCGAGACTGCCGAGCGAGCCGCGCCGGCCCAGTCCGCGGCCAGGCCCAAGGACGACTCCCGCAAGGCCAGGATGAAGGGCTACGAGGGCGACCCCTGTCCCGTCTGCGGCCACCTGACCCTGGTCCGCAACGGCACCTGCCTGAAATGCGAGACGTGCGGGAGCACCACAGGCTGCAGCTGAGCCCATCGCGGGTTGCGGATTCGAGGCATCTCTTGGTATCCTGTCGTCAAAAGGGAGGCTTTATGGACAGGAGGCTGAGGATACTCTCGGAGACGGGTCGTCTCCGTCGAGTCATCGTGCACACTCCCGGAGCGGAGATCGAGGCGATGCGCCCGAGCCGCGC
>JAKQKE010000202.1 GCA_029560805.1 Spirochaetota bacterium
GAGGCCGCGATACACGAGGGCGTGCGCCGAGGCTACGCCCAGGGCTACCTGCGCGCGTCCATCGTCGACGATCCCGTCTTCGAGCGCCGGAACACCGGAGACAATACCCCCGCCGTCATCCACGTACGCGTCGTGCCAGGCGACAGGATCAGGCTGACGATCGCGCCCAAGGGCGGCGGCAGCGAGAACATGAGCGCGATGGCGATGCTCAAGCCGTCGGACGGCGCGGCCGGCGTCAGGCGCTTCGTGGTAGATACCGTCGACAAGGCCGGACCGAATCCCTGCCCGCCGGTGATCGTCGGCGTCGGCGTCGGCGGCACCATAGAGACGGCGGCCCTGATCGCCAAGCGCTCATTGCTGCGAGCCGTGGGCGAACGCCATCCCGATCCCAGGGTCGCGAGGCTCGAGGAGGAGACGCTCGCCGAGATCAACGCTCTCGGCATCGGGCCGCAGGGCTTCGGCGGCACGGTCACCGCCCTCGACGTCCATATCGAGGCTTTCCCGGCCCACATCGCGAGCCTGCCGGTCGTCGTCAACCTGCAGTGCCACGCGGCCCGCCACCTGGAGGCCGTCCTATGAGCGCGTCCGGATCGCATAGCGGACGGCTGGCGATCCGTCTGAGCCTTCCGATTGTCGGCGACGACGCGAGGAGCCTCAGGGCCGGCGACCGCGTCCTGCTGTCCGGCGTCCTCTATACCGGCAGGGACGTTGCCCACAGGCGCTTGGTCGAGCTCTTGGATAGGGGAGGGGCGCTCCCGTTCGACCCGTCCGGCCAAGTCATCTACTACGTGGGCCCGTGCCCGGCGGCCCCCGGCAGGGTCATAGGCTCGGCAGGCCCGACGACGAGCGGCCGCATGGACGCCTACGCGCCGAGGCTGCTCGACGCCGGGCTCAGGGGCATGATAGGCAAGGGCCCGAGGAGCCGGGCCGTGATAGAGGCGATGACGCGGAACGGCGCGGTCTACTTCGCCGCGATAGGCGGCGCCGGCGCCCTGCTCGCCAGGGCGATCAAGGAGGCCGAGGTCGTCGCCTTCGGCGAGCTCGGGCCGGAGGCGATCTACAGGCTGCGCGTCGAGGATTTCCCGGTCACTGTCGCCGTCGATTCCACGGGAACGGACTTATATGCTATAGGTAGGGAGCCGTATCGGCGATAGACCTACGAGGAGTACCCATGTCCCTACGCGACGACGCGCTTAAACTGCACAAGGACCACGCCGGCAAGCTCGAGATACGCAGCACGGTGCCCCTGAGGGACAAGGCCGACCTCAGCCTGGCCTATACGCCCGGCGTCGCCGAGCCCTGCCTCGAGATAGCCGCCAGGCCGGACGCCGTCTACGAGTACTGCGGCAAGGGCAACCTGGTCGCGGTCGTGTCGGACGGCAGCGCGGTGCTCGGCCTCGGCGATATAGGCCCCGCCGCCGCGATACCGGTAATGGAGGGCAAGGCCGCCCTCTTCAAGGCTTTCGGCGGCGTCGACGCGTTCCCCATCTGCCTGGGCACGAAGGACGTCGACGAGCTGGTCGATACCATAGCCCGCCTCGAGCCGGTCTTCGGCGGCGTCAACCTCGAGGATATCTCCGCCCCGCGCTGCTTCGAGGTCGAGGCCAGGCTCAAGGAGCGCATGGCCATCCCGGTGTTCCACGACGACCAGCACGGCACTGCGATCGTCCTCCTGGCCGGGCTCCTGAACGCGCTCAAGCTGGTAGGCAAGCCGATCGGAGAGCTCGTCGTGGCCATCAACGGAGCCGGCTCGGCGGGCATAGCGATAGCCAGGATGCTGCTGGCGGCCGGGGCGAGCGACGTTATCCTGTCCGACATACGCGGCATACTCCGCGACGGCGACGAGTCGGGGCTGAACCGGGCCCAGGCCGAGATCGCGGCGCTGACGAACCGGGATAAGCGACGAGGCCTCCTGGCCGACGCGATGCGCGGCAGCGACGTGTTCATAGGCGTCTCCAGGGCCAACCTGGTGACCCGAGACATGGTCCGCGCCATGGCCCGCGACCCGATCGTGTTCGCGATGGCCAATCCCGTACCCGAGATAGACCCCGACGAGGCCCTGGCGGCCGGAGCCCGAGTCGTCGGTACCGGACGCTCCGACCGGCCAAACCAGGTGAACAACGTGCTCGCTTTCCCCGGCGTCTTCCGCGGCGCCCTCGACGCGCGCGCCTCCGACATCGACGAGGAGATGAAGCTCGCTGCCGCCTACGCCATCGCCGGCGTCGTGCCCGAAGGCGAGCTCAGGGAAGACTACATCCTGCCGACCCCGTTCGACCCGCGCGTCGCGCCCGCCGTGGCGCGCGCCGTCGCGAAGGCCGCGATCGACGCGGGCCTGGCCAGGGTAGCGGCCGACCCCGACGCGATAGCCGAGCGCATGGCGGCCTACCTGGCGAGGACGAGGAGCTCAGGCTCGTAGCACTTTCTCCATAGGCCTACCCTTGGCCAGCTCGTCGATCAGCTTGTCGAGGTACCTGACCTTGCGCAGGATATCGTCCTCTATCTCCTCGACGCGGTGGCCGCAGATGACGCCGGTGATCTTCGACGCGTTCGGGTTCATCCTCGGCGCGGAGCCGAAGAAATGCTCCAAGTCGGTATCGCTCGCCGCGATCGCCTCGATGCCCTGCTTGGCGTAGCCCGTCAGCCACGCGATGACCTCGTCGACCTCGTCCTTCGTCCGTCCCTTCTTCTCCGCTTTTCGGACGTAGAGAGGATAGACGAGCCCGAAGCTCATCCGATAGACCCGTTCGAGGCTACGCTCCTGTCGTCCGCTCGCATCGGCCATGCTGCCCTCCGTGATACTAATATAGGGACTCGGATGCATGATAGGGTAGGTACGATGATCGGGTTCACGTATAGCCACACGCATTGCTACCTGCTCCGGAGTAATGATCGCGAGAAGCTGCTCGCGTTCGACGCCGGCTGGCCTTGTTCGTTGCTCGAGTACGCCAGGGGCGTGAAGGCGGCCGGGTACAGGTTCGACTGCATTAGGTGGGCTATAATCTCGCATTTCCACCTCGACCACGCCGGCCTGGTCCGGGACTTCCAGGACGCCGGCATACAGTGCCTGCTGTTCGAGAACCAGGGCGACGGCATCGACGGCATGGAGCGGCTCATCGCGCGTAGCCATAAGGACTACCGGCCGATATTCAGGGACCGGTTCCTCCCTCTCAGGACCGACGAATCGAGGGCGTTCCTGTCGTCGATCGGTATCGCCGGCGAGGTCATCAGGACGCCGGGGCATTCGGACGACAGCGTGTCGCTCGTCACCGACGCCCACGAGGCCCTGATAGGCGACTTGTATCCGTTACCTCAGGTCATGGACGACGACGAGGCGAGCCTAGGATCGTGGGCCGCCATACGGGCGCTCGGCGCGCGGCATATCTTCCCTAGCCACGCCGAGCCGTTCGAGCTGGCGTAGGCGAATAAAACGAAATCATTCACTATCACTGACATCTATTGTCAACGATGCCGGGTATACTGACAGGGTAAGCGAACCGAACGACTATCAGGAGGGAAGCCATGCGGAACACAGCCTTGGTCGTAATCGACATCCAGAACGACATAACCAAGCATTACAAGGACGTCATCGGCAACATCAACGCGGCCATCGATTGGGCGGTCGATAGCGGCATCCCCGTCGTCTACATACGGCACGAGAACCTCTCGGAAGGTACCCGGACGTTTAAGCCGAATACCCGCGGCGCGGAATTGGTCCCTGACATGAACGTCGTATCCGACAACATTTGTACCAAGTCCAAGGGGAACGCGCTGACGAGCGAGGCGTTCGCCTCCTTTATCGCCGCCAACGGGATAGGTGAGTTCTACCTGGCGGGAGCCGACGCGGTCGCCTGCGTCAAATCGACCTGCTACAATATGCGCAAGGCCGGCTACGACGTAACCGTCCTGTCCGACTGCATAACGAGCTACGATACGACGAAGATCGACGAGATGCTGCGTTACTACGAGGCACAAGGCAGCAGGATCATGCACCTAGCGGATTTGCCGTCGGCACGTCCGTGAATCCGATTCGGATGCCCGATACCCGACCCGCTACCGGCACGACGCGCCGCCCTGCCGGATGGAAACCAACCGCTCGATAACCTACCCATGCACGGCACGATGGGCCGCCCTGAAAACCTTGCTCGTACTCAGGCCTCGCATTTCCAGGGAGGAGGGTGACCAAGAGACGGCGGCCCTCGCGTGAGCGAGGGCCCCGCCTCTTGGGCAGGACCCTCCGAGCTACTATACGAGGCCTGTATACTATCATGAGCCGCAGGGCGGCGCGTCGTGTGATTTCCGCGGCGCGTCGTTTAGGGAATCGCCGTCAGGTGCGCGTGATCGGTCACGTCCCCTTCGGTGACGACGGCGTCCTGCAGCTCCGCGATGACGGCGCCGGTGGAGTCGACGCCGTACAGGTCGTAGGCGCCGGCGTCCATGAAGGCGAGCACGTAGGTGGCGTCCGCCTTGACCGTCGCGCTCGTGTAGGCGCCGGTAAAGTACAGGTCGTCGGCGTTAGCCGTCGTGGCCTCGGCGTCCACGTAGCTGCCGTCGGTATACGCGTAGACCGTGACGACCCCGGCCGGTACGGTGCCGGTAAGCTGGCCTGCCTCGTTGTCCACTACCGCTCGCAGGACCGGCTTGACGACGTAGGTCGAGCCGGTCAGCACGACCGACTTGCGCACGTCGAAGTCGACGGTCACCGTGATGGCCCCGGATGGCGGCACGCGGAAGGCGTTGACTATCTTGAGGCCGGTGGCGGACGGCATGGTCGTGACCGCTGCGACGTCGCCTTCCATGACCTGGACCGCGTCGACGCCGAGCCTGATCTGGTTGATCTGCGTGCCGCCGGCCAGGACTATCGGGTCGCCGAGGTCCTCGTATAGCCCGCCCTGCAGGTCGAGCAGGTTTATCGTGACGGGCGGGTCTATCGTCACCTTCTTCCACGAGCCGTCGCCGTCGGCCAAGCTGGCGTCGGCGCTCTCGTTGACGGCCACCTCGCTGACCGTTACGTTGACCGCGGTGACGAGCGACTCGTCGATCGGCGCGTCGGTCAGCGCGAAGCCGACCGATACGCCGTCCGGTTCGGCGCAGGCGAACGCGAGCGCCGCGACGGCGATCAGGCTGAGTATCCGAGTACAGCGTTTCATACGACCTCCTTGTACGGGACGGCCCTGGGGCCGCGTCCGTATAGCCTGCTATACCCGACGCGGCCGTAGTCGGTTGCGCATGAATCCGTGCTATTTTCTCCTTGCCATGCGGGTGGACGACGAGACCCTGGCCGCGCGCGCCAAGGATGGCGACGAGCGGACCTTCGAGGAGCTGGCGCTCCGCTATTCCGATCGCCTCTACGCGTTCTGCCGGGCCAGGCTCGGCTCGGAGAACGACGCCAAGGACTCGACTCAGGACGCGCTCGTGCGCGCGTACCGTTCGCTGCCCTCGTACGATAGCTCGAAGACATGGTTCGCCAGGGTCTTCTCGATAGCCGCCAACCGGGTCAAGTCGCGCTATGCCGCCGCCTCGTCGGCAGAACGCCTCGCCGTGAGGGCCGCGGCCGAGCGGGCGATAGCCGACGAGGCGGTCGCCGATGTATCCGGTCCCGAGGCCGAGGCGCTGCGGGCCCTGGCGGCGGAGGAGCTGCGGTCGGCCGTCGCGGGGCTGCCCGCGTCGCTGCGCTCGCCGGTCGAGCTGTACTATTTCGCCGGGCTCGACGTGGCGTCGACGGCGGCGGCGCTCGGCCTCGGGATCGAGGCGGTCAAGTCGAGGCTGCTCCGCGCCAGGCGCAGGCTCGGCCGTATTCTAGGCGATACGGCGCAACCGGACGGGCGTAAGAAAGGTATGTAACGGTATGGACTCGCGACGCGAAGAGATCAGGAAGCTAGCCCTCCGTATGCTCGACGAACGAGACGGATTAGGCGGTTCTTCGCCGGTCCCGCCAGAGGCCCTGCCTTTCGGCGACGACGAGGCGGGCCGGGCCGTCGTCGGCCGCGCCATGGCGGCCGTACGCTCGATGGCCGGCGCCGCTTCGGGAAGCGAAGGCCGCGCCGCCAAGCTACGAGGCTCCAGGATAGCCTGGCTGGCCGCGGCGGCGGCGCTCGTCGCCGTCGCTTCCTCGGCCTTGACCCTGGCCTTCGTCCGGCGCGGCTCCCCCGCCGAGGTGCGCTTCGTGCTCGAGGCCCCCGACGCGACGAGCGTGTGGCTCGCCGCGGACTTCAACGACTGGTCGCCGTCCGAGTACGAACTCGAGAAGGCTCCCGACGGCACCTGGTCGATAACCGTGCGGCTGAGGCGCGGCGCGTCGTATTCGTATAACTTCGTCATAGACGGCGAGCGCTGGGTCGCGGACCCGGCCGCGCCGTCAGGGCTCGACGACGGCCTCGGCGGCGTCTGTTCGAGCCTATCGCTCTAGGAGGCATGCTATGGCTAAGCGACCGACCTCCGCGCCGCGCATCGTCGCGGCGGCGATACTGCTGGCGATCGGCGTAGGCGCCTTCGCCCAGGGCGGGCAGGGCTCCGGCGGACAGTCGGACCAAGCCGCGCAGGGAAAGGAACAGCCTGACGGGACTCCGGCCGCCGCGGCGTCGGCTTCCGCGTCGGGGCGGGCCGGCGCCGATACCGGCGAACGGCCGTCCTCCGAGGCCAGGGGCGAGGCGACGAGGGCGCGGGCGGAGCTGGAGTTCATGCGCTGGCTGGACTCATACATGCCGGGCGGCGAACTGGAAACGACGCGCGCGCGGCTGCGGGAGATGGCCGCCGTAGCCATCGAGGCCGGCGTATCGGCCGACGCCATCAAGGCCAGGATACGCGAGGCGGTCGCCAAGCGCGTATCGGCCGAGACGATGCTCCGTGCGATCGAAGAGGACGCGCTGCGTTGGCGATGGGTGGCCCGCCTTCTCGACGGCTCGGACTGGCCCCCGGACGACCGGGCGGCCGAACTCTACCTGGCCGTTTCGACAGCGCTGCGGAACGGCGTCGGCGAGGGCCCGGTAGCCGGCCTGGTATCCTGGGCCAAGGGGACGAACGCGGATCCCGCCAAGGCCGGAGCGGCCCTGGCCGCGGCCGCCTCTATCTCGGCGGCCTTCCGCGGCGCCGGCGCCGGAGACGCCGCGCTGACGCTCCTGCGCTCCAGGCTCCGAGTCCGCCAGTACTCGGCCGCGGTCGAGCTGGCCGTCCGCGCTCGCGAGGCCGGCGTGACGCCGGAACGCTTCATGGAAGCGCTCGAGGCGACGCTAGGCCGCGGCGGCTCGCTGCGCGACCTGGAGCGGGCGCTGTTCGGGTAGGGGGAGTGGCTAGGCGTGCGACCTGGTTCGACGTACGAATCATCGGTTGCGCCATCTCCGCCGAATGATATACTACAGCCATTGCGCATGACTTTTATTGATGAAAGCAGGCAAAATGGCGAATCCTTTCTACGAGCATCCGATACTCAACTCTCCGTATGACTATCCTCGGCGTCACTGGGAGCTCGACGCGGACGGCCAACCGACGCAGAAGATAGTCGATACAAGGCGAAGAGCCGAGTTTATTTCTCCGATTCCTCGGCCTAAGAAGATAAAAGGCGGACCGAAGCAGGCCGACCTTCAGTTCGGTGACGACAAGAATCTATCTTCGAACGCGCAACGCTACGACTCTGCCTTCATCAACGACCTGCGAAGGCAGGTCGACGAATGGAGAGACCTACCGAATCAGTCTGATTGGCGCGTTACGCCGGAGACCGCCCGGCTACTCGAACATTGGCGCCACCACCCGTTCGCCGGCAAGCGGCCGTTCTTCTGCCAGATAGAGGCCGTCGAGACGCTCATCTGGCTGACCGAGGTGGCTCCGACGTCTGGAAAGACGGGATCGGCCTTCATCGAGCATTTCGGTGCCGCGAGCGAAGCCGCCAATCCTGGGCTCTTCCGACTGGCGCTCAAGCTTGCCACGGGCACGGGCAAGACCACCGTGATGGCCATGATCATAGCCTGGCAGACGATTAACGCCGTACGGCACCCGCAGAGCAAGCGCTTTACCAAGGGCTTCCTGATCATCTCGCCCGGTATCACGATACGGGACCGCCTGCAGGTCCTCAGGCCCAACGACCCGAACAGCTACTACGCCAGCCGCGAGCTCGTGCCGACCGAGCTTCTAGGCGAGCTTTCCAAGGCCAAGATAGTCATCACGAACTACCATGCCTTCATGCTCCGGGAACGCGTCACGCTTTCGAAGGGCGGGCGTTCCCTCCTCAAGGGCCGCGGACCGGACCTACAGACTTTGGAGACCGAAGGCCAGATGCTCCAACGCGTCATGCCAGAGCTGATGGGGCTTAAGGACATCCTCGTCATCAACGACGAGGCGCACCATTGCTATAGGGAAAAACCAAAGGGCATCGACGACGAAGAAGAAACGATAGGCTCCGACGAGAAGGACGAGGCGAAGGAGAACGCCGAGGCCGCTCGCGTCTGGATCTCGGGCATCGAGGCCGTCCAGGACAAGCTAGGCGTAACGCGCGTGGTAGACCTTTCAGCTACTCCGTTCTTCCTTAGGGGATCAGGATATGCCGAAGGAACTCTCTTCCCGTGGACGGCGAGCGACTTCTCCCTCATGGACGCCATAGAGTGCGGCATCGTCAAGCTACCGCGCGTGCCAGTGGCGGACAATATAGCCGGCGGTGACATGCCCAAGTACCGCAAGCTATGGGACCTGGTCGGTCCGAAGATGCCCAAGAAGGGACGGGGTAAGTCAGGATCGCTCGATCCCCTGTCTATCCCGGTCGAGCTGCAGACGGCGCTGGACGCTCTCTACGGACATTACGAGAAGACCTTCAATCTATGGCAGGAGGCCGGGCTCGACTCGCCGCCCTGTTTCATAATCGTCTGTAACAATACCGCGTCGTCAAAGCTCGTCTTCGACTACATCTCCGGCTTCAGGCGGACCAACGGCGACGGGAGCGAGCGATTCGAGAATGGACGCTTGCCGCTCTTCCGGAACTTCGCGGAGGACGGCTCCGCGCTATCGAGGCCGAGGACCCTGCTTATCGACTCGCAACAGCTGGAGTCAGGCGGAAAGCTGGACGATAGCTTCCTCGCGGCGGCGTCGGAAGAACTATCCCTTTTTCGTCGCGAGATCATCGAGCGTACCGGAGACCGCAAGAAGGCCGACGAGATCAGCGACCAGGATATACTCCGCGAGGTCATGAACACCGTAGGCAAGCCAGGACACCTCGGTGAGTCCATACGTTGCGTCGTGTCCGTCTCGATGCTAACGGAAGGCTGGGACGCGAACACGGTGACCCACGTCCTGGGCGTGCGCGCTTTCGGTACCCAGCTCCTGTGCGAGCAGGTAATCGGGCGGGCGTTGCGTCGTCAATCCTACGACCTGAACGGCGACGGGCTGTTCGACGTAGAGTACGCCGACGTACTGGGCATCCCCTTCGACTTTACGGCTAAGCCGGTCGTAGCGCCTCCCAAGAAGCCGGAGAAACTCATACACGTACACGCGGTTCGGCCGGAGCGCGATGACCTGGAGATACGTTTTCCCCGCGTCATGGGTTACCGGGTGGATCTGCCCGAGGAACGGCTGAGCGCAAGGTTCGGGCCTGACTCGACGCTGGTCCTGACCCCCGATCTAGTCGGGCCTACGAAGGTAAGCAATTCGGGCATCATCGGCCAAGCCGTGGACCTGAGCCTAGAGCGCCTCGAGTCGACCCGCCGTACAACGATCCTGTACCATATTACGAAACGCCTCATCGAGACGAAGTTCAGGGATCCTTCAGAAGAGCCCAAGCTCTATCTCTTCGGCCAGCTCAAGCGTATCACGGCTGAATGGCTAGAGCATCACCTGGAATGCAGGGGCGGCACGTACCCCGCCCAGCTCCTCTACCAGGAGCTAGCCGATATGGCCTGCGAGCGCATTACGCAGGCCGTGTCGAGCGCCTTCGAGGGAGAGCGACCCATCATGGCGATACTCGACCCGTATAATCCCGAAGGCTCGACTGCCCACGTTAACTTTACCACGACCAAGAAGAGCCGATGGGAGACCGACTCCAGGAAGAGCCATATCAACTGGGCCATACTCGATTCAGACTGGGAGGGCGAACTGTGCCGTGTCGCGGAGGCCAATCCAAAGGTCTTGGCTTATGTCAAGAACCAGGGGCTCGGCTTCGAGGTGCCCTATCGTTTCGGCTCTACGATGCGCCGCTATCTGCCAGACTTCATACTGCTCGTCGACGACGGCCATGGAAAGGACGACCCGCTCCGCCTCATCGTCGAGATAAAGGGCTATCGAGGCGAGGACGCCAAGGAGAAGAAGCTGACGATGGACGGCTACTGGATCCCCGGCGTTAACCACGTAGGTAGCCTCGGCCGATGGGCCTTCGCTGAGTTCACAGAGGTCTACGAGATTGAGAAAGCCTTCGGAGAACTCGTCGAACGCTCGATACGCGGCGAGGCCGGATAAAAAATGCAGAAGACCCAAGATGTTAAGATGTACTTCTATGTCGATGAGTCCGGCGATCCAGCGATCATGGCCAGGAAAGGTAAGAATCTGCTCAGTACTGGGATGGTAAGCAAGACATTCATGGTTGGATACGTCGAAACCGCCGACCCGCATAGCATAACGCGGTCCCTGAACGCATTGAGAACCGAAATCGGCGAAGATGCCTACTTCGCCGATGTACCATCCATTTCTAGCACTTTAAGGGCATTTCACGCGAACAAGGATTGTTCAGAGGTACGTGAACGGGTGTTTCGACTACTCAGGCAATCCGATATAAAGGCCTATGTTATCGTCGCCCGTAAGAGCGAGGCGTTATTTAGGAAGAAATTCGACCTTAAAACGGCCAAGCTCTACGAGTACCTGGTCTCCAAGCTGTTCGAGAATCGATTGCATAAGTATCGCTATATCGACTTGTACTTCGCCGCCATGGGGAATACGGTGCGTGAGCACACCATGCGTCACGCGATCGACAATGCCGTCGAGACGTTCAAAGAAAAATGGGGAAGAGAAAATGAAAGCGATATCCGCATCTTCGTACAGCAAGCATCACAAATACCGATGCTGCAAGTCATCGACTATATCCTGTGGACGGTGAACCGAGCGTATGAGCGCGGAGACTTCAGGTATTATAGGTATATGAAGGATAAAATATCCCTCGTCCAGGACATATTCGACCTGGAAAAGTATCCCAGGACCTACTATACGCCCGATAACCCGCTGGAAGCAATAAAAATGAGTCCTATCGGCGGCTAGGTTTCTTTCGAAACGCAAGGCATGGAGCCTGCTTTCACCGACCAAGGACTCTACGGATAGTATACCGCCATATGGCGGTATACGCAAGAGAGGATAGAAGATGGCTAAAGGCAACGGCATGAAAACGGTTGAAACTTTGACTCACGTAGAAGATACGCGCAAGAATATCCCCACCGCCGAGTACCAGTCCATCATGAAGGGCTCGGACGAGAGCCCGCTGCGCGTCGCGTACGAGAGGCGCAACAAGGACCTCGACCCCCAGCTGGTCTGGCGGGGCAAGGACCAGCAGGACTGGTCCAACCTGGTCGTGAGCGCCCCGCCGGTCTATATCCAGGAGAAGGTCCACCCCAAGGCGCTCATAGACGACCTCGTGCGCCGAAGCGACGCCGACAGGAAGGCTTCCGACCCTCAGATAGACCTCTTCGGCGACTTTAACGGGGTGCCCGAAGGCGCGCGCACCGACTTTTACCAACACGAAGCCCACTGGACCAACCGTATGATCCTGGGCGATAGCCTGCAGGTTATGGCCAGCCTCGCCGAGCGCGAGGGGCTCCGCGGCACGGTGCAGTGCATCTACCTGGACCCGCCCTACGGCATCAAGTTTAACTCCAACTTCCAGTGGTCAACCACGAGCCGCGACGTTACAGACGGCAAGGTCGACCATATTACCCGGGAGCCCGAGCAGGTAAAGGCCTTCCGCGACACCTGGCGCGACGGCATACACTCCTACCTTACCTACCTGCGCGACAGGCTCACCGTGGCTCGCGACCTCCTTACCGACTCCGGCTCCATATTCGTACAGATCGGTGATGAGAACGTGCATAGAGTGCGGGCGCTGATGGATGAGGTGTTTGGGGAAGAGAATTGCAAGGCTCAAATTGCATTTCAAAAAACCTCTTCTTCATCATCTGAAGAGCTATCCCAAGTATTCGATTACATTTTGTGGTTTGGAAAGAGTCCAGCTACAAAATATAGAGAACTCTACCAAAGCAAGGAAGCAGGACAGGAAGGTGCGACTCAGTATAGTTTTTATGAGGATGAAAAGGGTCAACGTGGTTCAATAAAAACGTTATCCATAAAATCTGGCAATATCCGGATTTTTGCACATGATAATATTACTAGCCAAAGACCTGCTCAGGGAAACGATGTAAGAGAATTTTCATATAATGGGAAATTATATATAACCAAGAAGGGTACATTTAAGACTGATCAGCAGGGATTAGTGCGCCTATCTAAATGCAATAGGTTAATGTTCATTGGGGATACACTTCGTTATATGCGTTTCCTCGAGGATTTTCAGATTTCCCCTTTTTCAAATCTATGGTCTGATACTACAACATCAGGTTTTGCTGATCCTAAGGTATATGTAGTTCAGACAAATGTAGAGGTTATTAAGCGTTGCATCCTTATGACCACCGACCCCGGCGACCTTGTGCTCGATCCTACCTGCGGCTCGGGTACCACGGCCTATGTGGCAGAGCAGTGGGGCAGGCGCTGGATAACCATAGATACCTCGCGCGTGGCGCTCGCACTGGCGCGGGCTCGCATCATGGGGGCGCGCTATCCGTATTACCTGCTCGCCGATTCTCCTGAGGGACAGGCCAGGGAGGCGGAGATAACGGGTAGCTTCCCCTCGTCGCAGCTTACGAAGGGTAGCCTGCGGCAGGGCTTCGTCTACGAGCGCGTGCCCCATATAACGCTCAAGTCCATAGCCAACAACGCTGAGATAGACGTGATCTGGGACAGATACCAGGAGCGGCTCGAGCCGCTACGCGCGGCCCTGAACAAGGCATTAGGAACGAATTGGGAGGAATGGGAGATACCGAGGGACCTTGATGCCACGTGGTCCACCGCCGTAAAGGACATTCACAAGGATTGGTGGGAGCTGCGCATAGCCAGGCAGAAGGAGATCGACGCCTCGATCGCCGCCAAGGCGGAGTTCGAGTACCTCTACGACAAGCCATACGACGACAAGAAGCGCGTCCGCGTGGCCGGCCCATTTACCGTAGAGAGCCTGTCTCCCCATAGAGTGCTCGCGGTCGACGAGAACGACGAACTGATAGACGGCGCCAGGGAGCAGGAGCCGGGCTACGGCCCGGAACAGGACTTCGCACGGATGATACTGGAGAACCTCAAGACGGCCGGAGTCCAGCAGGCGCACAAGGACGACAAGATAGACTTTATATCGCTCACGCCATGGCCGGGAGAGCTTATATGCGCAGAAGGGCGCTACCTCGAGGGCAGCAAAGAGAAGCGCGCCGGCGTCCTCATCGGTCCAGAGTTCGGTACGGTCAACAAGCCGGACCTCGTAGCCGCGGCTCGCGAGGCGGGTGACGCGGGTTTCGACGTGCTCGTCGCCTGCGCCTTCAACTACGACGCGCACTCCACCGACTTCGCCAGGCTTGGCCGTATTCCAATACTCAAGGCCAGGATGAACGCCGACCTGCACATGGCCGACGACCTGCGCAATAACGGCAAGGGCAACCTCTTCGTCATCTTCGGCGAGCCGGACATAGACATACAGGACGTAGGCGCTGACAAGATCCAGGTGCAGGTACGGGGCGTCGACGTCTTCCACCCCAATACCGGTGAGGTTCGTTCCGACGGTCCTGAAGGTATCGCCTGCTGGTTCATCGACACCGACTACAACGAGGAGAGCTTCTTCGTCCGCCACGCATACTTCCTCGGCGCCAACGATCCCTACGGCTCGCTCAAGACCAGCCTCAAGGCCGAGGTAAACGCCGACGCCTGGTCCAGCCTCAACAGCGACGTCTCCCGTCCATTCGACAAGCCGACGTCGGGCAGGATAGCGGTCAAGGTCATCAACCACCTCGGCGACGAGGTGATGAAGGTGTTCAGGGTGTAGGGATGACGACGAAGAACAGTGACGATGATCCCAGGCTGATACTGAGGCGCCTTGAGGATCTTGTGAGGGATATTGAATTCGAGAAGATCGAGCTGTCGCGGCGAGAGCCTAATATCTTCAACGCTCTCAGCATAAGCCGCCGAGAACTCAGCCATTCCAATTTCCTCGCCTGGCTGTTCGATCCTAAGGAGGGGCACGGCCTCGGTTCGCTCGTATTACGGAAGTTCCTTCGCGAGGTATTCTCGGACGATAAATCGGATTTACGCGGATTCATCGACGCCGATCTCATGGACGTCAACGGCGTGGAGATCAGGCGCGAATGGAGGAACATCGATATCTTGATTCTCCTGCCTAAGGACGTCGTCGTCGTCGAGAACAAGGTTGATACGAGCGACCATTCAAGGCAGTTATCGAAGTATCGGCATATCGTCGGAGAGGCGTTCGCTAATCGGAAGAAGCATTTCGTGTATCTCACTCCCGAAGGAACATCGCCTCAGGAGGACGGAGAGGACGAATACTACATAAATTACTCGTACCACAATATCGTCGAGATCCTGGAACGGATCCTCGAAGTGTATTCCGAGAATATGCCCGAGAAATCAATTTCATACATCGGCGACTATACCACGATGATCAGGAGGAACCTCCTCATGAACGAATCGATCAACCAGAAGGCGATGGAGATATACAGGGCTCATAAGGAAGCTATAGATTTTATAATCGAGAACCGGCCTGACCCGGCATCAGAGTTGTTACCGTATTTTGAGAAAGCCGTTACGAACGCCGGTCTCGCCATTGGGTCGCCGAATAAAGGAGTTATACGCTTCGCGACGCCCGAGCTCATGAGTTTGATGCCCAAGGGCACGGCGGGGTGGCCGAACCGCGAGCCCTTCCTTTTCGAGATAGACTTCTTCTGGAGCGATCGCTGGGCGACGGCTAAGGCTATCATTTCACCAGGAGCCGGAGAGCATAGCCAGAGATTACTGGAAGCCGCCAAAGCAATAAAAAATACCCTAAAGGACTGGCGCGAGCCTACGGGAAAGCAGTGGCTTACCTTCTGGGCTCATCACGCGCCATTCGTAGCGTCGGAGATGATTGCCGAAGATCCGGAAGAGATACAGAAGCGGGTTACCAAGATCATAGAGGATATGAAGCCCGCGGTCGTGCAGATTTGCGGAGCTATAGCCAAGGCGTTTCAAGCCTAATCTCGGGCGGCGTCGCTTCTAAGCTTAATCCGTCATGGTATCCAGGGGCACCGTAAGAAATCGATGTATTCTTGTACAGTCATGACCTTGCAGGGTAGGTAATCACGGAAGCGGGTCAAGTCCAGATGGGCGGCGAGATAATAGTAGATCCAGCGCTTTCCCTTATTGCATCCAACGACGAATGCTTGTTACGTCCGGGACGAATGCTTGTTACGTCCGGCACGAATGCTTGTTACGTCCAGGACG
>JAKQKE010000203.1 GCA_029560805.1 Spirochaetota bacterium
CTACGTCGACGTCGAGACGTTCGACGTCGGCCGCCTCCTGAAAGAGACCAACCGCATCGTCTTCGAGCAGGGGAGGGACCTCGACGGCAACGGCGAGATCAGCACCACCGGGTCGAAGCCCGAGGGTGAGGACTACATCCACCCGGTCTCCGCGATCCTCACGGTGCAGCGGCCCGGCGTATCTCCGGCGCCGGACTTCGCCGTCGATACACCCGTGGTGACGGGCGCTTACGCCGGCGAGGAGGCGACAGTCCGGGCGACGGTGAGGAACTACGGGGCGCGGCCCGACGGGAAGATCGGGATAACCTTCTCGGTCGACGGGAGCGCCGTCAAAACGGTTGAGGTCGAGCCGG
This sequence comes from Spirochaetota bacterium, assembly GCA_029560805.1. Lineage (GTDB taxonomy): Bacteria > Spirochaetota > Spirochaetia > Treponematales > UBA12059 > SZUA-370. The sequence goes on from JAKQKE010000203.1 coordinate 354, forward strand.
CGAGGTCCGGCGTCCAGCAGGTCGAGACCGGCGTCACCCTCGCCGAAGGAAGGCATACCGTCGCGGTGCGCGTCGATGCCGCCGGCGACGCCGATCCCGCGGACAACGAGGCATCGATGCAGCTGACGGTCGGCACGGTCCCCGACCTCTCCGTCGCCATAGGGGCGCCGGTCCGGGCCGGGCTTGAAGCCGGGGCACAGGCCGCGCCGACGCAACAGGCGTCCGCCCCGCTCTTTGCCCTGTTTGCGGGGCTCGTTCTCGTCGCGTTCCTTATGATGCGCCCGCCCGGCCGGAAGATTACGATCGCTCTGATCGCAGGCGCGGGCATCGTCGCCATATCACTGCTGGCGATACCACCGGCGACCGCTGCGGGATACCTGGACTATACCATCCCGGTCACGATCGAGAACGGCGGCGGAAGCGACGTCGGCGCCTTCGATCTTACCGTCTACCTGGACGGCGAGAGGGCGGCGGTCAAGCACGTCGACGGGATAGGTGCCGGGGCGACGGTCACGATCGACGTCCCGCTCTACACGACGGCGGGGAAGCACCGGCTCAAGATCGTCGCGGATGAAGGGAGTACTATCAAAGACTCGAACAGGGCAAATAACGCGGCGGAGGGCGAGTATGTCTTCCCGTAGGACTCTCGCCGGGCTGATCCTCCTGCTCGGACTCCTCGCAGCGCCCGCGGCGGCCACCTACGCCGGGGACAAACCGCTCTCGACCGTTT
>JAKQKE010000209.1 GCA_029560805.1 Spirochaetota bacterium
ACCTTCGCGAGCGCCACCGACGGCAACCACGGCCGCGGCATTGCCTGGGCCGCCCAGAAGCTCGGCCACCCCTGCGTGATCTACGTGCACGCCGAGACGAGCCGACGCCGGATCGACGCGATACGCGGCTACGGCGCCACCGTCAAGATCATCGAGGGCACCTACGACGACGCGGTCAGGCAGATAGCCGTCGACAGCGCCAAGTACGGCTGGGAGATCATCAGCGACACTAGTTGGGACGGCTACACGGCCGTGCCGACCTGGATCATGCAGGGCTATACCACCATGCTCGCCGAGGCCCAGGAGCAGTTCAGCGCCCAGGGCGTCGTCAAGCCGACGCACATCTTCGTGCAGGCCGGCGTCGGCGCCCTAGCCGCGGCGGTCACCGGCTACTACCACAACCTATTCGGGCCCGACGCGCCGGTCTGCGTCGTCGTCGAGCCAGACAACGCGGCCTGCCTCTTCCATAGCGCCGAGGTAGACGACGGCAAGCCCCACTCGGTGGGCGGCGCCCTCGACACCATCATGGCCGGCCTGGCCTGCGGCGAGCCCAGCCCGATAGCCTGGGACGTGCTCAGGGAGACCGTCGACGCCTTCGTGACCGTGCCCGACTACGTCGCGGCCAAGGGCATGCGCATCTACGCGACGCCGCTCAAGGGCGACCCGTTCATCGTTTCGGGCGAGAGCGGCGCGGTGACCCTCGGCGCCCTCGTCACCATCATGCAGGAGAAGGGCGCGAAGGCGCTCAAGGAGGCGCTCCGGCTCGACGAGGACAGCCAGGTGCTGCTCATCAATTCGGAAGGCAACACCGACCCTGTCCAGTTCCGGCGCATCATCTGGGAGGGTAGCAACCCGGTGCCCAGGCAGCACTGGTCGGAACGGGATTAGACCGGGCCTAGCCGCTGAACTAGCGCCGTGCTACAGTGACGCCATGGACGCAATGAACGTTAACGCTATCTATTATTACCGCTCGTACTCGACGCGACTCCCACGAGGGATCTCGCGAGGCTAGCGGTAGTCCATACGCCGCGATAGCCCGCGGCCGGTTCCCCGAGGGGGTGCCGGCCGCGGTTTTTTTATCATCCGTGGCTGGCGCCCCGACGAGGCCGACCCGCGCTCATTCGCGACGATCCACGAGGAGGCATACATGGACGCGAAGAAGGTAGCTGAACGCCAGCTCAGGCTGCTCGAACGGGGTTGCGACGAGATCGTCCCCCGGGAAGCGCTACTCGAGAAGCTCGAGCGTAGCGTCGAGACAGGCAGGCCGCTACGGGTCAAGCTGGGCATAGACCCGACCGGTAACGCCGTGCACATCGGGCACATGGTACCCATGGGCAAGCTCAGGCAGTTCCAGGACCTCGGGCATATGGCCGTGCTGATCATCGGCGACTACACCGCCTCGATCGGCGACCCGACCGGGCGCAATGCCGAGCGGCCGCCGCTGTCGCTGGAGCGCGTGCGCCTGAACGCCGAGCGCTACGCTGAGCAGATCTTCCGCGTCGTCGACGGGCGGAAGGCGGAGCTCCGCTGGCAGAGCGAGTGGTACGGGTCGCTGTCGCTCGCCGAGCTCCTGGGCCTCGCCGGATCCTTCAGCCTGGCCCAGCTCCTAGCCCATGAGACCTTCCGAAAGCGCTACGACGATGGAGCGCGCGTCGGGCTCCACGAGCTACTCTACCCGGTCCTCCAGGCCTACGACTCGGTGATGGTCGGGGCAGATGTGGAGCTAGGCGGCACCGACCAGAAGTTCAACGTCCTCGCCGGTAGGGAGCTGCAGCGGGACCGGGGCCTCGACGCCCAGTGCGCGATGCTGATGCCGCTCTTGCCGGGTATCGACGGCCGCAAGATGTCAAAGTCGCTCGGTAACGACATAGGGGTCGACGCCGGGCCGGACGAGCAGTTCGCCCGCGTCATGGCGATACGCGACGAAGCCATGGACGCCTACCGGGAGCTCGTGCTGCTCGGCACGCCCGAGGACAGCGCCGAGGCAGCGTCAAGGCTGGCGGCCGGAGAGAACCCGATGCGCCTCAAGCTCGAGCTGGCGTCCGGTATAGTGGAGCGCTTCAACGGCCAGGGTTCGGGGCGGGCGGCGCGAGCGGCCTGGGAGCGGCGCTTCTCGAGGCGCGAGGCGCCCGACGACGTTCCGCTCTACGCATGCGACCGCGCGACCGACCTGCGCTCGCTGATGCGCGACGCGGGCCTCGCCTCGTCGTCGAGCGAAGCGGCCAGGCTCGTGGCCGAGGGCGCCGTCTACTCGGGCGATACGCGACTGTCCGACCCGGGCTTCCGCATCGACCCGGACGAGCTACCCGAGGAGGGGCTCACGATACGGGTCGGCAGGCGCCGCTACCTCAGGGTGGTGCGGGGCTAGCCGCCGGGATCGGACTCGGAGACGGTTGGCGGTCGGCCCGCGAGGCAGGAGGGCTACGACAGCGTGGCCTCGAAAGCCACGTGGGCGCGGCCGCCTATCGTCACGCGAACGGGCTCGCCGTCCTCGCAAAAGACGGCCACGTCCATATAGCCCTTGCGGTCCATCGCCTCGCCCTGCTTGATCCTGAAGCTATAACCGTCGGCTAGCGCTGGGATGCGGCCATAGCGGGTCAGATAGGCGCCCAGCGGGCCGTTGGCGTTGCCCGTGACCGGGTCCTCGCGTATGCCGATCGCCGGCGCGAACATCCGGCCGCTCGCCAGCACGCCCGGCTCCCCCGAGTCGAGCGAGAACGCGTAGAAGCCGTTGCAGCCGATGCGCCCGCTCAGGGCCGCGAGCGCGGAGTCGTCCGGTTCGAGCGCGTCGAGCCTAGCCCGGCCCGCGAGCGGTACCATCACCTTGCCGTGGCCGGTGGATACGATCCGGATCGGCAGCCCCGGCTCGAGGTCCGCCGGTCCGACGCCGAGGCCGGCCAGCAGGGCCGTCCTATCGTCTCCCTCGAGGACTGGGCCGAACTCGATCGCGCCCTGGGTCATCACGACCCGCAGGTCGTCGCCCTCCGGCAGCACCTCCACGGGCAGGATCCCCGCCTTAGTCCTCATCCGAACGACGCCGCCACGGTAGCCGCGCTCGAGCGCGCGCACGTAGTGGGCCGCCACCGTCGCGTGGCCGCAGACCGGGACCTCCCGCGTCGGCGTGAAGAAGCGGATCTCGACGTCGTAGCCGTCGCCGGGCTCCTCGAACACGAAGGCCGTCTCGGACGCGTTGATCTCGCGGGCGACGCGGCGCATCGTCGTCTCGTCGAGTCCGCGCGTGTCCGGCACCACGCCGGCCGGGTTCCCCTCGAGCGCGCGCGTCGCGAACGAGTCCACCTGGTAGAAGCGTATGCCCATGCGCTAGTTCTCCTCCGCGACGGTTGATACGCCGATAGCGGCGGCCACCTCGCCAGCGGCCGACTCGTCGTACACCGCGATCCCATTGGCCTTGAGCAGCGCGGCCGTCACCCCGTCGCCAGGCACGAGCCGACCCGTGAACGTGCCGTCGTAGACGCGGCCGCAGCCGCAGGACGGCGAGCGCGACTTGAGGACGGCGGATCGGCAATCGAAGGCCCTCGCGATGGCAAGCGTTTCCTCGGCGCCCCGACGATACTCCCTCGTCACGTCGCGGCCGCCCTTGGCGAACACGCGGCCGTCCCGCAACTCGGACGGCTCGCGCGGCGTCGATAGGCCGCCGAGCTGCTCCGGGCAGACCGGGATGGCCATCCCCTCCCTGAACAGGCGCGACATCGCCGGGTGCTCGGCCGATTCGAGGTTCCATTTGCATCGAAGGCCCGCGAGGCAGGCGCTGACGAGTATCATCGATCATCCCCCAATCGGCGCTGCGCTCGATGCGCCGCTAATTGACGTCGCCCCAGTACAGCTCGGCGCAACCGTCGCGCAGACGCCCGGGCAGCACCCGCGGATAGATCCGCTCGCTACCGGCCCCGACGAGAGGCACCCAGGCTATGCCGTCCTGCCCCTCGTCGACATGCGAGGCAAGGGCCGAGTCGGGCGCACCGAGTAGCTCGCACTCGAACATGAACTCGACCTGGTGCGCGTCGTCGGTCGCCGCGAACTCGTGGTTACGCCCGATGTACTCCCGAATATAGCGCAGAACCCCGACCCTGACCGCGGCGCCCAGCTCCTCGAGGCATTCGCGCCTGAGCGTCTCGGGGAACGTCTCGCCCTTCTCCTGCCCGCCGCCGGGAAGCAGGTAATACGCGCCGTACTCGTCGCGCTTGCGGACGCAGAGCAGGCTTCCGTCCTTGATAATCAACGCCTTTACCGAATTCCTGACCGGGTACATCGCCGTCTCCGCGCTATCGCGCTCCGGACTTCGTCACGCGCGATACTTGACCGCGGTACCGTACGCGATGACCTCGGCGGCGTTCTGCATGATAGAGGAGGACGCGTAGCGGATATTCACCACCGCGTCGGCGCCGAGCGACTCGGCTTCCTCGACCATCCGCTTCGTCGCCAGCGCCCTGGCCTCGTTCATCATCTCGTTGTACGCCCGCAGCTCGCCGCCGACCATCGACTTGAAGGCCTGCAGAATATCCTTGCCGATATTCTTGGACTGGATAGTGCTACCCTTGACGAGCCCCAGCGTCTCGAGTTCCTTGCCGGAAATATAATCAGTATTTACTAAGGTCATCCTCTTCCCCCTTCCGGATCTCCTTGATCCTGTCGACCAGCGTCCAGATCAGTATACCCGATAGGAGAGCGGAAAATACTACGATACCGACGCTCGCGAGCCTCGGGAGCTCCAGCTTGAGTATCAATAGCGCCACCGCCGCATAATACGCCACAAGACAGATCACGATCACCGCCGGCGCAACCATCTTCCGTCCATGCTCGTTCATATCCGGCCTCCGTCGCCTATACTATACACAAACCCGCCCGGTACGATACGCCGCAGGACCGCGCCAGCGGCCCGAGCCGGCGTATCGTTCACCGAACCGCCCCGCCAGCACCGGCCACACAACATACCGGCAGTAAACCCGCCCGGAACGATACGCCGCAGAATCGCGAAGCGATCCGAGCCGGCGTAGCGTTCCGCCTAAAAATAAGAACGCCCGAGCCGCGAGGCTCGGGCGAATCATAGAAACCCAGGACGTTAAGCCGTAAAAACCGCGAAGCGGTTTTTATCGGCTTAAACGTCCGCCGTTACTTGTACAGTTCCAGCTTCTTGTAGCTCGTGTGCAGGAGCTCGTGCGCCTTGTGCCCGTTGGGCTCGCCGAGGAACTCCTTGTACGCGTACTGGATAGCCGGGTTGTGGTGCGAGCAGCGCAGCGTGCTCTTCTCGTCGTCGGTGTACAGGCCAGCCATGCGCTTCTGCCTGACCTCGTCGGTCGCGCCGTAGGGCTGACCGCCGCCGCCGATACAACCGCCGCGGCAGGCCATCACCTCGATGAAGTGCCATGGAACATCCTTGCCCTCGGCCTTGGCCTTGCGGACCTCCTCGAGCACCGCGGCGATGTTGCCCATCTGGTGGGCCACCGCCACGCGGACCTCGATGCCCTTGATGTGGATGCGAGCTTCCTTGATGCCGGAGATGCCGCGGACGCCGGTGAAGTTGACGTCCTTGAGGTCTTCCTTGGTGACGAGGTAGTAGGCGGAACGGAGCGCCGCCTCCATGACGCCGCCGGTCGTACCGAAGATCGTGCCGGCGCCGGTGTACGGACCGAGCGGGCTGTCGGCCTCTTCCTCGGGAAGATTCACGAGGTCGATGCCAGCCTGCTTGATCATGCGGGCCAGCTCGCGGGTCGTCAGCACGACGTCCACGTCCTTCTCGCCGGAGCTCCACATGTCGTCGTTGCGGCCGCACTCCCACTTCTTGGCGGTACAGGGCATGATCGATACCGAGTAGATCTTCTTCGGGTCAACCTTGGCCTGCTCGGCCCAGAAGGTCTTGATCATCGCGCCCATCATCTGCTGCGGGCTCTTCGCGGTGGAGAAATTCGGGATCATGTCGTCGTAGTACTTCTCCATGTAATCCACCCAGGCCGGGCAGCAGGAGGTGATCAGCGGCAACATGCCCTTGTCCTTGCCAGCGGCGTAGTCGGTGAAGCGCTTAACGAACTCGGTGCCTTCCTCCATGATGGTCAGGTCGGCCGAGAAGTTCGTGTCGAACACCCTGTCGAAGCCGAGGCGGCGCAGCGCCGCGTAGATCTTCTTCGTGATGACGGCGCCGGGCTCGAGGCCGAATTCCTCGCCGAGCGCTACGCGGACGGCCGGGGCGATCTGGACCACGCAGGTCTTGGCGTCGTCGCCGCCCTTCATCAGCGCGTCCCAGACTTCCTTGGTCTGGTCGTTCTCGTAGATGGCGCCGACCGGGCAGTGCGCGGAGCACTGGCCGCACTTGATGCACGGGCCTTCGGCCAGCTTGACGTCGGCAGCGGGGGCGATGCGCGTGCTCTCGCCGCGACCGAGGAACTCGATGGCCCAGACGTTCTGCATCTGCTGGCAGACCAGCACGCAGCGGCCGCAGCGCACGCACTTATCGGGGTTCAGGATCAGCGAGCCGGTCGAGGCGTCGATCGGCAGGTCGCGCAGGCGCTTCTCGAAGGGCTGCTCGCGGACGCCGAACTCGGCGGCCAGGGTCTGCAGCTCGCAGGAGCCATTGCGCGGACACTGGAGGCAGTCGTCCGGGTGGGTCGACAGGATCAGCTCGATCACCGTCTTGCGCACCTGGACTATCTCCGGGTCGTGGGTGATGACGCTCATGCCCTCCTCGATCGGGGTGCAGCACGCGCGGAGCATCTTCGGGTTCTTCTCGACCTTGACGATGCAGATACCGCAGGCCGCCCACGGGGGAAGATCGTCGTTATAGCAGAGCGTGGGGATGCGTACGTTGACTTTCCTGGCCGCCTCGAGGATCGTGGTGCCCTCGGCGACCTGTACCGGTATTCCGTTTATCTTGGCGTTGACCATGGGGCCTACTCCTTATTTCTTCACGACGGCGCTGAACTTGCAGGCCTTGAAGCACTCGCCGCACTTGATGCACTTCGATGCGTCGATGGTGAATTTCTGCGTCTTGTCGCCGGTGATGCAGTTGACCGGGCACTTGCGGGCGCAGAGCCCGCAACCGATGCACTTGCTCTTGTCTATGCTGTAGACGACGAGATCCTTGCACTTGCCGGCGCGGCACTTCCGGTCGACGATATGCTCGACATACTCGTCCCTGAAGCGCTTGATGCTCGCGAGCGTCGGGTTCGGCGCGGTCTGGCCGAGCCCGCAGAGGGCGGCTTTCTTCATCGCCAGGCCGATCTTCTCGAGCTTGTCGAGGTCATCGAGCGTGCCCTGGCCCTTGGTGATCTTGACGAGTAGGGCGTGCATCTGGTTCGTGCCGATGCGGCAGGGCGAGCACTTACCGCAGGACTCGTCGACGCAGAACTCCATGTAGAACCTGGACACGTCGACCATGCAGTCGTCCTCGTCCATGACGATGAGTCCGCCGGAGCCCATCATCGAGCCGAGGGAGGTCAGGCTCTCGTAGTCGATCGGGGTGTCGAGGAATTCAGCGGTGATGATGCCGCCGGACGGTCCGCCGGTCTGGGCGCCCTTGAACTTCTTGCCGCCCTTGATGCCGCCGCCGATGTCGAAGATGATCTCGCGGAGCGTCGTGCCCATCGGGACCTCGACGAGGCCGGAGTTGTTCACCTTGCCCGTGAGCGCGAACACCTTGGTGCCCTTGCTGGTCTCGGTGCCGATCTTGGCGAACCATTCGGCGCCCTTGGTGATGATGACCGGGATGTTGGCCCAGGTCTCGACGTTGTTGATGATCGTCGGCTTGCCCCAGAGGCCCTTGACCGCCGGGAACGGCGGGCGCGGGATCGGCATGCCGCGGTTACCCTCGAGCGACTGCAGCAGGGCCGTCTCCTCGCCGCAGACGAAGGCGCCCGCGCCGAGGCGGATCTCGATATCGAACGAGAAGCCGGTGCCGAGGATGTTGTCCCCGAGGAGGCCGTACTCGCGGGCCTGCTTCAGCGCTATCTTGAGCCGCTCGATGGCGAGCGGGTACTCGGCGCGGATGTAGACGAAGCCCTTGGTCGAGCCGACGGTGTAGCCGCAGATCGTCATCGCCTCGATGACCGAGTGGGGGTCGCCCTCGATCGTCGAGCGGTCCATGTAGGCGCCCGGGTCGCCTTCGTCGGCGTTGCAGACCACGTACTTCTGGTCGGCCTGGACGCCCTTGGAGAACATCCACTTGCGCCAGGTCGGGAAGCCGGCGCCGCCGCGCCCGCGGAGGCCGGAAATCTTAAGCTGCTCGATCACGTCGTCCGGCTTCATCGACGACAGAACCTTCTCGAGAGCGGCGTAGCCGTCGCGGGCGATATACTCGTCGATGTTCTCCGGATTGATCACGCCGCAGTTGCGCAGGACGATGCGGAACTGCTTCTGGTAGAACTGGATGTCCTCGACCTTGATGCGGTCCTTCTGCCTGTCGTCCTTGTAGAGCAGGCGCGCGACCTCGCGGCCCTTGACCACCTGCTCGGCGATGATCTCGCGCGCGTCCTCGGGCTTGACCTCGACGTAGAACGACTCGGAGGGCAGGACCTTGACGATCGGGCCCTTCTCGCAGAAACCGAAGCAGCCGGTCTTGACGATCTGGACGTCGTCCTTGACGCCCAGCGCCTCGGCGCTGGCGATGAGTTCCTTGTAGATGTCGTCGGCGCGGCTGGATTCGCATCCGGTGCCGCCGCAGACCAGTATGAAGTTCTTGTACGCCATGATTTCGGCCTCCGCCCTATTTCTTGACGATATCGACCGCGGGCCGGTCGTAGATGTGGTTCTCGACGAGCGTCTTGCCGACGACGTGCTTGACGACGATATCGCGGGCGGTGGCCGCGTCGACCCTGCCGTAGATCGTGGCCGGCATGCCGGGCATCACGACCTCGACCGTCGGCTCGACGTGGCAGAGGCCCATGCAGCCGGTCTGCCTGATGATCACGTCGCCGGACAGCTTGTTCTCGTCGATCGCCTTGACGATCTCGTCGAAGCTCTGCTTCGCGCCGGCGGCGATACCGCAGGTGCCCATGCCGACGATGATCTGTATGCTCTTTCCTTCGACGTCGCGTTTCTGCATATCGCCCTTCTTCTCCTCGCGGAGCTTCCGGAGCTGTTCAAGGGTCATCTTTGCCATATGAATGCTTCCTTTCGTCACGAGGCCTCGTGAGAGGCCAGGAATTCTCGGACCGCTACCAACGCGCTCGCGTCGTCCAGGGGCCCTGCGGCCTCGAGTATCTCGGACCGCCTGATCTCGTAGTCGACGCCGCGGGCCGGGGCCCGTCGCCGTATCACCAACTCGTAGTCGCCGTCGAAGCACATCGCCGATAGGAAAAGGCCGGGTAGATCCCCGAGCGGCGGCGTATCGACGCCGTCTACCGGGAAGCCGAACGAGACGCGCGTACCCGAACCCTTGCGGGAGGAGATCCGGAAGTCGCCCCCGGCCTGCTCCGTCGCCTGGATGAGGAACGGTAGCCCTAGGCCGACCTTCCTCCTGGCGTGCTTGGTCCCGTCGGTATAGAACGGGTCCTTGGCGCGCTCGAGCTCGCGTTCGTCCATGCCCTTGCCGTCGTCCTCGACCGTCGCCTCGATGGATCCGCCCGATTCGACGACGTCGATACCGACGTTCGCCGCTCCGGCCTCCACAGAATTCTGCACGAGGTCGAGCAGAAAGTCGCAGACGGCGAAGTGCACGGGCGCCTAGCCGAGGCTCTTGTACTTGGCGATGATCTCGGGGACCTGGTCCTTGGTCAGCTTGCCGTAGACCTCGTCTCCGACCATGAGCACGGGCGCCAGGCCGCAGCAGCCGACGCACCTGACCGCGTCGATCGAGAAGAGCCCATCCTCGGTGACCTCGTGGCCCTTGATGCCCAGGATGCTCTCCGCCTCGTCGACGAGGCCCTGGCCTCCCTTGAGGTAGCAGGCGGTGCCGAGGCAGATTGACATGCGGTACTTGCCGGGCTTGGTGGTCTTGAAGTAGTGATAGAACGTGATCACGCCGTAGATCTTAGCTAAGGGCATGCTCAGGTCCCTCGACAGCCGTTCCGCCGCTTCGCGCGGAATGTAGCTGAACTCCTGTTGGACTCGATGAAGGATCATGATCAAGTTACCAGGCTTGTCCTTCCACGTTTCCACGAAGCTCTGGAGTTCTTTCGAGAACTCGATTTGAGCCACAGCCATTATATTCCCCCCTTGTTGATCGATATATATATATCGATAGTAACAGCGGTTAATTGTACCCGGTCGTCCCATAAACTTCAATCGGGTATGGTCCTAGAAACGCCAAAAAGCACTTAAAATTTTAGTATTTAATCTCGAAATTTCATATAGCGAAATATACCAAAGCGAAGAAGCGTGAAACGCGGACGAGAGCCGCGGCGTTCCAGAGGCTGTCCGAGGGCTGATGGCGATGGAAAAGAACGGGGTCTGCTGTTATTATAGGAGCATGATGGCAAAAAGTCTAAGCGCTTCCGCCGGGGTAATGCTCCCGGCCGAGTCGCCATGGTTGCTGGCCTTTTGGGCGGCGTTGCTCGCGTTTGCCCTGGCCCTAGGCGTTTATCGGAAGCAGACGCGCGTCTACGTCGCCGCGGCGTCGTTCTTCGCGGCCATGGCGGCGTCGCAGCTACGCGCCATGGCACCAGGACTGTCGGGCTCGCTCGAGGCCGCGCTCGGGATCCTATCCGTCGCGGCGCTCGGCGCGTCGAGGGCGGCCCTGGCCAACGCGGCCGACAAAGCCTGCGACGGCCTGACTCGCCGTTCATGGCGTTTCGCTTCCTACGCCGCGGCCGGGCTCGTGATCGCGATCGCCGTGGCCGATTCCCTGCTCGGCCCATCGTTGGACGCGACCCTCCAGACCGGCTGCGTCGCGGTTCTGGCCGCCCACGCCACGCTTACCATCCCCTTCGTCGTCGCGGCGGCCAAGGAATCGCCGGCCGCCGTCCGGCTACTCGGCGGGGCCATACCCTGGGCTATCGCCTGGCTGGCCGCCGCCGTCCTGGCCCTGGCGCGCGCAATCGGCCTGGATCTCGGCGTTTCCCTCGACGGCTACGCCCCGATAGCTTTGGCGGCGGCCGACGGCTTGGCCGGCGCCGCCCTGATGCTCGCCGCGATGATGGAGCTGGCCAAGCCGGCGCCGGAGGATACCGCCCTCGACGAGTACGCCGCCAAGATGGACGCATCCATCAAGCGCTTCATCCCCGTGGAATTCCTCGAGCACTTGGAAATACAGGACTTCTTTGACCTGAAGCTCGGCGACCATGTACGTAAGGACATGACGATATTCTTCTCGGACATCCGCGCCTTCACCGAGCTATCGGAGCAGCTGACGCCGGAAGAGAGCTTCGCCTTCATCAATTCGTACCTGTCCCGCGTGGTGCCCGTCATCAACGCCCACGACGGCTTCATCGATAAGTACATGGGCGACGGCATCATGGCGCTGTTCGCCAAGAACGGCGGCGCCGACCAGGCCGTCGAGAGCGCCGTGGAGATGCAGGCCAAGATGATCGAGTACAACGGCCACCGGGCGAACATGAATTATAGGCCGATCTCGATGGGCATAGGCATCCACACGGGGCCGCTGATGCTCGGCGTCGTCGGCGTCTCCGACCGGATGGAGGGCACAGTCATCTCCGACGCTGTCAACCTATCGTCGCGCCTTCAGAGCATAGCCAAGGCCTTCAATATACCGCTCGTCATCAGCGAACGCACCTTCATGCAGCTCGACGACCCGGGGCGCTACAAGTACCGCTTTATCGGCAAGGTGCGCGTCAAGGGAAAGGACGCCCCCGTCTCGGTCTTCGAGATCTTCGACGGGCTACCCGAGGAGCTGTTCGAGCGCAAGATGAAGTCGAACACCTTCTTCGAGCAGGGCATGATGGCCTACTACCAGAAGGACTACTCGCAGGGCGTCTTCTACTTCAAGCGCGCCCTGGAGTCGGTGCCCGACGACGGCGCCTCCCGCTTCTACCTGGAAACCTGCCTGCGTAAGGCCATGTCGCCGAAGCCAACTGAGAAATGATGGGGGATACGATGAACCAACCTGGGCTCGAATTCGGCGTCGACTGGTATCCGGAACATTGGGACGAGAACCGTTGGAGAACCGACGTCGAGCGCATGGCCGGCTACGGCTTCTCGTGCGTCCGGCTGATGGAATTCGCCTGGACCATCGTCGAGCCGGAGCCCGGGCGCTTCGACTTCTCGCTGTTCGACCGGGCCATAGGCTTATTGGCGGAGGCCGGGCTCAAGGCGATCGTCGGGACGCCGACCGCGACCCCTCCCCATTGGCTGTCGGATCGCCCGGTCTTCCGGGTATCGCCGACCGGTGCGTCCCACGCCTACGGCACCAGGCGCAACCTGTGCTACAACGCGCCCGAGTATCGGGAGGCGTCCCGGAGGGTCGTCGCGGCGATCGCGAAACGCTACGGCGGCGACACGCGGGTGGCCGGTTTCCAGATTGACAACGAGATAGGCCACGAGACGTCGGATCGCTGCGTCTGCGAGCATTGTCGCCACGAGTGGCCGCATTGGCTCGAGCGGCGCTACGGCGACATCGCTAGCCTGAATCGCGCCTGGGGCGCCGTATTCTGGAATACGAGCTACGCGAGCTTCGACCAGGTACCCATGGCGTCCATCCAGCCATCGACGATACAGAACCCGGCCCTGGTGCTCGACTACGACCGCTTCAGCTCCGACTCGGCCGTCAGCTTCGCGAGGGAGCAGACCGACGCCCTGCGCGCCGCTTCGTCCCCCGGTCAATGGGTCACGACGAACCTGTTCCCGCCGCCCCTGTCCAACGCGATCGATATGGAAGCGCTGACGGACGGCATGGACTTCGCCTCGTGGGATAACTACCCGGTCTGGGGCGACCAGGATGAGCCGCTACCGTGGCAGTTCAACGCGACCGCCCAGGCCTACGTCCGAGGACTACGGGACAACGTCCCGTTCACGGTGATGGAGGAGATGTCAGGCTTCCAGGGCCACGTCTGCCTCGGTCACCTGCCTCCGGAACGCCAGGTCGCTCTTTGGGCCGTCCAGGCCGTCGCCCGCGGCGCGAACCGCGTCGTATTCTTCCGCTGGCGCACCGCTCCCTTCGGACAGGAGCAGCTGTGCCACGGCCTCGTCGACGGCGACGACCGGGAGACGGAGCGGCTACGGGTGATCGCCGCGACCATGCGCCGCGCCAAGGCCGAGTTGTCGTCTCTGGCTTCGGTCCCGGTCGAGAGTCCCGTCTGCCTAGCGTATTCCAAGGACGACGCGAGAGTCCTGCGGGAGCAATACCTGTCCAAGGGGCTACTCCTTCGCGTCTCTCCGACGGTCCAGGCTGGCTACGACAAGGAGCTCGCCTCGTGGTACGCGCCGTTCCCGACGCTCGGAGTCGGCGCCGACGCGGCCCCGATAGGATCGCTCGAGCCCGAGCGCTACCGCGTCATATCGCTACCGCTCTACCAGATGGCCGACTCCGCAGTGGTCGACCGGCTCGGCCATTGGGTCGAAAGCGGCGGTAGCCTGGTCCTCGGCTATCGAGCCGGCGCCCGGGACGCCCTCGACCATAACGTCGAGGCGACCCTACCGGGCCTGTTCGCCGAGCTGGCGGGCATCAGGGTGCCACGCTTCGAGTCGCTCAACGAGACGAGCGCCGCCCTGCGCGTCGGCGTCGTGCCAGGCCGCGGCGGCGTCTGGGCCGACATCATCGAGCCGGACGGCGCCGAGACGGTGGCCGTCTGGACCGACCGTTCAAAGTTCTATCGTGGCAGCCCGGCCGTCACCGTCAACCGGGTCGGCAAGGGCCTCGTCTGGTACCTCGGCACCAGCCCGAACCCGATAGCGATGCTGGCCCTGTACCGGCGTATCCTCAAGGCCGCCGGCCTGTGCCCGCGTTTCGCCGGCGCAGACGTAGAGGCTATCGAGCGCCGCGACACCGACGGTAAGACGTGGCGACTGGTCTTGAACCATTCGCCGAGGCGCAGACGAGCCTACGGGGCGACGCTCGAACCCTGGGGCTGGGTCAAGTTGCCCGTCAGCGAATAGACGGAATAAAACGGATTTGCCGAGGCGACGAAGAGGAAAAAGGATACGAGATACGAAAGGGGAAGTCTGAAGAAAGAGCTTTAAGGCTTTTGGTCCTTTCAAAGCTTTTCTCTTTCTCTCCTCTAATACTCGTATCCTCTTCACCGCCTTAGGCGTTTAGATCTATCGTTTACGGCAGATTGGCCATCAGATCCTTGGCCACGCCGTCCCTGGCCACCTGGAGCAGGGCCGAGCGTTTTGCACTCGCCTCGTCGGCGGCGACCGAGACGGCGGTCTTCTCGCCGCTATACAGGATGGCCCCGGTGGCGAAGTCGACACAGCGCACCGTCATCCTCGCGGTAGCCTGCCACATCGAGCCATCCTTCTCGGAGCGCTCTATCCTAGCCGCGCCGTAGATCAGCCTAGAGAGTCCGGCCCCGTACGCGGCCTTGGCCGCCTTGAGGATGGCCGCATCGTCGAAGGACGCGATCATCGCGGCGCTGAGCGGGGCTAAGCCTGCCTTGAACTTTTCCTTGGCCAGAGTCTCGAAGAGACCGCCCTGGGCAATGGTCGTGCCGAGGGGCTGGCCGTCGTCGCCGAGGTCCACGATCACGACGCCGGTCGGCACCGTCTTGGCGGCCGACGATACGACGTAGTCGAAGGTCACGGAGCGTCGGGCCAGCTCGTCCGCTATGGCCGCGACGTAGGCGTCATAGGCCGCGGGCACGCGTTCGAGCAGCTCGCTCGTCGAATCAAGGTTCAGCGAAAAGCGCAGGCTCGCCTTGCCGACGAAGTCGGGCGGCGGCGGGGCGAAGGACACCACGCCATCGGCGTCGGTCATGGCGCGCTCGGTCCTGGTCACGACGCGTCCGGAGCTCTGCCTTCGCTGGTAGGCGACGTACACCTCGGCGCCAGGTATGCCCGGGGCGGAGTCGCCCTCGCCGAAGACGAGCCTGGCCTTGAACGGCTTCGCGTAGTCCTTGCCGAGACCGGCCGCGGTCGGCGCGTCGACGGCGACGAAGCGCAGCTTGGCGAGCACGGCGCGCGCCTTGTTGGCGTTGCGCTCCAGCTTGATGGCGGCGTTATCGATATCGGAGCCGGAGGCAGCGACGACGGCCTCGACGTAGCTCTTGACCGCGTCGAAATAGCGCCCGGCCGTAACCGCGGAGTCTCCGGCCGCCTCGGGCTTGGCGACAGCGTCGACCTTCTCCTTGAAGACGGCCGCGATGCGGGCCTTCTCCTTGTTCAGGTCGGCGGTAACGTATTGGGCGAGCACGTAGACGGTGACCATCGAGCCGTCCCGCACGACGTAGCGGTCCTTGATCGAGAAGCCGGCGACTTTGCCCTGACCGGTCTGCTTGACGACGCTACGGACCTCGGCCGAGTAGGAATCGAGCGTTCCCTTCGCCTCTCCGGTGGTCTCGACACTGATATCGACACCCATGTACCGGGTTATCTGCGAGATCAGGCCCAGGGCCGCGTCTTCCGTGGCGAGGGCTATATCCCCGGCGCCGTCCGAGGAGGACGCGACGAAATACGTATAGCTCGAGTCCGGCGGCGGGGTCGTCAGCGTCCAATCGGGAGCCGGAGCGGCCTTGGGAGACGAGACGCATGAAACGGCTAACAGGGCAACCGTCGCGATCGCCGCCAGGCTTGCATATAATCCTCTCTGCATGGAATCCTCCTGTTTAACTTTTAGTCAGTATAGATGAAATTAGGTCGTTCCGGTAGATAACCCAAACGGTACGTTAACGGCGCCGACTAAAAAAGGCATCCCCAGCCTAAGCCGAGGATGCCTCAGATCGAGCGTCCGGTTTAGAACCCTTCGTAGAAGGCGCTCTGGACGGCGTCGATGGCCCGCTGCTTCTCGGGGGTCTTGGCGGCGGCGGCCTCGGCGTCGTTGAGGTACTTGTCGAGCTGATCCTGCAGCACCTTCTGATCGATGGAGTAGATCTTGATCACGCGGTAGATGCGGCGATCGACCTCGCTCTTGCTCTTGGCGCCGGGCTTGTAGTACTGGAGGTACACCCACCAGTCAGGACCGGCCATCAGGCCAGAGAACCTGGCTTCGGAGACGAGCTTGACCACGTTCTCGAAGTATTCCTCGAGCTGGTCGCGGTCGCCTACCTGGGCGCCGGCGAACTTCTGCTGCACGCGCGTGGACAGGTAGCGGGCGATCTGCACCGGCGCGTCCATGTTGTCCATCGCGGTCAGGACGCCCTGCTTGCTCGCGCCCTCGGCGTCGAGCACGATGACGTACTTGCCCTTGTACTCGGCGAGCTTCTCGACGCCGCTGGCGCCGCTCTCGATATAGGCCATCGTCCAGGCCGGCACGTTGGCGCCGAGCGCCGTACCCTTGTGCTCCAGGATGTCCGGGGTCAGGACCTTCTCGTCGATCTTGGGCTGATCGACGGCCGGCTGGCTGGCGCAGGACGCGACGGTGAACAGGGCCGCGGCTACCAGCAACGCGATACAAATCTTCTTCACGATAACCTCCTTAAAGGTCTTTCACTGATCAGGAGCCTCGGCCCTCGAGGGACCGGCTCCCAGAATCCTATCGTCAAGGGGACGAGCCCCTCGTGACCGCTCTCAAAGGCCGCTATTGAAGGTAAAGGCCTTGCCT
Organism: Spirochaetota bacterium; assembly: GCA_029560805.1. Lineage (GTDB taxonomy): Bacteria > Spirochaetota > Spirochaetia > Treponematales > UBA12059 > SZUA-370. Next base: position 16,601 of record JAKQKE010000209.1, read on the forward strand.
CGACTATAGAGCAGGTAGAGGTCGAGCATACCGGCCTTGTCGGCGGCGTCATACATGGCGTCCTCTATCTTATCGCGCGATTTGAAACTATACAGGGCCAGCTTGGTCTCGGCGGGCGAATACGAAATCTGCTCCACCTCGCGGACGACACGCGACAGCGCCCTGCGCAAGGTGCTTATCTGCCGCGAATCGGGGGTATTCTGGATGACGACCTCGTACCGGATGCCCCTGGACATCGAGTTCTTGACCAGAACCTTGGTCTGCTCCGTCATTTTTGGCATCGCCGACCAGACGGATGCGGCCACCGCGTTGGCGACCGCGGCGTCGGACGACACGGTGCTCATGACCTGCGGGCTCTGGAAGGCGACCGAGCCGAGCAGCTGGGCCGTCGAGGTATCGTAGATCTTCATCGAGCCCTGGGCCGTGGCGTAGAATTTGCCACCCGATGACGACGGAGTCGACGAGAACGAGACCTCGACGTAGACGTCGGCGTTGTACTTCTGGGCCAAGTACTGGATCAGGTCTATGGAGCCGCCGGTCTCGGACTGGTAGGCGGCCTGCTGATCCTTCTTGTTCTTCTCGATCTGGTCAAAATCGACCACAGACAGCCCGAGCTTCTCGAGCAGGTACCGGTTGGCTTGATTGACGGCGACCTTGGCGTTGCGTTCGTCGATGCCGGCAGCCTCGTCGTAGTAGACCATGTACTGGAGACGGGCCAGGTAGTTGTTCAGGAAGGCTTCCTCCTCGGGGGTCATCACCCCGGGGGCCGGAGGCGGCACGTCGACGGCGTCGCCCGAGGCGGAACCCGTGGTCGCGGCGGCCGAGGAACCGGCGGCGCCGCCAGTCGATCCGCCTTGAGAGCCGCCCTGCACGAGCTCGACGGCCCTATCCTTATAAGCCTGCGACGTACTCCCGTCGGACGAGCCTTGCTGGGCCGACGCGGGCGGGGGCTCTCGAGCCGGCTCCGGAGCGCTGACGCATGACATGGCTATGGCGGCGCAGACGATGACGATACACGATGTTCTCATACGGCCCTTCCACAAATACGGTAAGGTTACTATAGCGCGCTCGCCGCGCTAAAACAGCACGGTACCAATGGTAGTCAATTACTAGAAATATTCAAGGCTCGGGGAAGAAAAGGGTTACAGATTCGCCAGGACCGACGGCGTCTCGACGGCGATGGATAGCCTGCCAGTCGGAGTAGCCTCGGCGCGAGAGTCGAGCATGGATAGGCCCTCGGCCGCAGAGTCGCGGCGGACGGACGATACCATGGCAGGGTCGAAGGCCGAGACCGACACGGCGGCCAGGGTCGCCGACGTATTCACAGCAGGCCACAGGCGCCATCCAGAAGCGCCGTCGAGACGAGCGTCCACGAGTACCGAGGCGCCGTCGGAGCCGAAGACCTTGACGCCGTCCGCGGACTGGGCGACCGATATATGGTAGCGCGCCACGCCGGGCCTGACACGGAACGGCGCTTCCGAGGACCTGGTCGCCACGGACAAGCCGGTATCCGCGCCACGTAGCGTTATGCTCCCTGCTGACGAAACGGCCAGCTCCCCACCGCCCTCGAGCGTCACGGCGGATATGAACGCGCCCGCCTCGAGGTCGACGCGCAGCGCTGAGCCTTTCGAGGCCGGGGGCGAGCCGAAAATCGACAGGCTCGAGCCGGCGCCCAGCGTTAGCCGGCGGGCCTCCAGCTTCGCGGCCCCTTCGACGGCGAAGCCCGCCTCGAGCTCGGAGCCCTCGAAACCGGTCGCCGCGATGTACGCGTCGCCGCGGGCGGCCCGCTCCGACAGGCGGAACGCCGGGTAGGCGCCGCGCAGCACGCGTAGCTCATCGTATACGGCTATGAACCCGCCCGGCCCGGCCACGGAGCAGGCGCCGGGAACGGATGAGAACAGCTCGCTTCGAAGCAGGCTTTCGCCAACGGGCGTATCGTCGATGTAGAAGCGGATAGCGGCGCCGCCCTCGGCAGGCGATACGTCTATCGCGAGCCGACTCAGGCTCGAGCCTAGCTTCGAGTCGGCCCGTACCAACGCCTGACCGATCGCGACGTATGGATAACCGGTATCGACGCCGATGACCAAGCCCTGGCCCGAGTCCAGGACTGCGGATAGCAGGGTGCCGGTACCCTCGGCCAGGCCATCATCGGCCTTGCCGAGCGTGAACGCGGCGGAGAACGCCGCGAGGCTTCCGTTAGGCGCGTCCACGGGCAGTATCGCCGACTCGGACGACAGGCCGAGCCCGTCGCCGAGCAGGTACCCATATCCGAGCGGATGGGTCTCGAGATACGGTGAACCGATAGTTGCCGGCTCGACCGCCCGTGGCCTCGTGCCAGAATCGGACAGGTCGCCGTCGAAGGCGAATAGCGACCACGCCTCGCGATCGGCGAGTGGATCGGGCGCGGCCGAGGAGAGCGCGAGCCTGATCTCGGCTTTGGCGAGTGCGGGAGGCGTCGACCCGGCGATGGGCCTGAAGGGGAAGAGCTCGACCTTCGCCTCGTAGACGCCGTTGACCATAGGCGCACGCCAAGCCAGCCTGTCGGCCCGTTCGGATAGGTAGCCGACCGCTAGTACTTTCCCGTCGACCACCCATCGAATCCAGGGGTCCTGGCCGGACGGGAGCGATCCGGTCAGGCGTAGCAGCGACACCTTGCCGCGCTCGACGCCGCCTGGATACACCTCGAGCCCGACCGGCCCGAGCGATCCGGAATAGACGAGGGCGTAGGTAGAATAGGTCGACAGCGCCTGGCCGCGCGAGTCGAGTACCCGGGCGCGTAGCTCGTAGTACCCCTCGGGCAGGCCCGACGGAATGGAAAACGGGTCGAGTTCGCCGAACAGGTCGTCGACCCGTACCGCGTTGCCCGAAGCGACCGGAGACGGGGAGAACGCGATGGAGGCCGCCTCGTCGCCGTCGGCGTCGTAGAGCGAGATGGAGATCGACGACGCCTCGGGAGCGCCGGGTAGTCTGGAGACGGAGATATCGATAGGCACGAGGGACGATAGCGATGCGCCGTCAGTAAGGGCTTCGCCATCGGTAGACAGGCGTATCTCGAACATCGAATCGAGCTCTTCGTCGGTGAACAAGGCCGAGCCCGCGTCGCACGCCATCACCGCGACGCAGATAGACAGAGGCACTAGGAATCGGAGGAACGCCCTATTCGCGCGCATGCAATTATCCAAGCTTGAGTATAGCACCAAAGGCAGTTCTAAACAAGAAATGTTAGAAATCGACGACGCCTTTGCCAGCGCGTTCGACGATAGGAGTGGAGAGGCGCGACGACCATCGGTTCAGGTCCCGCAGGCGGGCGGACGCCTCCTCTGGCGTCGCCGCGCGGGGATAGTAAGCGCCTCGCGCGATGGTCAGCGGCTCGATCTCGACGCGCAGGATCCTGCCGCCCTCGAGCACGAGGCGCAGTGCGGCGGTCTCGTAGGTCGCTTCGGCCGCCATGTCGAAAACGAAGTTGCCGAGCGAGTAGGCTATCAGGCCATGCTTGTAACGCTCGATCGGCTGGAGCACATGGGGGTGATGGCCGAGCACCGCCGTGGCGCCGGCGTCGATGACAGCTCGGCCGAGCCCGCGCTGGAACGCGTTCGGCGCGCGCTGGTGCTCGTCGCCCCAGTGGAGCGATACGAACACGTAGTCGGGGCGTATCACGTCCTTGACGCGCGCTACGTCCTCGAGGATGTGCTCCTCGAGGGCATGGGCCACTCCGTGGCCCACAGAGTGGCCCGCTCCGTGGGCGGTCGCCTCGACGCCGAGTCCTTCCGGGCCGTGGAGCCGCGCCTCGGCCCTGGTCGCCGCGACGGCCGCACGCAGGCTTTCGGCGCCCCGAACGCTCCACCAGCCCTCCGCGTAGGCCAGGAAGGCGAAACGGACGCCGTCCCGCTCTAGCACGGCCGCGCGCCTGGCCTCCTCGAGGTCGCGGCCGGCGCCACAGCGGGCGATGCCGAGCAGGTCGACATACGCGAGCGTCTCGTCGACCGCTCGCGGCCCGTAGTCGTTCATATGGTTGTTGGCCAGGGACAGCACGTCGAAGCCGGCCCAGGCGACTCCGAACAGCGTGGCGGGATCGGCGCGGAAGGTCACGTTCGGTGGCTTGCCGGGATACGGCTCGCCCAGGTACGAGACCGGCGTCTCCAGATTGGCGAAGGCCACGTCGGCTCCCGAGACGAGATCGCGGACGCCCTCGAACAGGTAGCGGAAACCGTACTCGGCCGCTCGCTTACCCGGCGTCCTGGCGAGCAGGATGTCGCCGCAGGCCAGGACGGTCATCCTGCGGGCGCTCGGCGGCGGAGCGGCGGCGCCGGGATCGTTCGGGCTCGCGACGCCCGATAGCGGCGGAGCGGCGGCCGATACGGCGGGACCCGGGCCGGCCGCCGCCTCGGGCGCTCGGCCGCACGAGGCGAGCAACGCTCCGGCCAACGCCGCGGCCAGGACCGCCGGGCCTATCACCGAGGCCTTGCCTCGGATACGATGCGCGCGATGGGCATACGCCGCCCCATACCGAAGGCCCGCGGAGACACCTTGACGACCGGGGCCGCCTGTCTGCGCTTATACTCGGCGCGCGCCGTCATCGATACGACCCTTCGGACGAGCCCTTCGTCGAAGCCGAGCGCGACGATGGCGTCCACGGCCAGGTCATCCTCGATATAGAGCCTGAGCACCGCATCGAGCAGCTCGTAAGGCGGTAGCGAGTCCTGGTCGAGCTGGTTGGGCCGGAGCTCGGCGGACGGGGGCTTGTCGATGATGGCGCGGGGCAGGAGCCCCTCGCGCGCATAGACGCTCTCGCACAGCTCGAAAACCTCGGTCTTGAGCAGATCCCCTATCGGAGCCAGGGCGCCGCACATATCGCCGTACAGCGTGCAATAGCCGACGGCCAGCTCGCTCTTGTTACCGGTCGTCAGGAGCATCGAATCGAATTTGTTGGACCAAGCCATCAGGATGTCGCCCCGGACGCGCGCCTGCAGGTTCTCCTCGGTCAGGCCGAACGGCAGGCCCGCGAAGTGCGGCTCCATCGTCGCCAGGAAACTCGAGAACGGCCCCTCTATAGGTATCGTCTCCAGGCGGCAGCGCAGGTTGGCCGCGAGCTCGACGCTGTCGTCTATGGAGCCGGTCGACGAGAAGCGCGACGGCATGGCGATGCAGGTCAGATTCTCCGGCCCGATAGCCTTGGCGGCCAGCACCGCGACAATGGCCGAGTCAATGCCGCCGGACAGGCCGAGGTGGGCCTTCTTGAAGCCGCACTTGCGCATGTAGCCGCGGATACCCTCGACGAGGACGCGCTCGGCCTCCTCCCACCGGTCCGGGAAGGCGGCGATCGTGGCCTCGTCGGCACATTCGTCGGTATCGACGGCGAGTATGCCCTCACCGAAGACCCCGAGCGCGACGAGGCGGCCTGTGCGGTCGACGAGGAAGGACCGGCCGTCGAAGACGAGCGAGTCGTCGGCACCGGCCATGTTGCAGTAGGCGACCGGAACCGAGCCTGTCCTGGCCAGGTCGGAGCAGAGTCCGACGCGCAGGGCCGACTTATCCAGCTGGAACGGAGAGGCGGACGGCACGACGATCAGGTCGGCGCCGGCGTCGAGCAGCTCTCGCGGCGGATCCACAGGGTAGCGCATACCGGGGACCGGGGCGGTCTCCCGCCATAGGTCCTCGCAGATGGCGAAACCGACCGCGACGCCGCGATGGCGCCAGAGCCGACGCTCGGAGGCCGGCTCGAAATAGCGCGCCTCGTCGAATACGTCATAGGTGGGCAGCAGGGTCTTGGCCTGCTCGAAGACCACCTCGCCGTCGAGGACGACCGACAGCGCGTTGCGCAGCGGCCTGCCGAGGCCCGAGCGGTTGCGGCCTATATGGCCGACAGCCACCGCGACGCCCCGCGGCAACGCCTTCTGGAGCCGGCGAAAGGCCGCCTCGTCGCGTTCGGCGAAGCTCGGCTGATCGAGCAAATCCATCGGCGGGTAGCCGCAAAGGCTCATCTCGGGGAATACGACGAGGTCCGGCGGCGTCGGGGACGAGGCGGCGACCCGCGCGGCCGCGGCGATGCGCTCGACGTTGCCGTCGAAGTCGCCGATGACCGCGTCGATCTGGCATAGCGCAAGCTTCATGGGAACTCCGTTCAAGGCGGCTCGGACGAAGACGCTACCTTGCGTCCGCTCGCCGCCCATAGTACACTGCGCCCGTGAAAAAGACAACGTTGGCGGTCCCGGCGGGGACGGAGCGCGTCAAGGCGTTCGCCGCCGAGGCCAAGGTATCCGGGCGAGCCGTCGCGTCCCTGCGGCTCGTCGAGCCTGGCGAACCGGCCTCCGGCGACGAGCCGGGAGACGGCGCGGACGTGATCGACTGGAACCCGCTGTCGTTCGCTTCGGCCAGGGCGGCCGTGCTCGAGGCGGAGACGGCCTTCGGGGGCAGGCTCGACGAGCTGGTGATCTTCGCCGACCCGCCGGCCGACGCCGCCGGCATAGTCGACCAGACACCGGCGTCCATAGAGCGAGCCGCCATGGAGTGGGCCGCCGGCTACGCCGAGCTCATCCGCGAGGCCGCCAAGCGCCTCGATGAGCGCGGCGGGGGGACGATAGCCCTCATCGTCGCGCAGGCCGAGCGCGGCCCGATAGGCTCGATGGCGGCCGGGGCCCTGCTCGGGCTGGCCGAGGGTCTCGTACGTTCCGCGCCGGGCAAGGTGCGCTTCGTCGGCGCCAAGGACGAGTCCGACCAGGCGGACCTCCTGGCCAGACAGGTGGTCAAGACGCTCGACGAGGAGCCTCGCGAGACGCGCCGCCTACTCCGCCTCGGCGGCCGAGGGAGCCTGTTCAGCCGCTGACCCGAACGCGCAGCCGTCGGGGCCGTATCGAGGAGGAAGCCATGTCGAGGATCGCGGTACGGCGCTTCGGGATACTGACGAGCGGGGGCGATTGCCCCGGCCTGAACGCCGCGATCCGCGGCGTCGCCAAGGCGGCCTCCGGCGTCTACGGCATGGAAATAGTCGGGATATCGAACGGTTACCGAGGCCTGATCGAAGGCGACGCCCGAGACCTGGCGCCGGACGACTTCTCGGGCATCCTGACGCGAGGCGGCACCATACTCGGTTCGTCCCGCGAGAAGCCGTTCAAGCCTTCCGACGACGCTGGCGAGCTCAAGGACTCAGAGGTTGGCCACGACAAGCCCGAGCTGATTCTCGAGAACTACGCCCGCCTCAGCCTGGACGCGCTGGTCGTGCTCGGAGGCAACGGTACGAACACCACGGCCCACCTGCTAGCCAAGCAGGGCCTCAACGTGGTCGGCCTGCCCAAGACCATAGACAACGACATCTGGGGTACCGATGTGACCTTCGGCTTCCATTCGGCCGTCGACATAGCCACGGAGGCCATCGACCGCCTCCACTCGACGGCCCACTCGCACAATAGGGTGATGGTGATCGAACTGATGGGCCACAAGGCCGGTTGGCTGGCCCTGTACGCCGGCGTGGCCGGAGGCGGCGATGTGATCCTGATACCGGAGCTACCCTACGACCCGGCCTCCGTGGCGCGCGACATCGAGGCCAGGCGCGCCGAAGGCAAGCAGTTCTCCATCGTCGTCGTCGCGGAGGGAGCCATGTCCAGGGAGGAGGCGGCTATGCCGAAGAAGGAGCGTAAGCGCCTACGCGAGGGCATGCCCTACCCGAGCATCGGCTATCGGGTGGCCGCGGAGATCCAGGCGGCCACCGGCATGGAGACCCGCGTGACGGTACTCGGGTATCTGCAGCGCGGCGGCACGCCGAGCCCCTACGACCGCGTGTTGGCGACCAGTTTCGGAACCGCGGCCGCCGAACTGCTCGCGCGCGGCCGCTTTGGCCGCATGGTCGCGATGCGCGACTCCGGAGTCACCTCGGTGCCGCTGTCGGAGGTGGCCGACAAGACCAAGACGATCCCGGCCGACCACTACATGATAGGCACCGCGCGCCTCGTCGGAACCTGCTTCGGCGACGCGCGCTAGGGCGGGCCGGCCGAAGCTATCACGCCCGCCCGGCCGCTCAGCGCTTCCTGAGCTTCTTCTTGGCGCTGTCGAGCCTGGCCCGCTCCGCCTCGGCGGCCGCCAGCAGCGACGACTCGCGCTTAGCCCGCCGGCCGACTATCGCGATGAAGGCCAGTCCGCCCACGATCATCATGAAGCAGAGCAACTGCCCCATCGAGAAGTTGAGCGGCGTGGTGAACAGGTGAATGGACGCGTCGGGGTCGCCCAGCTTGACGATGTAGCCGAGGTCGGCGTCGGGCTCCCTGAAGTACTCGATGACGAAGCGGACGAGGCCGTAGCCGACCAGGTAGGCGCCGACGGCGAAGCCCTTGAACGGCTTGCGCGGACGCACGATGAACCACAGCACGAGCCAGAGGACGACGCCCTCGAACAGCGCTTCGTAGAGCTGCGACGGGTGCCTAGGCAGGTTGACCATCGCGCCATCGAGCGCCAGGCCCGCCTTCTCGGCCACCTCACGGACCCAGGGCAGGCTCGTCGGGAAGCGCTTGGCCCGCGGGAAGACCATCGCCCACGGCGCGGAGCTGACCTTGCCCCATAGCTCGCCGTTGATGAAGTTGCCCAGACGGCCGAAGGTATAGCCGAGCGGCACCGAGACAGCGACCATATCGGCCCACTCGAGGAAATCCAGCCGCAAGCGCTTCGAGTAGATCAGAATGCCGACGATCAGGCCGACCATGCCGCCGTGGAACGACATGCCCATGAAGCCGGTAAACTTGCCGCCCTCGCCGAAGGGCCAGAAGATCAGCCAAGGCTTGCTCCAGTACAGGCCGCTCGTATCGTAGAGCAGGGTGCCGAACAGCCTGGCCCCGAGGATCAGCCCGACGATGCCGGCCAGAAAGAAACCGGAGATATCGTCGTCGGAATAGCCGAGGCGCCTCGTCCTGACCTGACGCTTGAACAGCAGGTAGGTGACGCCGAAGGCGACGAGGTACATGAGCCCGTACCAGCGCAGCGGGAACTGCGGCAGGAACGGCAGTATCTCGGGTCGGATCCACGACGGAAACTGAACTGCGGCGAGCATCGGTACCTCCACGGTCTGCTTGGCTTGCTGGTACTATACCCGGGCGGGCGGCCCGGGCGCAACGGCCGCGACGCCGCTAGCGCGGCGACGCTACTGCGGCGACGACGCTACTGCGGCGACGACGCTACTTGAGCGGCCGCTCGACGACGCGGCCGAGCTGGGGGTCAAAGGAAAAGGCCACCTTCTGCTTGGCCTGCTTGACCTCGTGAAAGCGGTTATGGCTCTCGATGACCACCCCCGCGAACACCGTGCCCCGGACGACGATCTCGCTCGGGAAGTGCTCCTCGAATTTTTCCCTGAGCTCGAAGACCCGGAGCGATCGCTGTTCGAGCAACTTGACGAGCCGGAGCTTATCCTGGCGGACCTTATCGAGGCTCCCGCCGTCGGCCTCGAGCTCGCGCATCCGCTTATCGGTCTGGAGAATCAGCGCCTTGACTCTCTCGATCTCCCGCTCCTCCGCCTCGATCGCGTCCTTGACGAGATAGTCCTGGCCAAAGGACACCTGGGTGCGCGCACCGTTGGCCGAGCCGAGGTTCTGCACCTCGACTCCCTTCCTGGCCCGGCAGATCCCGCCGATCAAGTGGCCGCGCTCGCCGAGCAACTTGAGGAGGCCGTTGGTCTTGACGTTACAGAGGAGGGCGGAATTTTTAAGCGTAATGTCCTCGACGGCCAGGAGCATGGCCTGCTCGGCGAACGACGCCTCGAGGCTCTTGCGGGCGCGTATCGTTCCGCGCTTGGCGCCTTTTACGCCCTCGCCTATTTTAACCGAGCCATCGGCGGAGACGAGGGCCGCCTCTACGGCGCCGGTCACCGTGACATCGCCCCCGGCCACCACGGCATAGCCGGTCAGCACCGTACCGGCTATGGCCACCGGGCCGGGGAACTTGATGTTGCCGGTGGCCGGCCCGACGTCGCCCTTGACACGCTGCGCCGCCTCGATGGACAGGGCGTTCTTCTCGAAGCGCAGCTCGCCGCTCTTAGCGGCCTTGAGCAGTCGATCGCCGTTCTCCCTTCGCTCCTCGACTATCGAATCGTCGAAGCTCGGGGGATCGACAACGCTCGGGTCCTTGGGGGCGGGGATGATCCCACCGAGCACGTCGCGGCCGTCCTGGCCCTCGACGCCGATGGCCAGGAGCTCGAGCAGAGGCTGCCCCTCGACGACGACGGTAGAGCGATCCTGGTTCTTATAGTCGACGGATCCGTCGGTCCGCATGGTCAAGGCGGCGCCGCTGGCTATCCTAATTAGCCAGTTGAGGCGGTAGCCTCCGGCCGGCACCGGCGGGGCTCCCCGCGCTATGATCCGCGACGAAACGATTCGGCCCTCGCGGGCTTCGTTGAGCGCGGCGGCCAGTTCCTTCAGGTCGGCGCCCTCGGTCACGCCGGCCTGCGCGAGCGCTTCCTGGGCCAGCTCCAGGGTCAGCTCCCGGCCGAGCCCATAGCCCTTCTCGACGTCGACGGCCGCGGACATCGCGTCCTCGGCTATGGTCACGGCGACCTTGGCGTCGCGGTACGGCAGTACCCTGACGAGAATGGCCGAAGGCTTCGGGGGCTCCTTCGGAGCTGCGGCTGCCTCCGATCCGGGCTCGGAGTCTCCGGGACCGGAGGAGGGCTTCGCTTCGGCCACGGACGCAGTCTCGGCCTCTCCGTCGCCGATAAGGACCAGCCCGTCCTCCTCACCCTCTATCGACTCCTTGGAGAACCGGACGTAGTCGAAGGCCTTGACCAGCGGATCGTTACCGGGAGGAGCCGGAATAGCGTCTCCGTATACGTCGACGCCGGCCTGCCCGGGAGAGGGCTGGCTGAACCTGGCTATCTCCTGTCCCTTCTTGACCAGAGCGACGCGGCCGGCGGCCGAGAGCGGGAATTCGTCGAGCCTTTGGGCGTACTTGGATAGGAGAGGCGCCGCCTCGACGGCCTCGAGATACTCTTTGGCCTGGGGCACCGGCAGGAACGCGACACTATAGATCAACGTCCTGTCTTTGCCCTTGGTCGGCTCCTTGCCGACGGCCAGGACGTAGTCCTCGAGTTCCGTCTCCTTGCCTCTATAGAACGCGACCACATCGGTCTTGAGCTTATCGATCTTGACGCCCTTGAGGCGACGCCCGGCCAGAGCCTCGCTGACCATCGTCAGCGATAGCGGTTTGCCTCGGCCCCGACCCTTGAGCACCGTCAGCGTGGCTCTGAGCCTGTCGGGCGAAACGTCGACTCTCGCCGAGGCGTCGCGGTCACAGGACAAGCTGAAGCCGACGAGGGGCTGGCCGCTCCTCGTCGACCTGAGCAGCGCCGAGGCCGTCTCCTCGGCGCCTATCAGGGTTTCGGCGCCCAGGCCGAGGGCGTGGGCAGCCTCGAGTATCGCGGCGGCGTCGGGAGGCGGCAGGCGCTTGTCGCCGGGGGTATAGTCGAGCAGGGCGGTGGCTCCGTCGTCCGACAGCCGCACCGAGTAGTCCCCGGAGCCAAAGGGGATAAGGTCGGCCCAGCGCTCGCCGACCCGGACGAAACCGCCAACTTCGGCTTTCACTTCGTTCCTAACTCGGGAAAGGCCCTTGCCGAGGTAGAAGGCCGAGTCCTCGACCCGTGGCGCCGGGATCGGCTTGCCGTAGACGCTCTTGCCCGGCTTGCCCGGGCGGGGCGGCGCGAGGGCGGCCACCGTCGCTCCTTTAGGCGCCCAGAAGCTCATGATGACCCTCGTGTCGACAGCTATCGGCTCGCGCAGCTCGATCTTCTCGTAGTCGACGACCTTCTCCTCCTTCGGCGGCAGGAAAGGTAGCGCCGACGTTTTTTTGACGATCCGCTCCCTGGCTACGCGCTCGACCCTGACGCGGTACAGCTCCGGGGGCGGCGCGGCGGAGAGGGCCTCCGCCGCGAAAGGCAGGTACTCATCGGGCGTGCTCGGCTCCGCCCACTCGGCGGCCTCGGGCAATCCGGCCTCGGGCGCGTGTCCGGAGGCTACGGTCTCGGTCACGGGCGCCTTGGCAACCGCGAAGGTTTTAGCGATCTCGTCGAGCCTGCGGCCCTGGACGCCGGCGATCCTAGCCTCAGTCAGCTTCCTGGCCAGCCCATCGACGCCGTACTCCGGGCCGTCGGCCGAGGGCTCGAAACGGAACGAAGCCCGCAGCCCGAGCTCGTCCACGAGCAAGGTCGTCTCCCCTCGAAAGGTCGCTCCGGCCATCGCTTCGGCTCCTAGGCCTTGAAGCCCTGAGCTAGGGCCTTCGCCATCTTGGCTTTGTAGAACTGATTCTCCTTACGTAACTGGCCGAGCTCGTATTGCTGCATACGTATCGTCTCGATCAGCTCGCCCTGGGTCAGCGCGCCGGACGACAGGAGCTCCTCGACATAGTCGAGCTTGGCGTCGAAGTCCGCCTCGGCCTCCGTATCGGCGGCGCCGTAGCTGTCGTCGAGGTACTCGGGGTCGAGGAAAGCGTCGTCGTCGTCCTCGGACGAGAGCAACTTGTCTGCCAGGCGGTAGATAGCCTGCGACAGAATGGACTGCGGCTTATAGCGGATGATCGGTATGCGGCTACCGAGCGCCACGTCCTGCATGTCGTCGCGGTAGACGATGCCGAGGTGCTCGAGATCCATGCCGAGGTATTCGCGGCAGGATCGGCGGATCTTCTGGGCCTTCTCGGCGTCCTTCGGATCCTCGAGCATGTTGAGCACGAGCCTGGGCGACAGCTTCCTCATACGCATGTCGAAGGCGGCGCGGCTCGCGGGATCGAGCTCGGAGACGCGCCCGAGTATCTCGGGGATATAGGCCCTCTGGAGCGAGGCGCCGTCCTTCTTGAGCGACTCGAGCAGGGCGCGGGCCTTGGACTTGGGCTTGAAGCTGTCCCACATGAGCCTGAACACCGCGTTCTTCAGGAACAGGTACGCGTTGAGGGTGGCCGTCAACGTCGGGGTCGTCACGACGATGCCGCGGCCGGACAGCAGGAAGAAGTCGAGGATATTGGCCCCGGTGCCGGCGCCGAGATCGAGTATCAGGTAGTCGGCGTCCTCGACGGACAGGAGCCGCTTGGCCAGCTGCGTCTTCTGCCGGTACGCGATATTGGCCAGCCCGGGGATCTCCGCGTCGCCGGGGATGAAGCGCAGGTTCGGGTAGTCGGTATCGTAGATGATATCCTCGAAGCGTATCTTGGCGCCCGACAGGTAGGTGCCCAGGCCATGCGTATAGGCCTTGAAGCCGAGTATCAGGTGCAGGTTCGACGCGCCGAGGTCGAGATCGGCCAGTACGACCCTGCGGCCGGCCTGGGCCAGGGCGATAGCCAGGTTGGCTGAGACGAGGGACTTGCCAACGCCGCCCTTGCCGCTCGCTACGGGTATGATACGCATCAGTCCGGCTCCACGCGCTCTGGCTCGGCGTTCGGCGGCATGGGCGGTGGAACCGATTCGCTTCGGCCTCGGTCCACGGCCGGGACCAGGAGCGGCAAGGCGGACAGCGCGTCCCACGCGGCTATCCCGACGAGGAGGTAGGCGGCGACCGACTCGGACTGACCCGCGGCGCCGAGTCTGAGCATCCCGGGTAACGCCACGAGGCCGCCGAACAGGCTCAGGGCCTTACCTACGACCAGGAGCGGCTTGAAGCCGGCGTATCGCTCCGTATCGAGCCCTAGGAACAGGAAGGCAGCCGCGAACAGCGCGTTCGGAGCCGCGGCTATCCTGAGCGCGGGGCCTGCCGCTGGGGCGGCCGAGCAGAATACCCGGACGGCGTGGACGAGCGCGAAATACCTGGCGAGTTCCAAGCCCGAGAACGCAAGGAAGAGTGGTGACCGCTTCATAATAGAATGGAAGTGTACTCGGCTGCTCGCCGAGTAGTCAAGGAAGCTCGCGTCCCGGCCCGGGCGTGAAAAACCCGGAAGCCGTACTATACTTTCCGGTATGAGCGAAGAATTGGTGCGCGTCAGGATTCGGAGCGTCGAGATGCCATCGGAGGACGCCTCCCCCGTCGTAGTGCTCGAGGAAGCCTCTGGCGGCGGCGAGTTCTCGGTCGCGGTCGGCGCGGCCGAGGCGGGCGCGATACTGCTTGAGCTCGAGGGCATCGCCACGCCGCGACCGCTTACCCACGAGCTGATGGTCCAGATCCTCAGGGAGCAAGGCCTGACGATACGTCGGATCGAGATCTACGGACTGTACGGAGCCGACGAGGACGGCTTCCTAGCCAGGCTCGAGTACTCGAAGGGATTCCGTAGCTGGATCCGCGACGTGCGGCCTTCGGACGCGCTCGCCCTGGCGGTCGCCTCGGGAGCGCCGGTCTTCGCCCACCGCTCCTTGCTCTACGGCGCGTCTGACGACTGGCTGGAGGAAGCTCGCCGGGCTTAGCCTTCATCGCCGGGGACCAATAAGGTTCGTAACACCAGGGGCCGCTCACGCTTGTCGCCGAGCCCATCCTGCCGTAGAATAGATGGCCATGGGCATCCTACAGGCAATCCTATCGTTCTTCCGCGGCCTCCTCGGTCTCGAGATAGGCGCGAAAGGCGAGCTGAAGCGCATCTACTCGGTCATCTCGCCGATCAAGCCGCCGTATTACCGCTTCAAGAACAATCTCGTCATGACCGGCTTCGCGCAGGATCTGTACCTGTTCTGCCAGGCGATCAAACCGCTCATGGATCTGGCCGACCGGACCCTGGCCCATCCGGACCTGCGCGTCTCCAGACGCTATTTCGACTACCTCGTCGACCTCGAGCTGCCGCCCCAGGAGCTTGAGAAGAAGGAGAGCTTCGCCTACGACGGCATGAAGGCCCGCATCGAGAACGCCGTCAGGGACGACGAGGAACAGGAAGCCGTGGCCAAGGACTTCCAGCATTTCCTCAAAAGCCTCGAAGCGCTGTCGGACGGTCCTCTCAACACCGACCTGCACGAGGTCGAGCGCTTCATCGAGGTCTGCAGGCACGACTGGGAGCGCACCCTCGGCTTCTTCGATCCCGGCGCCAGTCTTGACGACTCCCGCTACCGACCCGATTTCCAGCCCTGCGCCGGAGAGCAGGTCCTGCCCGAACTCATCGACGCCTACTACCTGCTCATCGGCTTCTCCTTCTCGGAGAACCTGCTCCGGAAGACGATGAAGGTCTTCGAGCGGCACGCGCCGGCGACCGCCGCCAGCCAGGCCGGCAAGATAACCAAGCTATTCTCGACCTTGAACAAGATACTCTCGTACCGCCTATCCAGCGATAACCTGCTCGCCCTGATCAGGCTGACCAAGCGCGACGCCATCTACGAGCCCGATACCAAGCGGCAGAGGACGGACCATATCGAGGAATACCGCAAGCGCGTCGTCACGCAGTACGAGCGCGACCGGGAAAGGCTGCTCCGCGAGCGCCACGAGAACGCCGTATCCCTGGATATTCGCGAGCTGTTCGGCGGCACCGAGGTGCTCGTCCTCGACGGCTATAACGAGGAGGTCGACTCCTACCTGCGGCGAGAGAGCCCGAACGGCTTTACCCACGTCAAACCGATGGGCATCCTCAAGACCTTCGTCAAGGGCGTCTTCGAGACGCAGATCAAGGAGACGGTCAAGAAAGTCCTCGTCGAGGGCTATTTCGATAATAAGAATTTCCAGAACAGCCTGGCCAACATCCTGTTCCAGTGCGACAGGACCGGCCCGCGGGTCGAGGCCTTCGAGGAGGGCCTCAAGAGCAACGCCCGAGTCAGCGTCGCGGCGGTCAAGCGCTACGTCGAAGAGATGCGCCACGGCAAGGACATCATGCCCTTCCTGACCAAGCTGGTCGACGAGATCAACTATAAGGCCCGGGAGATCTGCGAGGACGAGACGGGCCTGTTCCAGATGCTGGCCGAAACCCTCGGCGAGCTGCTGGCCGACTATAAAAAGCCGAGCCCCGACCTCGTCACCAACATCAGGAGCCTCGGGGGCGTACGCAACAAGGAGCTCCTGGCCACCCTATCCGAGGGCAAGCGCAAGGCCGAGACCTTCGTGCGGGTCATGCGCAACTTCGCCTTCGTCAAGACACGGGATGGCCTGCCGCCGGCGCCTGGAGCGCTCAGCGCGATACGTTCCGACGCTCCGGGCCGGGTCGAAGAAGCCGTCGAGGTGGAACCGCTTCCCTAGCGGCCGCTCGGCGCGGCGGCGTCCATGATGCCGGAGAACCACGCGAAGGCCGCGGCCGCCCGGTTCGCGAAGGATCGCTCGAGACTGCCCCGGACCCCCGGTACCACGGCGGCCTTGGCGCTCGAGGCGACGTAGAATAGCAGCCCCTCGTCGACCTGGATGACCAAAACCCGTACGACCACGTCGCCCGGCCCCGCCACGGGGACGAGTCCTAGCCGCATCCCGGTCAGGTTCGACGACGACTGCGCCACATAGCCATCGCCGGCAGACAGCTCGACGCGGTAACGGTTCTCGCCGAAGGTCGTATCACGCTGGAGCGCATAGAGCGTCTCGCCGCCGGCCGGCAGTGCCTGGAGCCGGGTGTCGGTGAGCGCCCGATCCGAGTTCGGGCCGGCCAGCAGGGTGGAGCGCTCGTAGAGCGTGCGCGTCCGGCCTCGGCTGGCCGAGTAGTACTGGATACCCTCGAGGCTCCCGATCGACCTGAGGGCGTTATAGACCAACAGGACCTCGTCAGCCGTCGTCGGGCCGCGCCTCAGCCACAGGAATACCGCCTCGACGACCACGTCGGGGGCTTCGGAACGGATAGCGCCGCGGATAAGGTCGGCGGCGGGATGCAGCGGTAGCAGCGACAGCGCCGGGTCGGCGCCGGACGACGAGGCGCGAGGCTCCTCGCCCCGGAGCAGGGCGGAAGCCGTATCCGGCAGGGCCACGGAGGCGAGGGGCGCGGCGAACGCGGTGGACGCCCCGAGCGCGACGATCACGGAAGCGAGCGCCCGGAAGGCACGGCGCGGCGACCGAGACGATAGGGGATTCATGCACTTACTATAGCGCGAATCCAGCCAGACCGTATACGCGACCAGCGCGCTTTATTTTTAGGCTCGATTACGCTATAACGGAGCGTACGCGACGCTCACCCCACCTCGTCGCGCGGCTGTCGGGCCGCGTCGATGCCTCGAAAGGCTACTTAATGAATGTTGTCGTTGTACTGATAGAACTGGTCGGATCGCTCGGATTATTCCTCTACGGCATGCGCATACTGTCCGACGGCATCCAGCGAGCCGCCGGCGACCGGCTCAAGCGCGCCCTCAACCTGATGACCGGCACCACCTTCAAGGCCCTCTTGACCGGAGCCGGGCTGACCGCATTGATCCAATCGTCGTCGGTGACGACGGTCATGGTCGTCTCCTTCGTCAACGCCGGGCTTCTGACCGTCGCCCAGGCCGCCGGCGTCATCTTCGGCGCGAACATCGGAACGACGATCACGGCCTGGATCGTGTCGCTGATCGGCTTCGACTTCCATATCTCGGCGCTCGCCCTGCCGATGGTCGGCGCCGGCTTCATCATGATGACCCTGCCGAAACGCAAGTCCAGACTACGCGACTACGGCGAGGCGGCGCTCGGTTTCGGGCTCCTGTTCATGGGGCTGGACTTCTTGGCGCACGCGATCCCGAGGCCCTCGGCCGACGTGATCCGCTTCCTCGAGGGATTGTCCGGCATGGGCGTGCTGTCGATCCTGATAGCCGTGGCGACCGGCACGGTACTGACCATTCTGATACACTCATCGAGCGCCTCGACGGCCATCGTGATCACGCTCGCCGTGGAGGGTGTCATCGGCTTCGAGATGGCCGCGGGGCTGGTCCTCGGATGCAACATCGGCACCACGATCGACGCGTTCCTCGCCTCGATCGGGGCCAAGGCGAACGCGAGACGCGCGGCCTGGTTGCACATCCTGTTCAACGTGCTCGGATCGCTCTGGGCCGTGATCCTATTCAAGCCATTCCTAGCCCTCGTCAACCTGATGGCCGGGGGCTCCACCGTGGCCCAGCACATTGCGATGATGCATACGGTCTTCAACGTGATCAACGCGGCGGTCTTCGCGCCCTTCGCCAAGCAACTGTCCGAACTGGTAACCAGGTTCGTCAAGGCCAAGCCCGGCGAGGACGACCTGCCGCAGAAACTCGAGTACGTGGCCGCCCCGCTCGTCGATAGCCCGGAGCTCAACCTGATCCGGGCGCAGAAGGAGATCTCGGACATGGCCGGCCTATGCGGCTCGATGTTCGTCCGTTGGCGCGAGCTGCTGCGCGACGGGACCGAGGATGTCTCCGACGAGGTGGAGCGCTTCCGCGGCCTGGAGGACTACGCCGACCAGATGCGCGACGAACTGTCGAGATTCCTACTCGAGTGCGCCGGACACGAGGTGAGCGCCGACAGACAGCGCGACATTGGCAAGATGATGCGCATCGTCGTCGACCTGGAGGACATCACCGATGACTGTTTCAGCCTCGTGCTGTTGCTGGACAAGGCCCGCTCGCGCGGGCTCGTCGTCGACGCGGAGGAGATAGCGAGCCTGGGGCCCTATACTCTGCTCGTCGAGAACTTCCTGCGCTTCGTCAAGGACAACATCAACGGCGCTATCAGCGCGGAGCAGCTCGCCATAGCCCAGGACCTGGAGAACAGTATCGACGACTTCCGTACGACGCTCAAGAAGAAGGCGCGCAAGCGGCTCAAATCCGGCGAGAACGTGAAGGCCGAGCTCCTATTCATGGACATGGTCAGGCACATAGAGAAGATAGGCGACCATGCGTTCGGCGTGGCCCACGCCCTGAGGACCAGGAGCTAGGCGAGCGACGATCGCATCGAGAGCGACGATCGCATCGAGAGCGACGATCGCGCTTGCGGGCTGCCGGTTCGGTCGTATACTGTCCGCATGAAAACGCATAGAGCTACGACGAAATGGCTCATCCTCGCGGTGATGGGCGCGCTCGCCATCGCGTGGCTGATTATCGGCCTGTGGCCCAGGTCCGGCATGGCCGCGCCACCACTCTGGCGGGCCCACGCCGACGGCGCTCCGCTCGTGCTGGCGCATCAGGGCGGAGCGATGGAGCGGCCGTCGTCGAGCGACCTGGCCTTCGAGCGCGCCTCCGAGATTGGCGTCGACGCGTTCGAGCTCGATGTGGTGCTCACGGCCGACGGCGTCCTGGCGGTTATCCACGATACAACCCTCGACCGTACGACCGACGGCGTCGGGCCGGTCGGTGACAGAACCTACGCCGAGATACGCTTCCTCGACGCCGGCTACGGCCTCCTGGGTGAGGACGGCGAGGTCGTGCGCGACCCTGCCAGGAACCCCTACATAGGCATCGGGGCCTACGTGCCGTCGCTCGAGGAGCTGTTCCGCGAGTACCCCTCCATGCCCATGCTGATAGAAATAAAGGACTTAGGCGACCGGGGCTTGGCCTCTGCGAGGGAGCTCAGGCGGCTGATAGACGCCTACGGGCGCGCGACCACCACGATGGTCGCCTGCAACGACGAGGAACCCCTCCTGGAGTTCGACTCGCTACCCGGTGAACGGGTCGCTCGGGCCGCGTCCAAGCCCGAGGCGTACCGCTTCTACGCCCGGCACGCGCTCGGGCTGAACGCGCTCAACAACCGGGCTCCGCACGAGGCGATGAGCCTGTCGCTGACGAGCGGGCTCGGCCCATTCACGATCGACCTGACGGCCGAGCGCCTGCGCCGGGACTGCGTAGCCAGGGGACTCTCGACGATGTACTGGACGGTGAACGACGTGGCGACGATGGAACGCCTACTATCGATGGCCACGTCGACGGGCGGGATCGACGGCATCATCACCGACCGGCCGAGCGAGCTCCTGGCCGCCCTCAGCCGGCGCGGCATCAGGTAGCGTCGCTATCATGTACCGGCGCCGCCGTCGATAGCCTCGGCCAGGCCGTAGACGTCCTCGACGCCGTCGACGAGCGCGGCGCCCATGCCCAGCTCGAGCGGTACGGCGAGGTCGACGTCGTAGCGGTCGCCGACCGAAATGCAGGCGCCAGGCTCGGCGCCGGCAAGTCGGGCGGCTAGCAGGTAGGGCTCGGCCGCCGGCTTGGAGCGCATGGTATCGTCGAGGCCGACGACAGCCGAGAATAGGCCGTGGACGCCGAGGGCCTCGAGCGTCGCCTCTCCTACCGACCTGGGGTTGTTGGTGACGGCGACGAGCGCCGAGCCGTAGCGGTCGCGGAGCCCGGAGAGGGCGGCGACGAGCGCAGGGTCGACTGACAGGAAGCGTTCGGGGCGTATCAGGCGCCGCCGCCACTCGACGCCAGTCCCTATGTCGACCCCGAGGGCGGCCATCGCGTTGCCGAGGCTGGTGGAGGCGCGGCCTTCGGCGTCGGCCAGAGCGGCCCGCGTACGCTCGACCAGGGCCGCGACCTCGTCGTATGGCTCGCCCCGGATGCGGGCCAGCTCACGCACCAGGACCTCGATCTGAAAGCGGCCGTACTCGCGATCCGTGTACAGCGTGCCGTCGATATCGAAGAGGAACGCGTCGATACGCTCGGGAACGCGATAGAGCCTCAAAGTCAGAGCGGGAGCGTCGGCTGGTGGGCGGCCTGCGCGGCCATCGCCTTCTTGATCTTCTTGGCGATGATCTCGCGGTTGTCGAGCATCGGCGACAGGCTCCGGTTGTGGTGCAGCAGCGATATGATCTGCGCGAACAGCGTGGTCACGTCGGCCTCGATGTACCACTCCTTCTTGAGGAGCTGGCCGTGGTGCACGGCGTTCGTTCCGATTATCCGGTAGAACAGACCCTCGCGGTAGGCCTTGTCGAAGTCGTCGATCGCGTTTGCCGAGAACAGCGGTAGCGATACGGCGCAGATCACCTTCGTGGCGCCCTGGTCCTTGAGGTAGCGCATAGCCTTGAGCAGCGTGCCACCGGTGCCGAGCATATCGTCGGCCATGAACACGATCTTGCCGTGGATGTCGCCGAGCAGCTTCATCTCGGTGATGTTGGAGTCGGTCGCGTCCTTGGTGACCTTGGAGTAGTCGCGTTCCTTGTACAGCATGGCGAGCGGCTTCTGCAGCGTGCTCGCGTAAAATTTGTTGCGGTCGACCGCGCCGGTGTCCGGGGAGAGCACGACCAGGTTCTCGTCGCTGACATCGACGATGCCGGCCAGCTTCTCGATGACCTGATAGGAAGCGTGCAGGTTTTCGAGGCGCAGCTTGTTGAAGCAGTTCTCTATCTCGCGGGAGTGGATGTCGAGGGTGATGATGCGCTGGACGCCGTAGTTCTCGAAGATCTGCCCGAGCCGCGCGGCGGTCAAGCCCTCGCGGCCCTTCTTCTTGTGCTGCCTGGAGTACGGATAGGCGGGCATGACCAGGGTGATGCGCTCGGCGCCGGCCTGGATAGCCGCGTCTATCGTGACGAGGGTGTTCATCACGTGGTCGTTGACCGACAGCTCGCGCTCGTCCCGGCCATCATTGAACCTGCAGGGCTGGCGGTTCTCGACGTCCTGGAAGATATACAGGTCCTTGCCGCGTATGGAATCAAGGATCTCGGTCTTGATCTCGCCGTTGGCGAACCACGTATAGCGCGCGTTGACCTTGAACCTCGGCGCCCGGTACTCGTTGACGTTGCCCGGGATGCATAGCATCGACGAGTAGACATCGTTCGC
The DNA here is from genome assembly GCA_029560805.1 of Spirochaetota bacterium. Taxonomy (GTDB): domain Bacteria; phylum Spirochaetota; class Spirochaetia; order Treponematales; family UBA12059; genus SZUA-370. The sequence continues at coordinate 38,142 of JAKQKE010000209.1, forward strand.
GAAGTTGATCTTCCGCGTCACGAGTTCCTTAGAAATGTGGTATCGGTCGGCCATCACCTGGACCTTGCGCTCGAAACGGTGCCGATAGATGGTGGACAGCCGCTTAAGGACCTGCTCGGCGAAGCGCTCGCCGCCTGGACAGGCCAAGAGCCCGAGTTTGGTTGGGTCGGAATAATTCATGCGCGCGCCTTTGCCGGAGGAGTTATTCCAAGATACCCGTGGGCCCACGTTTGGTCAAGGCGAGAGCGGTGCACGGCCTATAGAAACGGGGGCCCGAGGCCTCACCGGCCCCGGGCCCCCGATCGCCTTAGGCGATCGATAGCGGACGATTACCAGCGGCCGCGACCGGGCTGGCCAGCTCCGCGACCGTAGCCCTGGCCTCCCATCATGCCGCCGCCGAAGCCGCCCATCCCGCCGAACTGTGACAGGTCGTAGCTCCTCGAGCCTATCGTCAGCTTCGTGGCCTGGAAGAAGAAGCTACTGGTCGCGTAGGGGACGGCCGTCTCGTAGCCCTCGAGCTTGACCGTCGCGCCTTCCTTGAGGCCGTCGACGAAGCCGTAGAGCAGCTGCGGGAGGCGTACAAAATAGGTCGTTCCCTTGACCACGATGGCGGGATGGCCCTGGACGAGCTCGAGCTTGCCCTCGACGGTCTTGATCTCCTGTGGCGGCTGGGCCTGCATCGCGGGGACTTGCGCCCTGCCGAAGCCCTGGGCGGAGACGGCGCCGATGGCGACGAGCGCCATCATGCCTACAATCACGATCTTCTTCATATCGAACTCCTTGCTGGTTCTCGATGTCGTTGGCCTAGGGCCACGGCCGACCTCGTCGACGCTTATTATTTAGCAAGGATCGTGCCAAATATGGCACCCAACTTGTGCATTCTCTTTAATTCATTATTCTACATATATTTATCTATAAACGATCGTACTGCCGACAACGCCAACACCTATGGCTTTAGAGAGCGACGTGAAATTATTTCACGATTCGTACTTACGCGACGGGAAATACGAGCTCGAAGCGAGTGCCATGGCCGAGCTCGCTATCGACGAGCAGGCTACCGCCCATCGCTTCCACGAAGCGTTTACTGATGGCTAGCCCGAAGCCCTTGCCCTGCTCGCCGGAGGTACCAAGGGTCAGCTTGGTGCGGCCGGGCACGAAGAGCTTGGCGACCTGGTCCGGGGTCATGCCGACGCCGGAATCCTCGATGACCACCGAGAGGCTCGCCTTATGGCCGAAGGCGGCGGCCGCGGAGTCGGCCGCCTGTCTAGACGGCCCGATAGTCGCCTTAATAGCTCCGCCCTGCCTCGAATACTTGATCGCGTTCGATAATAGGTTCCGAAGCGCGGTCGCGAGCGCCCGCCGGTCGGCCACGACCAAGCCATCGGATAGGCCGGCCTCTATGGACACGCCCTTGAGCTCGGCAGTCGGGCCTAGATCCGCAATCGCCTCGCCGAGCACCTCCCCGAGGCTGACCGGGACCGGCTGAAGCTTGATGCGCCCGGAAGCGCACATGGCCCACTCGAGCAGCGAGTCCAGGAGGCCGGAAATGCGGTCCAGGCCCTCGGCCAACGTGACGATGCTGTCGCGCTTAACGTTGAGATCACCGTCGAAGTCGACGAGATGGCTCCGCACGTAACGAGTGGCGCTCCAGACCGGAGCGCGCAGGTCGTGGGCTATGACGCTGATCAGCGCGTCTTTCGTCTCGATGGTCTCGAGCAGCTCCTCGTTACGCTTCCGTATCTCCCGCTCCCGTAACCCCAGCTGACGCTCGGCGTGGGCGGACGACAGGAGGAAGTACCCGAACATATTCATGAAGCCTATCAGCAACGCCGACAGGTGCGAGGCCGCGCCTATCGATCCATCGAGCGCGATCGTGCGCGGCGGTTCCCAGACGACAGTCCGAATGCCGCGACCCGCGCTCGAAACGCTGACGATGAT
>JAKQKE010000229.1 GCA_029560805.1 Spirochaetota bacterium
GGCTACGGGGCCTGAGCGCGACAGCACGGTTGCGAGCGATCGCTTGGCCAGCTCGAAAACGCCTATGGAGTGGGCCCGCCTGGTATGGGTGGCGCCGGGATAGACCAGGTGCGTCGGGCCGAGCTGGAGGATGCGCGACAGCTTGACGAAATCCGGGCTCGTTAGAATAGGTTCGAATTCGGTCGGCATCATCACGTCGCGCCAGAGGGGATCCCTGACGGGTTCGTCGAACGCGATGCCGAGGCGCGGCCAGATGTCGTCCATGATGCCTCCGTCGGAACCGGTTGATCGACCGGCTCGGTCTGGAGATACTATACCACGATGCAAGCGAGCCGATCTCGACTATACGGTATATCTGGCGCCGCTATCGTACTAGCGCTCGCCGTCTCCGCCCAGTCCTGCTCCAAGAGCAGGGAGCGCCCGGATAGCGCGCCGACCGCGGCGACGAGCCCGGCCGCGGCGACGAGCCCGACCGCGGCGACGAGCCAGGCCGCGCGCGAAGCGGCTGCGCTCGAGGCCTCCGGGCCTCGCGACAAGCCCGACGATATACCCGTCGAGAAACCGGCCGAAACGCCCGTGGCGATGAAGGCGTCGCCCAAGGCCTCGACCTCCGTCGAGACGGACGCGAAAGCCTCCAAGGCGGTCGTCTCGTCGAACCTAGCCGGAGTCGACCGGCGCCTCGTCGAACGGCCTTTCGACGCGCTGGCTGCCGGGGACTTCGAGCTCGGCGAGCTCTACGGCTCGGGCGCGAGCGCCCCGGCTAACGCCGCGCTGAGCGTGGCGCTTCTCGAGCTGGAGCGTAGCCTCCTTGAGGGCGAGCCGCCGTACGGATCGATGGGCGCCGAGGCGTCGGCCCTGGCCCGCGCCAGGTTCGGCGACGCGTTCCCGCTATCGTTCGCCCGGGTACGTTTCGCCAGGCCCGTCGTCGGACCGGCGCTGGTCGCCAGCGTCCCGTTCCGAGCCTTCGCCGACGATAGCGGCGCCCGGGCTATCATCGGCCTGGCCATCCTGGCCGCCGACGACGACGGGACCTGGGTCATCGAGCACCTGGAGCTCGACCCGGAGGCGCTCGAGGACGGAGCGTCTCGGTCGGAGCCATGGGACCCCTACGATACGAGCCGCCAGGCCTACGAATAATCGACGAAAACGTTGAACAATCATCGCGATTGAGGCACAATGCTATCGGAGGACCATGCCGATGGCGGTGCTAGTAAAAAACATAGAGCGAGAATTTCTCCTGTCGACGGCGATGCGCGAGCGTTCGCCCATCACGATGGGCGCCGGCGGCGGCGAGTGGACCGTGTGCATCCTGGCCGTCGAGAAGGGCAAGCTGAGCTTCGGCCACGAGCTACCGCTCGACCTGCAGCGTAAAGGCTCCGCCTACGACTTCCGCTACAACGTCAGGGGCCAGACGATAGCCTTCAAGGCGACGATGCTCGAGCCGGGAGAACGCCGCTTCGCTACGTCGATGCCCGATAAACTCTACAAGAACCTGAGCAGGCGTTTCGTGCGCCTGCCTCCGCCAGGCGACCTTTCCGCCTCCTTCGCGTTCGCCGGAGAGCGCTACGACCTGGATTTTCCCTCGAGCGCGGGCTCGGGCCCGTCCCGCGAGCCGGAGCCGTCGCCCGACTTCGACCCGTCCGACCTGCGCGGCCTGATGGCTGAATTTGAGCGCAAGGCCCTCGCCGTCGCCAGCGACCGCGGCATCGTGATGTTCAAGGACCGCAAGCCGGAGACCGTCCCGGAGCGGCTGGCGGCCACCACCGGCCGTTGCTTCTACCTACCGACGGCGCTCGGCGGCCTGCCACGCAGCGACCCTTTCGCCGAGCGGACCATCCTGACCCGCGACGACTTCAAGCAGCATTTTATCGACTCGGGCCTCGAGGAGGACTTCGCGGAGGACGAGATCGTCAGGCTGGAGCGCTCGAAGCGCTCGTCGAACGTGCTGTCCGAGCTCATCGTGCCCATCCTGTTCCAGGACTACGCCATCGGCTACGCCACGGTAGTCAACAGGCAGGCGGGCAAGCCGCCGTTCGACCTACGCACCGTCGAGACCTTCCTGGCCTTCGCCCGGGTCTTCTCGTGGTCGCTCAAGCTCCACGGCTACTTCAAGGACGCGCCCAAGCTCGACGCCGACTACGGGACACAGGTGGTCGACGTGTCGGCCGGCGGGCTCCTGTTCGCCTGCGACGACCTGCGGCTGATCCAGGCGCTCAAGGAAGGTACGGCCGTTTCGGTCCGACTGAGGGCCAAGAAGCGCACCGTCGAGGCGAGCGGCACCATACGCCGGCATTACGCCGGCGCCCGGGAAGGCTACTTCGGCATCGAGTTCCGCATGATGGCGCCCGAGGACTTCAGGTTCCTATTCGAGTACCTGTACGGCCGTCCCTTCACCGACGAGGACGCCGATTCGGTCGAGGGTATACGCATCGTCAACCCGTAGCAGGCCACGAAGACCCCGCGCCATAGGAAGAGGCGGCCCGCGAGGGCCGCCTTTCCGTCGTCACGGTGGGAAACCGGGCTCAGCCTATGGCGTGCTTCTTTTGCGGGAAGCTCTTAAGCATCGCTACGGCGTTCCTCGCCTCGTTGAACACGAAGCCGCCGTTCCAGTACTCGAGGGCGGCGAACAGCGCGTTGCCGCCGTCGTTGTCATCGCTCTTCTGCGTCCTGAACGATACGTAGTCCGACAGCTTCTCGAAATCCTGGGCGGACAGGATCTCGAGGCGATTTCGGTTGAACTCGTTCCACTTCTCCAAATCCTTGAAGCCCTCGCCCTCGTCCTGGACGATCAGGTGGGCGTGGGTCGAGTCGAAGGAGTACCAGACCCTCACCTTCTTCGAGGCCTCGCAACGATTGCCGTGCTTGACGCCGTTCTTGATCACCTCGCTGATCTGCTGCTCGAGCAGGTTTATCTCCTTGATCTCGAGCGGGGCCGACTGCACGATCAGGAGCGTGAAGTACCTGATCTGCCGGTAGTCCGAGGGGAACTCCTTGTAGAGCATCCCGGTCTTATCGAACAGGGGGCTATTCTCATCGACGCGGATTTCCTTGATGTCGCTCAGGTACGTCTTGTCAGCCATGCCGCCCTCCTAGTCTTCCATCTGCAGGATGGCTTCCTCGATGCTGTTCGTTATCGGGAAGTAGCCCATCAGCTTGGTCAGCTCGATCACTTTCTTGACCGAACCGTGGATGTTGGTGATGATCAGCTTTAGGCTCATCTTCTTAATGGTAGAGCAAATATAGATGAGGGCACCTATCCCGCTCGAGTCGATGTAGTCCACGTTCTCCAGGTTGATGATAAAGCGCTCGACCTTCTTCTCGAGCATCTTCATGACGAGCTCCTTGAGCTTGTACGAGTTGTAAAGATCCATCTCCCCGTTGACGTCAATAATGTAATTATTGCCGTTCTTACGGATCTTGAGCTCCATGCCTCAGCCCCTCCCCTATAGTTTCATCTTGAAGACGAGTATCGTCTGGTCGTCATGCTGCCTGGCCCCGCCGATGAACGCCGACAGCTCCGACTTAATCTTACCGGCTATTTCCTTGGGCGCCAGGTCGCGGTTCCTGGCCACGGCCTGACCGAGGCTCTTGCGGCCGAACTGCTTGCCCTGCTCGTTCATCGCCTCGACGATACCGTCGGTGTACAGCACGGCGATGTCGCCGTCATAGAGCCTGAGGGCCTTGCGCCTGTATTCGTTAGCTCGCTCCACGCCTATCGGCACGCTCTTCGTCTCGATGGTCTCGATCGTATCGGTCGATCGGCGGTACACGAGCAGCGGCTGATGGGCCGCGTTGGCGTACTCGAGCTCGCCCGTAGCCACGTTGAGCGCCACGATAGCGAGCGTCGCGTAGTGGTCCATGTCGATCTTGCCGGTGATGCCGCGGTTGACCCAGTCGAGCACGGTAGCGATGTCCTTGTTCGTGTTCGTGATCAGGTGGAGTATCGCGCGTATCATCACCATGACGAGGGCCGCCTGGACGCCTTTGCCTGCCACGTCGCCTATCACGCCTACTACCCTGTCCTCGCGGGTACGTAGCACGTCGTAGTAGTCGCCGTACACGCCGCGGGCCGGCGAGGTGAACGCGCCGATGGCGAGCGACGGGAACTGCGGCAGCTTCTTCGGGATGATGGTGCTCTGGATCTCGGCCGCGATGCCGGCAGAACGCTCGATCGCGCTACGCTCGTTGGCGGCCAGGAACGAGAAGAAGTTACTGACGGCCAGGGTGCCGAAATTGGCCAGCAGCTTGAAGCGGTCGAAGGCCGCCTCGTCGAACTGCTCGCCCGAACCCACCCGGGCGACGGCCGACACGCCGATGATCTTGTCCTCCACCATCAGCGGCACGGCCATGAACGAGGAGGTCCTGAGGAAATCCTCGCCCATGTTCGCGCCCTCGGCCCGTAACGCCGCGAAGCGCGGGTCGTTCGCCGTGTCCGGCGAGTAGACGTTCTTGCCGGTCTTGGCCACGTCGCCGAGCACGGTTTCGCCGAGCCTGAACTGGGCGTGCCGCAGGTACGACTCGATCCGGCTCTGCTTGCGCGGCAGGCTCTCGGGTAGCGGGAAGGGCGGCGGGAAGGTGCCGGCGTAGGCCTTGGCTACGATGATATCGTCGAATTCGTCCACGAGGTAGATCGTGCCGCCATCGGCCCCGGTCTCGGCGATCATGACCTCGTTCATGCTGGCGAGCACGTCCTCCGTCGTGAAGCTGCCTTTGAGCACGGTACCGACGCGGAAGGTCAGGTTATACAGCGAGTCGATGGACTCCTCGTAGTAGGAGACGGCCTTGATCGTCTCGGCGTCGTGATCGCGCAGGTCGATGAGGGCGACGACGAGCAGCCAGGCGTACGACGCGGGCACCACGAGCCGAACGAACACCGCCGACTCGTAGCCGAGGAAGAACGCGGCGGCGGCGTACGCGCCGAGACAGGCGAAGACGACCGGCCAGCTCTCGGACATCAGCCGACTGGATCCGTCTCCACGGTCGGAGGCGTTGACGGCACCCGACGCGGCGACGAACAGAGCGTCGGCCACGGGCACCAGAGGGAAGGCGGCGGCCGGTAACGACGGCAGGACGCCGGCATAGGCGTAGGCGACGTAGAGTCCGGCCGCGGCCGCGTTGACGGCCATGGTCGCGATCAGCATGAGCCTCGATCGCTCGAACGGCGCCATGACCATGAACGCCGCCAGGCTGAAATAGAGGAGGTCGGTCAGGTACGGCGCGCCCGGTAGGTCGACGACGGCCAGGAAGGTGTCCCTGACGACGAGGAAGGCTATGATGACGAGGAACGAGCCGGAGCGCCCCTCGGCGTCCTTCTTGCGTAGCGAGAAGAACAACGCGGCCGCGCACGCCAGCACGGATAGCCGGGACAGGAGCGGCGACATGATAACCTGGCTGAACGTATTGATAGTCATAGGATTCCCTTGAGGTTATGCTCGGACCGAAAGGTCGCGGGACCGCTCGTACCCGCTAGGGCGCAAGTGTAGCATGGCAAAAAAAATATCGTCAAGCGAAAAGGAAAGCTGGAAGCCCGGCAGCCTCGAATCCCGCTTCCCGATCGGCCCGGCATGGACTATACTCGCCTGAGAGAAAAACGCACGGGGGACGTTCGCCTCATGGTGTACTGCTGCATCTACATAGATTACCTGTCTCAGCTCGAGCGTACCGGCGTGTTCGAGGTCACGGCCTTCCTGGACGAACTCGGGTCGACGGCGGCCGAATTCGGCGGCGCGGTCGGCTCCAGGAAGGATCCGCTCGTCGTCGCCTTCCCCTCCGGCGGTCTCTTCGACGGTATCCAGGCAGTCGAGGCCCTGCGGAGGACGGTCGAGTCGCTGACGGTCCGCGAAGCCGCGCTACGCGGGGCGAGCCTGACCGTCTACGAGGGCGAATCGGTCGACGATGCCGTGGCCTTCGCGGCGGCGATTCGCTATCGCGACCATTCGGCGTACTCGAAGACGCTCAGCCCCGAGGCGGCGAGCCGCCTGGCGGCCTATTTCCCGAGCGGCGACGATGGCTGGCGGCAACCGCTCCACGTCGGCCTGATGGCCGACGCCGACGCGACCCGCCTGTTCGACCGGCCCAGGCTCGCGGCCACGCTGGCCAAGGCCATCGGCAAGTCGAGGCACGGACCGAGGCTCGTCCACCTCGACGCCGGCTCGAGCGTCCGGTCTATCGACGCGATAGCTCAGGAGATGGAGCTGGAGCCGGAGCGCGCGCTGATACTCTGCGGCGCCAGGCTACGCCCCATACCGTTCTCGCCATTGATCGAGGCGATCATGGCGCGCTTCCGAGACGCGCGCGGCGACGGCGCGTTAGTAGGCGACGGCGCGTTAGTAGGCGACGACGGGTTAGTAGGCGACGACGCGTTATTAAGCGGCGACGACGCCATGGCCTTCCGCTTCGTCGAGGCGTCCTCGTTCTCGGCTGCGGCTCCCGGTTCGGTAGCCATGGGATGCGCCGCGTTCATAGGCTCCTGGCTCGACGCCTTCGGTGCCTCGGGCGGAGTCGTCGCCTGCGACGCTCCCGAACGTTTCTCGCCCGAGGCCCGCGAGCTCATCGCGGCGAGGCTGGAGTCCGGCCGCGGCGCCGAGCGCTACCTGTCCATAGCATCTGGCGGACCGGTCGAGCGCTGGATAGGCCCCTGGGCGGCCAGGGTACCGGCCGGCCTCGCCGACGCCGACGATAGACCGAGCGCCCTGTCCTTGGCGCTCGGCTCGACCGAGGGCGCGACGCGCGCGGCGCTCGCCGAACGCTTCGGCGCCGTATCCGGCTGGAACGGCGACCGTCGAGCCCATGGGGGCTCCGGACTCGCGGGCCTGCTCGAGGCCCTGCCGCTCGAGGCGTTCATCTACCTGTATACGATCGTCATCGCCGAGAACGAGCTGTCAGCGGATGAACTCGCCGACTTCGTCGGCCGCCTCGGGCTCAGGCGCGCGGGCGCCGCCGTTCTGCGCCGCTTACTCGTCCAGGCCGGCCTCATCGACCCGTTCGATCCGAGGACGCCGGTAGAACCGCTAGCGCCCGACGAGCTGGTCGCCGTCATCGGGGACGACGTGGCCGAGACGCTGCGGGACGGCCTATCGCGCTACCTGGTCGGGCTCTATCGTTCGGGCCGCATCCGAGCCAGCCTCGGCTTCCTCCGCAGGGTCGGAGAGCGCCAGGACGACGAGCGTCTGATCTGCGACTGCCTGTTCGAGGACGCGATGAGGCCGGACAAACCCCTGAGCGATGAGCCCACTTTCCTGTCCCCGTCGTCCGCGGCCGTCAACAGATTCTGGACGGCCCTCGTCGCCCGCGACCGGATAGCCAGCGAGGCGGCCGCCGCCGCGGCCGACGAACGGCTCGCCGGTCCGCGGGCCCAGGCGATGAAGGCCCTCGTCAAGTCGGAGCTGGCCTACGCCCAGGGCGACGCTGAGCGCGCGTCGAAAGGTGCCAGGGAGGCCATGCTGGCCCTCGGCAAGGGCGCGCCTCCGAGGCTCGAGGCCAGGAGCCAGCGCCTGATGGGCCTGGCGTCGTTAGCGCAGGGCCGGCATACGGAGGCGGCCGACTACCTGACGAACGCCCAGGAGCTGTCGGAAAGCGCCGGTATCGACTACGAGCGCATGATGGCCGCGTACGCCAAGGCCGTCGTCGACTTCCTCTCCGGAGCCGTCGGCCGGGCGCTCAAGGCCCTGTTACACGCGGAGGAGTCGTCGTCGAGACTGTTCAGGATGGACGCCAAGGCGGCCGTCGAGTCGCTACGCGGCAGGATAGATCTTGAGCTCGGCGCCTATGACGAGGCGGCCAGGCGTTTCGGAGCGCTGGCCGAGACGGCGGCGGCGTACGGCCTGGGCGAGGCGGCCAGGAGGGCCAGGATCTGGCGAGCCAGGGCCCTCGCGTACGCCGGTAGCTTCGACATCGCAGCCATAGCGCTCGAGGCCGAGGCCGGGACCGACGAGGCGCGCCCCGATCCCGAGGCCATGGTCTTCCGCGGCGAACTCGAGTTGCTTCGCGGCCGGCCCCGCGAGGCCCGGGCCTGGTTGACCGTACCGGAGGAGCCTCCGCTACGCGCCTTCGACCCGGCGGACTCCTTCGATTGGTCATGCCTCTTCTCGGAGATAGAGGGACGGAGCATCGGCTTCGAGGCCGCGGACGCACCGCTATCGCAGCTACGGACCTCGCTCGAGCTCTTCGCCCGGGGCCTCGACGAGCGCGATCCTGCCTGCGCGGTCCAGCTCCACGAGCTGACCCGATCCGAGCGCGGCGCCGGCGCCAATCCGGGCATGGGTAGCTACGGCTTCTTCTGCTACCTGCTCGAGGAGCGCCTGCCCTCGCCGCCCGTGGACAAGCAGACCGTGCTGTCGCGGTCGTTTAAGCTACTCCAGCAACGGGCCGGCCGCATCGAAGATAGGGCTCAACGCGCGTTGTATATGGAAAACAATATATGGAATAGGCGTCTACTCGAGGCGGCGAGGTTACATAAATTCATATGAGCGATACGATGACGCGCCTCGACGCCGCCTGCTACCACGCGGCGCCCGGATTCATGGCTCATCTCGAGGGCGAGCTACCCGAGCCGTATCGCCGCGACGGCGACCTCCTAACCGTGCTGGGAGAGGAGCGTACGGCCTACTGGACGAGGAACGTCTGGAAGGAACCGTTCACGGCCGAATTCGGCTCGATCTCGGACGCCGCGCGCCTGCTCAAGGGCGTGCAGCGCAACTGGGCCCATTACCCGACCCGCAACGCCAGGCGCGGCGAGCTGATAGCCGCCGCCCTGCCGCCGCTACCGTCCAAGCCCAAGGCCTTCCCGTTCTCCGTGCCCGGAGCGCCCATGGGAGCGTTCACGCTGCTCGACGAGCATACCCTGCTCGCCTCGGCGGCTTGTTCGAGCCCCTGGCCGAACGGCCGCCTCGACTTCGCCGAGGACAGGGAAGGACCGCCGAGCCGCGCCTACCGCAAGCTATGGGAGGCCCTCGTCATGGCGGGCGCCATGCCCGGCCCCGGACGGCGCTGCGTCGACGCCGGAGCCTGCCCCGGCGGCTGGACCTGGGCCCTCGCCGGCCTCGGCGCCGAGGTGATAGCCATCGACCGGGCGCCCATCGACGATCGGGTCGCGGCGATGCCAGGCGTCAGCTTCGTCAAGCACAACGCGTTCACGATCAAACCCGAGGACATCGGCCCAGTCGACTGGTTCTGCTCCGACGTCATCTGCTACCCGCCGGCCCTATACGACTGGGTATCGCTCTGGCTCGACTCCGGCCTGGCGCGCAACTTCGTCTGCACCATCAAGATGCAGGGTACCGAGTGGGACCGCCAGACCGTCGCGCGCTTCGCGGCGATCCCCGGCTCCCGCGTACTGCACCTCTGGCACAACAAGCACGAGCTGACCTGGCTCCTGGTCAGGGACTAGGCGCGTCCGCACGGCTCGAAGACTAGTCATCGAAGAATTTTGACGCTACCGCGGAGGCCCGACACCCCGCGCAGTACGCCCTCGCCTTCATGGTAACAGGGCCGTTCGCGTATATGGAATCGTCGTCCTTGGTCACCCCGGCCGACGTCTCATCCGGTTCCGTGCCGTCCAGCGTGTAGCGGATGACGGTTCCATCCGGATAGCCCGTGAACAACGACATGAGGTAGATCGTGGTATAGCCACGTACGAGCTTATCCAAATCCGGTGTGCTCAGGGTCATCACCAAGTCGGCCGCGACGCTAGTAGCGACGGCTGAATCCTCGAAACCGGCGAGGCTCGCGACGACCCGGAGCGTCGCCTGTTCCGTTACCGGGGCGATGGTCACGCCGACGCCGAGCATGGCCGCGTTCGCACCGGGATCGGAGCCGTCGAGCGTATAGCGCAGGACCGTGCCGACCGGATAGGCCGGTACCGGGTTGCCGACGGACAGCTCGTCCAAGCCTATCCGGTACGCGACGAACTCCCCGAGCTCGGGCGGCGCCAGCCTGGCCTTGACGAGGTCCATCCTGCAGGCGGCCGACGCGGCGGCCAGCGCCAGCGCAGCCACCGCGAGGCGGGCGGCCCGATTGCGTATCGTCGTTCCAGTCTTCATATCGCCTCCTAGTTCCCGGTCAGTCTCAGGCGGTAGCCGACGGTGAGCAGGGGCTCGACGACGAGGCCGACGTAGCGGTCGTCGACGAGGAAATCGGCTCCGTAGCCGAGGTCGAAGCTACCGAGGGCCAGGGAGGCCCTCGCTCCCGCCCGTACCAGGAAGCCGGCAATCTCGGCCTCGACGAAACCGCCCGCGGCGACGAGGACTATCGATTCGACGGGTACGACCGCGGTACCGAAGCCGGCTTCCGGCATGAACTGGGTTCCCAGGAGCAAGCCTGGCCCGATGTGGGCGGCGGATAGGAAATTACCCAGCACGGGCGTTACGTAGTACATCGAGACGCTCATGCCGCCGATGGTACGGGCGAGCGCGCTCGCCTTCTCATAACCGCAGGTATAGCCGAAAATGCCACCGGCCGAGCCGAAATACTGGCCGAATGCTCCGCCCAGGTTCTGGCTACCGAGCTCCAAACCCATCGAGAACGGAAGGGTCGGCACCGCCACGGCCGACTCGACCAGGGCCCGGGGGCCGTCGTGCGGGCCGGTACGCAGCATGTCGCCGGCGGCGAAGTTCGGTTCGACGAAATCCACCACCACCAGCCCGACCCGCCTCATGCCGACGCGCACGCTGTCGCCCGACAGCTCGGACGCGCCGTAGACCGGCATCATGATGGCGTAGGCCATCTTCTCCCGGATGCCGTCCTCGAGGCCACGGTCGATGACGACGCGCAGCGCCGCGCCCTTCTTCGTCGCCTTGATGACCGATACCGGGTACTCCTTGGCCTTGACTCCCGGGACGGCCGGGGGCCTGAGCGCCGACGCGGGCTGCTGGCCGGCCAGGACCCTGGCGACCCCGTCGAGCTCCGAAGGCAGGCTCTTCGGGCTCGCGTCCTGGAGCGTCACGGCGCGTATCACCTCGCCGCTCGTCGCGTCGATCAGCCGGACGGTCACCGACAGGCTACCGGCCCACGCTATGACCGAGCCCGCCACCACGGCGTCCGCCCCCGCCAGGGCCCCGGCCGTGGTCCCGCCCTCGCCGACGAGGCCGGATAGAGCCAGGCCCTGCTCCTCGAGCACGCGGTCGAGGAGCACCCGCTCCACGACGTCGAACTCGGGGATCCTCGATAGCGAGCCTATGAGCCATTCGGGGATAATGCGGCCGGCGTCCTCGAACGTGGCCTCGCCCTTCGTCTGGAACTCGGCTACCGCCACGCGCAACGGACGCTCGGCTTGGGCCGAAAGCGGCCCCGCCAGTATCGACAGCGCCGCCAGTACTACCAGGACGTGTTTCATACGACCTCCGGTACCAGCGCTCAGTATAGCACGAGTTGGTTGATACTAAAAAAATATTATATAACCTAGCTAGCCTCGTCGCCGGGCTGCGCGAACATCCTATGCACCCTGGCCCAGGCGTCGGCCTGTTCGTCCTCGGTCAGCGGCGCCTCGTCCTCGCGCCAACACAGGAGTTCCTCGGGTATCTCGGCCAGGAAGGGCGACGGAACGCAATCGACGGGCATGGAGTTGCGACGGCGCCGCTTGCAGGCCGACAGCACGAGCCGCTTCCGCGCACGCGTTATCGCGACGTAGAAGAGCCGGCGTTCCTCCTCGACGTTGCCCTCGCCCTCCTCGAGCGATCGGGCGTGCGGGATGAGCCCATCCTCGCAACCGGCCACGAAGACCACGTCGAACTCGAGGCCCTTGGCCGCGTGGATGGTCATCAGGTTGACCTTACCCGAATCGTCGTCCTCCTGGTCGTCGCGGGTGATCAGCGAGATGCGATTTAGCCACGCGAACAGGCTCGGGTCCAGGTTGTCGGGGTCCTTCTCCCAGGTCTCGATACCCTTGATCAGGCTCTCGACGTTCAGGAACTTCCACTTGGCGGCTTTGTCGTTATGCTGGTTTTCGGAGACGAGGTAGCCCCAGTAGTCGATCGTGTCGACGAGCTTGCGGACCTTGGCGCCTAAGTTACGGCGGCCCAGGAGCTCCTCGCGCTCGTACTCGAGCAGGGTCAGGAAGGAGTCGATGTCCTGCCTGAGCCGCTCGGGGAAGTCTATCTGATGATCGGTGCGCACGAGCTGCATCGCGCCGCGTATCGAGCGGCCGTGGCGCCTGCCGATGTCGGCGAGCAGCTCCATCGCGCGACGGCCTATGCCACGACGCGGCACGTTGGCTATGCGTATCAGGTTGATGTCATCGTCCGGGTTGGCTATCACGCGCAGGTATGAGATGACGTCCTTGATCTCCTTGCGCTGGAAGAAGCTCGTGCCGCCCGAGACCTTGTACGGCAGGTCGGCGGCCAGGAAGGCCTCCTCGAGATGGCGGGACAGGTTATTCGTGCGTATGAGCACGCCAAACTGGTCGTACTTGAGCTTCTCCTTGAGCTTGATCTCCTTGATCGCGCGGGCGATGAACTCGCCCTCCTCGATCTCGCTCTCGGGAGCGTAGACCTCTATCATCGCGCCGCCCTCGTGGGGGCTCTCGAGGTCCTTCTCT
>JAKQKE010000233.1 GCA_029560805.1 Spirochaetota bacterium
CGGGCTCATGCCCTCGCGGCCCTGCAGGTTGATGACTGCCCAGCGCCGACCGCCCTTCTCGAGCTCGCAGAGTCCGCGGCCGGGTGCCAGGGCCGGATAGTTGGCCGGCCTGAGTATGCGCGGGTCGCCGTCGAGCAGCTCCGCGGCGCCCTTCTTCTCCCAGATATGGTTGCCGCTCGTGATAGCGTCGGCGCCGGCGGCGAACAGCTTATCGGCTGTCTCCCTGGTCAGCCCGAAGCCGCCGGCCGCGTTCTCGCCGTTGACCACGACGAGGGCCGCCCCGGTCTCGTCGGCCAGCGCGCGCAGCCTGCCGGCGGCGGCGGCCACGCCGGCGTCGCCGATCACGTCGCCTATCATCAGCACCCTGGTGGAGTTCTCAGCCATCATCGACCTTCCGGGCGGCCCCGGGCTCGGGGCGCGCCGTCCATAGTAAAAGGGCCGCCCGTAAGCGGGCGGCCCTGCGTTCGTTCCTTCGTCGCCGCTGCTAGCGCGCGTACTCGACGATGCGGGTCTCGCGGATCATCGTCACCTTGATCCTGCCCGGATAGCGCATGTCGGTCTCGATCTTCTTGGCAATGGACTTGCAGAGGTCCTTCGCATCGTCCTCGGACACCTTCTCGGTGTTGACGATGATGCGCAGCTCCCGTCCCGCCTGGATGGCGTAGGCCTTGTCGACACCGGAGAAGCCCTCGGCGATGCCCTCGAGGTTCTCGAGCCGTTTGACGTAGTTGTCGAGCGTCTCGCGCCTGGCGCCAGGCCTGGCGGCGGAGATGGCATCCGCTATCTGGCACAACACGCTCTCGAGGCAGATCGGTTCGATGTCGGCGTGGTGCGAGCCGATCGCGTTGACCACGCGCGGATCCTCGCCGAGCTTGCGGGCCAGGTCCATGCCTATCTCGGCGTGGTTCTGGTCGGAGTCGGACTCGACGCCCTTGCCGATGTCGTGGAGCAGGGCCCCGCGCTTGGCCAGGTCGCGGTTGGCGCCCAGCTCCGCGGCGAGCATGCCCGCTATCACGGCCACTTCCTTCGAGTGCGACAGCACGTTCTGGCCGTAGCTCGTGCGGAAGTGCAGACGGCCGAGCGCCCGGATCAGCTCCGGGTTCAGGTTGTGCAAGCCCAGGTCGAAGACGACCTTCTCGCCCTCCTCGAAGATCTTCTGCGATATCTCGCGGCTGACCTTCTGGACGACCTCCTCGATACGGGCCGGGTGAATGCGCCCGTCGGAGATGAGCCGCTCGAGCGATACGCGGGCTATCTCCCTGCGCACCGGGTCGAAGCACGAGATGACCACGGCCTCCGGCGTGTCGTCGATGATCACGTCGACGCCGGTCAGCGTCTCGAGGGTGCGTATGTTGCGGCCCTCGCGGCCGATGATGCGGCCCTTCATCTCGTCGCCCGGCAGGGACACGCTCGTGACGGTCACCTCGGCGGTGACGTCGGCGGCGAGGCGCTGCATGGTGGTGACGAGGATGTCGCGCGTGCGCTTCTCG
>JAKQKE010000241.1 GCA_029560805.1 Spirochaetota bacterium
TACCGACCATGTTCGGCATGCTCGGCCAGACCCTGTACGACGTCATCGACATGATCTGGATAGGCCGGATCTCGGGCGAGGCCGTCGCCGGCGTGGCGCTGTTCAGCTCGATCTTCTGGCTCGTCGAGATACTCAACGAGATCGTCGGCGTATCGTCGGTCGCGATGATCACCCAGAGCTACGGCTCGGGCGACCTGGCGCGGACCGGCCGCATCGTCGAGCAGACCATCGTCTTCAAGGCGCTCATGGCTATCATCGCCGCGCTTGCGCTTAACCTGGTCCTCGAGCCGCTGATACGCTTCTTCTCCGACGACCCGGAGGTGCTCAGGAGCGCGCTCGAGTACGGGCGCGTGCGCATCTACTTCCTGCCGGTCTTCTTCGCCACGTATAGCTGCTTCACGGCGCTCCGCTGCACCGGCGACCCGGCCAGCCAGATGTGGATCATGCTCGGCGCGTCGGTGCTCAATACTGCGCTCGACCCTATCCTGATGTTCGACACGGTGCCGGGCCTGGGCTGGAAGGGCTTCGGGCTCGGCGTGTTCGGGGCCGGCCTCGCTACGGTCATATCGATCTGCCTGGCCTTCGCCGTAGGCTTCGGGCTGCTCGCCAGCGGCCGTACCAGGGTCAGGCTGACGCTTGCGGGCCTGTTCAGGCTCGATCCCGCCATAGACCGAAAGCTGCTGACCATAGGCCTGCCGAGCGGCGGGGAGATGCTGGCCAGGCAGGCGGCCGGACTCGTCACGACCAAGTTCGTCGCGGCCTACGGCACGGCCGCCATAGCGGCGCTCGGCATAGGCAACCGGCTCGGGGGCCTCGTGTTCATGCCGCTATTCGGGCTGATGTCCGGCGGCGGCACCATAGTCGGGCAGAACCTTGGCGCCGAGAACGTCGAGAGGGCGGAGAAGACCGCGAAGGCGGCCTCGCTGTTCGGCGGGCTCCTGATAACCGCGCTGATGGGCCTGGCGATAGCCTTCCCGCGCCCAGTGATGGCCATCTTCGTCGACTCGGCGGAGACGATAGAGGCGGGCGTGTCGATGATACGGCTGATGGGCTCGTCGTTCATCATCGTCAGCTTCGCCATAGCGCTCGGCTGCTCGTTCTCCGGGGCCGGCTATAACCTGCCCTTCCTCGTCTCGTCCATAGCCGGGCGATGGGGCGCGCAGATCCCGTTCCTGGCGCTGTCGGTCTACGCGCTGCCGAGGCTCGGGATCGAACTAGGCATCGCGGGCATCTGGGCCAGCTTCCTCGTGTCGGACGCGGTGGAGGCCGTCATCCTATTCTCGTACTATCGGCACGGCGACTGGAAACGCGTCCGGGTCTGGGGGGGGAACGATGCTCGGGCGTAGGATGCTGGCTAACGGCCGGCTGGTCCCGGTCGAGCTGGGCCGATTCGGGCTCGACGACGCGGACGCGCTGTACGGCTACGGCTGCTACGAGACGCTCAAGGTCAGGGGCGGCCTCCTGTACTTCGCCGAATTCCACGAGGAACGGCTACTGCGCTCGGCGGCCATCCTCGGCATAGCTCATGGGCTACGGGCCGGCGAGCTCGTCCGGTGCCTCGGCGAGCTCGTGGCCGCCGAGCGTATCGGCGACTGCAACGTCAGGGTGATCATGATAGGCCGTTCGGGGCGGGCGGCCGAC
>JAKQKE010000252.1 GCA_029560805.1 Spirochaetota bacterium
GCCGGCCTTGAGCCGCAGGTAGGCCGACAGCTCGGGCTTGCCCTCGACCGACCACGCGTAGACGCGGTCGGGGCTGGCGGCGACCCAGCGCGCCACGTCAGGGTGGCCGGCCTTGTTGAGCTGGCTGATGCCCGACGACAGCAAGTAGAAGTACAGCTTGACCACGAGCTCTCGCTCGGTCTCGGTAGCCGGCGGCTTGGTCGCGCCGAGCGCCGCGGACATGGCGAGCAAGCCCTTGAAGGTGGCGACGAGGAGGCCCGGCCTCCCGAGCGCTCCCTTGATCCGCGGTAGCCTCATAGCCTTGCCCGAGAAGAAGCCGTTCAGCGCGGCGACCGACTTGCATTCGAGCTCGATGTCCGGCGCCTCGGCGAGGCTCTTCTCGAAGCGCAGCTCGCCGTTCTCCAGGACGAAGTGGACCCCGATCTTCGGGCCGCCGTAGACGGCTTCCCGGTCGCCAGTCAGCGCGCTGACCTGGACCGTGCCGGACTTGCCGGCGAAGCCCTTGCGTACGCCGGCGTGGTCGACGCTCAGCACCTTGAGCAGCGGCAGCGCGGCGCCCATGAAGATCCTCGACGCGTAGAGATCGTCGTCGCCCATGGCTAGACCTCGTCTTCCCAGTTCTCGTCGGCCTCGAAGTCCTTGCCCATCATCTCGCGGACCGCGGCGGCGATGCCGTTCTCGTCGAGCCCGTAGTGGGCGAGCAGGTCCTCGTGCAGGCCTATGATAGAGAAGCAATCCGGCACGCCCAGGCGCCTGAAGCTGAACGACTTGCCCGTGCCCGCCGCGACCTCCGCTACGGCGCTGCCGAGCCCGCCTACGACGCTGTGGTCCTCGACGGTGATGACGCGCCTCGTCTCCCTAACCGCCCGCTCGATCGCCTCGGAGTCTATCGGCTTGATCGTATGCATGTTCAGCACGCGTACCTTGAGCCCGTCGGACTTCTCGAGCATCGCGGCCGCCTCGACGGCGCGCCAGACGGTCGAGCCGCAGGCTATGACGGTCAGGTCGGTGCCGTCCCTCATCGTCACGGCCTTGCCGAGCTCGAAGCCGTAGTCCGGCTCGTCGTAGACGACCTGGTCGAAGCCGCGGTTGATGCGTATGTACACCGGTCCCTTGCGGTCATAGGCGGCGCGGACCGCGTGGGCCGTCTCTATGCCGTCCGCCGGCACGATGACGGTCAGGTTGGCCATCGAGCGCATGATGGCGATGTCCTCGGTGCAGTGGTGCGTCGTGCCCGCCTGGCCGAACGACAGCCCGGCGTGGGTCGCTATCATCTTGACGTCGAGGTTCTGGTAGCAGATGTCGGTGTGCACCTGGTCGAGGCCGCGCATCGCGGTAAAGATCGCGAAGGTCGACACGTAGGGCACGAGCCCGGTCTTGGCCAGGCCCGCGGCCATGCCGAACATATTCTGCTCGGCTATGCCGACGTTAAAGAAGCGGTCGGGGAATTTGTCGCCGAAGGCGCCTATCTTGGTCGACTTGGCCAGGTCGGCGGACAGCCCGACTATCTCGGGGTGCTCCGCGCCCAGCTCGCATAGCGCCTGCCCGTATATCTCCGCCGTCGACATCTTGGCCGTGTCGAGCATCGTAAAAGTCAAGCCGCTCATCGTTCGGCTCCTTTCGCCAGCCTGGACTCGTGGTAGCGCTCGAGGCTGGCCTTGGCCTGGCCGAGCCTGTCCGCGTCGAATCCGCCGTAATGCCATTTGTAGTCGCCGGCTATGAAGTCGATGCCGCAGCCTTTTATCGTGTCGGCGATGATGACCACCGGCTTCTCCGTAGCGGCGGTCGCGCGGTCGAGCGCCGAGGCCAGCGCGTCGAAGTCGTGGCCGTTCGCCTCGATAACGTCGAAGCCGAAGGCTCGCCACTTGTCGGCGAAGGGCTCGAGGGCCATCACGTCCTCGGTCGGGCCGTCTATCATGCAGTGATTACGGTCGACGATGACGACGAGGTTCGTCGCCTTGAAGTGGGCCGCCGCCATCGCCGATTCCCATACCTCGCCCTCGTCGCACTCGC
>JAKQKE010000028.1 GCA_029560805.1 Spirochaetota bacterium
GTAGGTGTCGTACAGCTTGAAGGCGAGCCGGCCGGACATGACCTTCTGCGGGTTCCGCAGCAGGTTCGGGAGCATCTTCTCGTATTCGTGCTCGCCCTTCTGCAGGGTCTCGAGGAACTTGGCCTCCTCGCGGGCCAGCTCCTCGATGATCTTGGCGCGGTTGTCGGCCAGCTCGGGGTAGGCGCCGGAGAGCAGGTCGACGACGACGGCGGCTGGCTTGCCGAGGAAGCCGCCCTCGATGCCGAGCTTCCTCGCGTGGCGGACGGCGCGGCGGATGAGCCGCCTGAGTACGTAGCCGGCGCCGACGTTGGACGGGGTGACGCCCTTGGGGTCGCCCAGGATCATCGTCGCGGAGCGGACGTGGTCGGCGATGATGCGCACGGACGGGTCCCTGGCGGGGTCGGTCCCGTAGGCGTAGCCGGAGACGGCCTCGATGGCGGCGATGATGGGCTGGAAGCTCTCGGTCTGGTAGACGCTGGTCTTGCCGTTGAGCACGCAGACGGTGCGCTCGAGGCCCATGCCGGTGTCGACGTTCTGCTTGGGGAGCTTCTGGAGGGTCTTCTCGTCGACGCGGTTGAACTGCATGAAGACGTTGTTCCAGATCTCCATCCAGTGGGCCGGGTCGGTGCCCTTGTTGGAGCCGGCCGGCGGCAGGCCCTCGCCCACCCAGTAGAAGATCTCGGTGTCGGGCCCGCAGGGGCCGGTCGGGCCGGCGGCCCACCAGTTATCGGAGGCCGGCAGGTAGGCGATGCGTTCCTCGGGCAGGCCGACGGCCTTCCAGTAGCCGGCCGACTCGTCGTCGCGGGGAGCGTTGTCGTCGCCCTGGAATACCGTGACCGACAGCATGCGCGGGTCGAGGGCGAGCCAGTCGGGGCTGGTCAGGAACTCCCAGGAATACGCTATCGAGTCCCGCTTGAAGTAGTCGCCGAGCGACCAGTTGCCGAGCATCTCGAAGCAGGTCAGATGCGCGGGGTCGCCGACCTCGTCGATGTCGCCGGTGCGCACGCACTTCTGGTAGTCGACCAGTCGGGCGCCGGCCGGGTGCGGCTCGCCGAGCAGGTAGGGCACGAGGGGGTGCATGCCGGCGGTGGTGAACAGCACGGTCGGGTCGTTCTCGGGGATGAGCGACTTGCCCGAGATGACGGCGTGGTGCTTCGACTTGAAGAAATCCAGGTACTTCGAGCGCAACTGGTCCGGTGTGATCATAGTGGGACGATAGTAATAAGGAGGCGAGCCCTCGGTCAATGGACCATCGCGCCTTTCGAGCGCGCCGAGCCTATCGGCTCCGCGCCAGTAGGGCGCCGCGCCCGAAGGGCGCGACTAGTCCTCGTCCGGGTGGCGCTCGCGGATGTCGTGGATGCGCGGCAGAACCTCGAAGAAGGCCTCGACGAGGTCGGGGTCGAACTTGCCGCCCGAACAGGAGCGTATCTCGGCCAGGACATCGTCCTCGGTCCAGGCTTCCTTGTAGACGCGCCTCGACATGAGGGCGTCGTAGACGTCCGCTATGGCGACAATACGGCCCCAGATGGGTATCTCGTCGCCCCTGCGACGCAGGGGCTTGCCGTCGGCGTCGGCCTTGAGCGTCTCGCCGCTCACCGGGTCGACCCAGCCGGGGTAGCCCGAGCCGTCCCAGTTCTCGTGGTGGGTCAGCGCGACCTCCGCGGCTATCGTGTCGAAGTCCGACTGGGGATCGTCGAAGAGCCGGGCGCCGGAGCAGGTATGGGTCTGCATGATGGCGTACTCCTCGGGGGTGAAGCGGGCCGGCTTCTTGAGGATCACGTCGCTGATGGCCACCTTGCCGACGTCGTGGAGCATGGCGGCCAGCTTGAGGAGGTCCTTGTTCTTGTCGACCTCGTCCCTGCCGACGCCGTGCTTGTAGGCCCATCGTTCGTAGATCTCCACGGCGTAGCCGGCGACGCGGTTGACGTGGGCGCCGGTCTCCTTGGGGTCGCGCAGCTCGGCCATGCGTATCATGCGTATGATCATCGCGCGGGTCATGTAGGCGCGCTGCAGGGCGACCGTCGCATTGGCGGCGAAGTGGGTGACGAGGGACTCGTCCTGCTCGGTGAACGCCTCGACCCGGCCGTCCGGCCCCATCGCGTTGATGATCTGGATGACGCCGAGCACCACGTTGTTCTGGCTCTTGAGCGGTACGGTGAGCATCGAGGTGGTCTTGTAGTTGACCTTGGCGTCGTAGGCCGTGTTGTAGCTGAACGGCAGGCCCGGCGGCAGGTTGTACACGTCGGGGATATTGAGCAGCTCGCCGGTCATCGCGACGTAACCGGAGATGCTCTCGTCGTTGATCGGTATGCTGAAATGCGGGTAGGCCTGCTTCTCGCCGGGCGGGAGGCTCTTCTGCTTGGTGTCGTTATGGGCGAACTTGATCGAGATGACGTCGCCTTCCTTGACGTAGATGGAGCCGGCGTCGGCGTGGACGACGCGACGCGCCTCGAGCAAGACGCGCTCGAGCAGGATGTCGTAATCACGGATCTTATTCAATTCGGAATCGATCTGGATTATTTCGTGGACATCGTCAAGCTCGGGGGCCATCACTTCTCCTTGTCTCTCTAGTATACCTTATCTACTATCGTCCGTCGATGCAAAGGAAAAAGATCGGCGCCGGCGGTATTTTGACAAGCCGGGGCCCGGCGGCGATACTGTCGGCCTGATCGGAGGGACTATGCTGCATGCCATAGGCGACGCCATACCGCGCGTCGCGAGGAGCGCCTTCGTGGCGTGGAACGCCGAGGTGGCCGGCGACGCGACCATAGGCGAGGACTCGTCCGTTTGGTTCGGCGTGACGGTCAGGGCCGACATGGCGCCGATCCGCATCGGCTCGGGCACGAACATCCAGGACGGCTCGGTCGTGCACGTGGCGGACGAGACGCCCTGCGTCGTCGGCGACCGCGTGACGGTCGGGCACGGAGTCATCCTGCACGGCTGCGAGGTCGGCGACGACTGCCTCGTCGGCATGGGCGCGACCCTCCTCAACGGCTCGCGCATAGGGCCCGGCTCCATCGTCGCCGCGGGCGCCCTCGTCACCCAGGGCAAGGCCTTCCCGCCCCGCTCGATGATCATGGGCAGCCCGGCCAAGGCCGTACGGACGATCAGCGACGAGGAGCTCGAGCGCATACGCCGGAACGGCCTCGAGTACGTGGCGATGGCCAGGGAGACCGCCTCGTATCGCCGGATCGACGGGGACGACGACTAGGGCGCCCGCCCTTGCGCTCGCCGCGCCGCGGCGATACTCTTCTACGCATGGAAAGCGAAACGAGCCAGCCGCCGGAGGATCAGGGGCTGGAACGGAATGGACTGTTCGGCAAGAAGGTCTTCTTCCTGAACCCGCCGGGCGTGATCGGCGACGTGGCCAACGCCGAGGCCGAGTTCGAGGTCTACTCGACCCGCGACCACGCCAAGCTGGCGCGCTTCCTGCGCAAGGAGCCGGAGTGCCTGACCTTCGTCAACATCGACGAGGGCGACGACGAGAGCGTCTGGCGCGCGTGGATCAAGTCCATCAAGGGCGAGGAGGCTTCGGCCCGGGCCGCCTTCGGCATCATCACGATGCTCGACGACGAGGACAAGCGCTCGTACTACCTGATGGATCTCGGCGTCGAGTGCGGCTTCGTCGTCGTGAAAATCGGCGTGGCGAAGACCACCGAGATACTCCTGCGCATGCTCGAGGCCAACGAGGCGCGCGGCCGCAGGCGCTACGTGCGCGCGGCCTGCCCCCCGGACTCGACCGAGCTGAGCTGCCCCACCGACGAGGGCCTGCTGCGCGGCTGGATCAAGGACCTGAGTTCCGTCGGCATGTCGGTCGCCTTCGCCGGCGGGGCCACGCCGAGGCAGGGCTCCAGGCTCAGGGACATGCAGCTGAACCTCAAGGGCGTGCGCGTGATCCTGAACGGCGTCGTGATCGGCAGCCACGACGCGCCGGGAATAGGCGTGATATCGGTGATCATGTTCGAACCCGCGAGCGTCAACGACGACAAGCGCGCCAAGCTGCGCGCCTTCATCAGGCGGACGCTCCAGGCGACGATGGACAAGGCCCTGTCGCTGGCCTGAGCCGGGCTAGTCGCGCGGGCGAGGCTTCTTGTACGGCTTGGGTCGGTCGTAGCCGCCCTTCGAGCCGTACGACGGCCTCGGGCCGTAGCCCCGCTTGCCCCCGGACGCTCCGCCCGGGCCGCCCGGGCCGCTCTTGGGCGTGGCCATCCGCACGGGCGGCGCGCCGCGCTGCTTCCTCGCCTCGGCTATCGCCTTCTCCGCGGCCTCGAAGGGCACGCTGACGAACGAGAAGCGCTCGAGCACCTCGATATCGTCGACCAAGCGGTCAGGTAGCCCGGTCAGGCGCTTGACGACGGCGGCCACGTCCTTAGGCCAGGCGCCGTCCTGCTTGCCGATACCCACGTACAGGCGGGCCGTCGCGGCCGAGTCGACCGACACGTCGCGGACCTCGCCGTAGCGCCTCGGGTCGAGGTCGCCGGAGTAGGCCGCCGCGGCGAGCGAGGCGAGCGCCTCCCTGGGCGGCAACATCGCGAGCAGCTCGTCGGCCAGCGTATAGAACGAGGCGACGGCTGGGTCGGCCTTGGCCTTGGCCTTGGCCTTGCGTTTGGGCTTGGCGGCGCCTGGCTCGACGGTCGGTTCGCAGGCGGGGGCGGCTCCGTCCTCGGCGGCACCGTCCTCGGCGGCTCCGTCCTCGGCCGCCGGAGCGGCTACCGGTACGGCGACGACCGCTGGAGCGACGACCGCGTCGGCGGCCCCGACGACGGCGGGATCGACCGCCGCGGCGTCATCGGCCTCGTCGTCGCGCTTCAGTTCGAGCCCGAGGGTCTCGCGGGCCGCTCCGGCCGCCTTGGCCAGGATGCGCGAGCGCTTGGCCTCGATCACGTCGCCGACGGTCGGCACGCTACCCTTGTGGAGGCCGTCGCCCGAGGCGCGCCTCAGGGCGAACAGGCGACGGTACTCCTCCGGCGTCACGAAGGTTATGGCGGTGCCCTTGTTGCCGGCCCGGCCCGTGCGGCCGATACGGTGCGTATACGACTCCGGGTCGAAGGGCAGGTTGAAGTTGACCACGTGGGTCAGCCGCTCGACGTCGATGCCTCGCGCGGCCACGTCGGTCGCCACCAGGATCAGCGTCTTCTTGTCGCGGAAACGGGCGAGGGTGCGCTCGCGCATGTCCTGGGACACGTCGCCGTGCAGGGCCTCGGCCGCGTAGCCGCGCTCCGACAGGGCGCGGGCGACCGAATCGGTCTCTATCTTGGTATGGCAGAACACCAGGCCGTAGAACTCGTCCTCGGCGTCGACGATACGGCAGAGGGCCTCGAGCTTGTCGCGGGAGCGGACCTCGAGCCAGATCTGGTCGGTCAGGCCGGCCTGGACCGGGTTGGTCGAGTCTTCGACCGTCTCGAAGGCGCCGAGCCGGTCGCGCACGATGCGCACGATAGGATGGGGCATCGTGGCGGAGAACAACACGACGCGGCGCTCGGGGTTCGACGCGTCCATCACCTTCTCGATATCCTCGATGAAGCCCATGTCGAGCATCTCGTCGGCCTCGTCGAGTACGAGCCACTCGAGCGCCGACAGGTCGAGGGTCTTACGGTCGAGATGATCCAGGACGCGGCCGGGCGTGCCGACGACGATGTCGACGCCGCGGGATAGGCGCCTGAGCTGCTCGCCCATGGAGGCGCCGCCGTAGACCGTGGCGATGCGCGGGGCCGGACCGGGAGCGAAGCTGGCGATCTCGCCGGAGACCTGGACGGCCAGCTCGCGGGTCGGCACGAGGACGAGGGCGCGGACCTTGGGTCCGGGCGTCGACAGGCGCTCCACGAGCGGAAGGCCGAAGGCGGCCGTCTTACCGGTGCCGGTCCTGGCGCGGGCAACGAGATGGGACGAGCCCGAGAGCAGAACCGGGATGGCCAGCGACTGGATCGGGGTGGGCTCCTCGAAGCCCTTGCGGGCGAGAGCCTCGAGCACGGGCGCGGAGAATCCGAAATCGGAGAAGGTTAGAGAAGGCATCGGTGTCCTTATAGGGAACGTATGGTCTCGTGGGCGAATCTTCGGCGAGGTGCGAATCGACGAGTGGAAGCCCGTCCCGCGGGATGGTACGACTATAGCGTTTCGGGGATCGATAGTCCAGACCGCCGGGCACGTAAATAGGCGTAAACCGCCGCGCGCGGCCCGCCGACATTATAGGTAAGGACGCAACAGCGTCGATCGGAGGATGAAGATGAAGACATTCGCCATAAAGAGCACCGATCGCGCGCCTTCGGTACTCGAACTCGTCGGCGAGATCGAAGACGGGTACGTCGTGCGCATCGTCAGGCATCGAGACGACTGGGAAGACGTCAGCGAGGAGTTCATGACCCGGGAGCTGTTCGATACCTGCATGCGCACCGGCTATATCTATGAAATGTCCGCCTAGCGAGCCGTAAAACACCTCGAACCATGTAAACGACCAGCGTAGGAGGCCGCCCCGAGGGGCGGCCTTCGCTTTCCCAAGGCGCGAAACCGTGCTATCGTGCTATCGCTGTCCTCTACTCTAGACCAACGCGCCGGACGCGCAGCGCCGGCCCAGGGAGACAACGTGCACGACCCCGATTCGCTATTACGGCTACCGCGATCGCGCGAGGGCCAGGAACTGCTGGCCAGGTGGTACGGAGGCTCGCGGGTCTCGGACCAGCGGGACCGATGGGAGCGGCTCGCCGAGTCGACGTTCGCCCTCTTCGACCCGCGAGAGGCGACCTTCGTCTCGAGCCCGGGCCGCACCGAGCTAGGCGGCAACCATACCGACCATAACGACGGCCGCGTGCTCTGCGCGTCGGTCCACCTCGACGCCCTGGCCTGCGTGGCGCCGCGCGGCGACCTGCGCGTCGAGCTGCGCTCCGAGGGCTGGGACGCCCCGTTCGAGCTGGACCTGGGCTCGCTCGAGCCCGTACCGGCCGAGAGAGGCAGGCCCGAGGCATTGATCCGCGGGGTGGCCGCCGCCATCGTCAGGCGCGGCGGCTCGATAGGCGGTTTCTCCGGGCGGATGTGCTCGTCGGTGCCGGCCGGCTCGGGCCTCTCGAGCTCGGCGTCGGTGGAGCTGCTGTTCGGCCAGATCCAGAACGCCCTCTATAACCGGAACCGCCTCGAGCCCGTCCTGCTGGCGATGGCCGGCAAGGAGGCGGAGAACCGTCACTTCGGCAAGCCCTGCGGGCTGATGGACCAGATGGCCTGCGCGCTCGGCGGCGTCTCGGCCATAGACTTCGGTGTACCCGAGCAGCCGACCTGGTCGAGGGTGTCCTTCGACTTCGAGAAGGCGGGCTACGCGATAGCCATCGTCAACGCCGGGGGGAGCCACGCCGACCTGACTGACGACTACGCGAGCATACCGACCGAGATGCGCGCCGTGGCCGAGCTGTACGGCCTGCCGAGCCTGCGCAGGCTGACGATGGACAAGGTAATCAGGAAGGCGGCCGAGATACGCGAGCGTCTCGGCGACCGGGCCCTGCTGCGAGCGATGCACTTCGTCGCCGAGAACGAGCGCGCCGGCGACATGGCGGCCGCCCTCGAGGCCGGCAAGATGAAGAAGTACCTGAAGCTCGTCAGGCGCTCCGGCGACTCGTCCTGGAGGCTCCTCCAGAACGTGACGCCGGCCGGGGCGTCGCGCGACCAGCCGCTCGCGGCGGCCATAGAGCTGTCGAACGCCTTCGTCGGCAAGGAAGGCGCGTCCAGGGTGCACGGGGGCGGCTTCGCCGGCACCATCCAGGCCTACGTGCCGATCGATCGCGTCCCCGAGTACTCCGAGTACATGGACGCGCGCTTCGGCGCCGGGGCCACCACCATTGTTCATATCAGGCCCGACGGGGCCGGAGAGGCGAACGTATGAAAGAAAAGAAAGAGGGCTTCAGGAACTACATGGGCCTGACCTTCCTGATCGGCTTCGGGTTCTTCACGATGGGCCTGATGGATCCGCTGTACGATACCTACCTGCCGGCCTTCCTCGGCAGGTACATCTCGTCCAAGACGCTCGTCGGCGCGGTGATGACGCTCGACAACGTCCTGCAGCTGTTCCTGATCCCGATAGTCGCGGTATGGAGCGACCGGACGCGGACCAGGATAGGCCGGCGCATGCCCTTCATCCTCGTGATGTTGCCGGCCTCGGCGGTGTTCTTCGGCCTGATACCGTGGTCCGCCGGCGTATCGCTCGGCGCGCTCATCACGATGATCTTCCTCCTCAACATGTTCAAGACGAGCGTCCGCGGCCCGGTCGTCGCCTTGATGCCCGACACCATCCCCGGAGAATACCGCTCCGAGGCCAACGGCGTGATCAACACGATGGGCGGCATAGGCACGATCATCGGCACGCTGGCCCTGGCGCGCCTGATGGACCTCGACGTCGTGCTACCCATCATCGGCCGCACCAAGGATATGCTACCCTTCCCGCTGGCCGGCCTGTTCGTGATCGTCGCCGTCGTCATCCTGGCGCTGTTCGTCCGGGAACGCAACCACGACGGCGAGGCGACCGAGGAGCACGTGCCGGTGATCGCCTCGATCAAGGCGGTCGTCGCGCAGAAGGACAAGAGCGCTCTCTACATCCTTGTATCCCTGTTCTTGTGGTTCTCGGCCCACGCCGGCGTCGTGCTGTTCCTCGGCCTCTACGTGCGCGACGTGCTCGGCGCCAGCTCGGGCCAGATGGCCCTGCCCCAGGGCGTGGCCGGTATCTCCTACGCCCTGACCGCGGTGCCGATGGGCTATGTGGCCCATAAGTACGGCCGCAGGACGACGATACGCGCCTGCCTGATCGGCCTCTTCTGCCTCACCGGCCTCTTCACGCTACTCAACCTGATCGGACCGTCGATCGGGCTGACCGGCGCCCCGGCCTTCTACCTGTTCATGGGCCTGATGCTCGTCTACGGCGTGTTCTGGGGCTCGGTGATCACCAACTCCTTCCCGATGCTGTGGCAGATGTCCACCTTCGGGAACATCGGCATCTTCACCGGGCTGTACTACACCTTCTCGCAGACGGCCAACATCCTGGCGCCGCCCATCACCGGCCTGATCATCGACCTGACGATGCTGTTCAAGCCGGCGCCGGAATACCAGTACACGGGCATTTTCGCCTTCGCCTGCGTACTGCAGGTGGCGGCCTTCCTCGTGATGGCCAAGGTACGCAAGGGCGAGCCGGACGACGTGGCCGACGAGCCGGTCAAGGCCTGAGCCGGCCGCGAGGCCGACGAGTCCCCGCCAAGGGCAGGTTCCCGCCCTTGGCGGGGACCTGTTTGCATGGTTCATCGTCGCCCCGGACTTCACGGGACGGTACCGGATGCAGTACGTTACTAGCCATGGAATCGCTATCAGGCGCCATCGAGGCGCTTATCGAGTCGTACGGCGCGACCGGGGGCATCAACCATCGGAGCGGCCAGAACCTGCCGTCCAAAGAGGCCGTCCACGCGATCGTGGCGGACCTCGAGACCCTCGCCTTCCCCGGCTACCGCCAGGAGGACGGCATCGACGACCTGAACGCCCCCTTCGTCATCGGCGAGCTGGCCCTGCGTTGCGCCCGCGCCCTGGTCAACGAGGCGGCCAAGAGCCTCGAGTTCGGCCACCGCTCCGAGGGTAGGTCGGGTTGCCCCGCGGCCTGCCATCTGGAGGCGATGGAGCTGACCCAGGACCTGTTCGAGGCGATGCCGGGCATCCGCGGGATGCTGATGCTCGACGTGGAGGCAGCGGTCGACGGCGACCCGGCCGCCATGTCTGCCGAGGAGGTCATCCTGGCCTACCCCGGGCTCGAGGCGCTGACCGTGCACCGCTTCGCCCACTGGCTATGGGCGCGTCGTCTGCCGCTATTACCGCGCATGATGAGCGAGTACGTGCATGCCAAGACGGGCATCGACATCCACCCCGGCGCCGAGATAGGCGAGCGCTTCTTCATCGACCACGGCACCGGCGTGGTCATAGGCGAGACCACCGTGATAGGCCGGGACGTCAA
>JAKQKE010000265.1 GCA_029560805.1 Spirochaetota bacterium
CGCTGAGCACAAGTTCGGCGCCGGCGTCGATTACATGCTGATGGACGGCGCCCTGGACGTCGGCGTTGAGTTCAACGGACAGTACACCGATGCCCTCGCTTGGCAGGTTTATCCCTACGCCGCCTACACGCTCAATGACAATGTATCCTTCGGTTTCGATGGCTACTATGACAACGACGCGGTTCTCGACGTAAGCGCTTCCGCTTACTATGACTTCCTCAACGGCCTCAAGCCGAACCTGACCGTCGGTTACACCGACGCGCTCTACTACAACCTCGGCGTTACCTACGAGGTGTCTTTCTAATCATAGCCTAACGGCATGATGATGGCCGGTCCGTTTGGGCCGGCCTTTTTTTAAGGAAACGTATATGCCGATCAGAATCCGAGCGCTATCGATCCCCGTCTCCCTCTGCCTATTGATGCTCATATCATGCGCGAGCGATCCCGAGCCTAGAAATGGAATCGGGATCGCCATATCCGCTACGTCACTTGACGCTACGGCGCCGAATACGGAGGCCAAGGCGGTTCCGAGCCTGGCTCTTTTGCCGGAAGACGAAGTCAAGCGCTTGTGGGGCAGGCGGTCCGAGATAAACCCATTCTTGCCTCAGGAAAAGTCGATTACCGGTAAGCAGTATGAGGTATACCCGCTGAAGCTGGCGTCCAAAGACGATCTACTGGTCACCATACTAGGCGTGACGGCCTACGACTACGCTGGGGCCGTCGTGGGCAGGACGTATGACCAAGAAAAATACATCGAATTTTGGCTCGCTCGAATCGCCGAAGAAGATGTCGACTGGGAAAGGAAGATGCGGACGATCGAGAAGTACGTGCCGTACTACGGGTCCGCGTTCCCGCTATATTCCGATAGAAGCTATGTCCTCGTGGTCATAGCGCCTAAGGACGCCAAGGTTCCGGCGCGATATACCGCCACGCTCGAGATAGATGGGGCCGAAGTGGTCGTCGAGGTCTCCGAGAAATAGCCGTTCCTTTATAGGTAAGTCCGTCATCTCATAGTCTGACTTGCGCTTCCATATCTGAATCGTTCTATACCATGCCGTAGGCGGGGGTAGTACGCCCCGCTGCAATACGGCTCGTAGATCTGTTCCGCCTAGATAGGTACGATTTACGGGCTGGCGTTTTCGTCGATGCGGCGGATTCCTACGCCGCGGCACAACCGCACTCTCCCCGATGCTAGCCACTTGACCAACGCGCATGCCCAGGGCATGCTGACGGCAGACCAGTCCCGGGAACGTGGAACGCGGTGAGAATCCGCGGCGGACCCGCCACTGTAAGCGCTACGGAACGGACATGCGGCAGAGCTACCAGGCTCGGCCGCGGCCATTGTCGGCCTGAAGGCCGATGAGAAGGCGTCCGGGTACCGGTTCGACGCGCGAGCCAGGATACCGACCGGGACTGAAAGGCTCCGCCGATAGGCGGCGGGGCCGCCTTCGAGGATCGAGGAGTCCCTGCATGAAACCCGCCTTCCCGGCGGGCCGGCGTCGCCGCTGCGACTGACCGGTCCGCGACGATACCGCCAATTTACAGGCTCATCGTCCTCTCTCGTCCGGCGTGACCGGACGGAAAGGATTCGCATCATGCGCAGGATCGCATGCATCGTAGCGGTCGCCGCCGTAGCCTCGGCCGGCGTCGCGGCCCAGGGGGCGGGCGAGGCCGTCGACCTGGGCCAGGCCGTCGTCGTCGGCGCCTGGGCCCCGTCGGAGCTGTCGCCGACCGCGGCGACGGTGGTCATCGACGCCGAGGAGATAGCCGCCTCGGGCGCGAGCACGCTGGACGAGCTGCTCGACGGGCGAGCCGGGCTCGAGGTGCGCGAGTACGGGTACCCCGGCTCGGCCGGATCGCTGTCGGTACGCGGCGGTACGGGCGGCCATGTCGTGGTGGTGGTGGACGGCGTTCGCCTGAACGACGCGCGTACCGGCTACGCCGACCTCTCGGGCGTATCGCTGGCCGGCGTCGAGCGCGTCGAGGTGCTGCGCGGAGGAGCGTCGGCGCTGTATGGGGCGGACGCGATCGCCGGCGTGGTCTACGTGACGACGGCGAGGGCCAGAAGCGATTCGTTCTCGGCGACCGTCTCGACGACGGCGTATCCTCTCGCGGCGGCGGAGGGCGCGAGCGCGCTGCTGGCGAGCCAGGAGCTGAGCTTCGCCGCGCGG
>JAKQKE010000004.1 GCA_029560805.1 Spirochaetota bacterium
TGCGTCGACTCGCCGTTCGCCCCGCTGGCCTCAAGGCTCGGCTTCGATATCGTCACCGTGCCGCCGGAGGGCGAGGCTGAACTCGGCCCCGGCGCCTACGAGGGCTCGGCCCTCTACCGGGCCATCGTCGACTATGCGCCGGACCTGCTCGTCGTCGACCTGTTCTGGTTCCCCCTCGACTCGTTTATAGCAAGCCTTCCGTGCAGGAAGGTCCTGCTCATCAGGCAGGTCGATCCGCGCTTCTTCACGCTACCGCTCCGGGACCGCGAGCTGCGCCTGCGGCCGGGCGACTACGACCTGGTCCTGCGCACCGAGCCGTGCTTCGAGACCCCGTTCCCGTCCGAGGAGATCGACCCTATCATCATCCTCGACCGGGGCGAGATCATGGGCCGCGACGAGGCCTTGGCCGACCTCGGCCTGGCGCCTGACGAGCGGGCCTGCCTGTTCGCGTTCAACGGCGCGGAGGGCGAGGGCGCCCTGGCCTGGAAAAGCTTCTCGTACCTGGAGGACGAGGGCTGGCGCGTCGTGCGTTCCGATAACCGCTCGGGCGGGCTGTTCCCAGCGGCCCGCTGGTTCAACGCCTTCGACCTCGTCGTCTGCGGCGCCGGCTACTCGGCCTTCTGGGAGGCGCGCTACTTCGGCAAGGAGGCCTGTTTCGTGCCGTATCCGAGGCGCTTCGAGGACCAGGCGAGACGGATAGCGCTCTGCTCGGACTATACGCCAGCCAACAACGGCGCCGACGAGCTGGTCGATAGGCTATCGGCGCTTGCCGAGTGACTACCTACGATTCGGAACCCTAGCGAGCGGATGCGATGGTGGGCTATGTGGGGTATACTGGTCGTATGGAAACCATCAAGGACAAGGCCCTGGCACTGCACGCCTCGGGCTCGAACTGCGCCCAGTCGGCGTACTGCGCGTTCGCCGATAGCCTGGGCTTCGATTTTGTGGAGGCTCACCGAGCCGCTACCTGCCTCGGAGCGGGCTTGGGCCGAAGGCAACTGGTCTGCGGCGCGGTCTCCGGGGCGGCGATGGCCCTGGGGCAGGCCCTCGGCAACGACTCCGGCTCGGACCTCGACGCCAAGGAGCGCTGCTACCGCGTCGTCGGCGCGTTCGTGGAGCGCATCGAGTGGGAATTCGGTTCCAGCGACTGCCGAACCCTCCTGGGCTTGGATCTATCGACGGACGAGGGCCGGGCCGCGCTCAAGGCCAGGAATCCGTCGGAGTCGGTCTGTAACCGCATCATCGCCCGCGCCGTCGAGCTGGCCGAACAGGCCATAGCCTTCGAGAAGGCGCGATAGTCGACTCGAAGGCTAACGACGCGACGGAGCGGCTACAGCGAGCAAGCCGAGGACGCTAGCCGCTCGAGGAGACCGGTCAGCGTCGCCCTGAGCGAACCGTACTCCTCAGGCCCGGACAGGAGGCACGAGGCCATGGCCCCGGGCACGCCGAGCGCCTTCTCTCGAAGTTCCGCGCCATTGCCCGTCAGCTTGACCACGACGCTCCGCTCGTCGTCGGGCCTGCGCCGACGCTCGACCAGGCCCGACGACTCCAGCCGCTTGACCAATGGCGAGACTGTGCCGGTGTCCAGGTAGAGGAGGGCGCACAGCTCTCCTATCGTCAGCTCGCCACGTTCCCACAGCGCCAGCATCGCGAGGTACTGGGGATAGGTGAGCCCGAGGCTCGACAGGAGCGGTCTATACCGAGCGGCTATCTCCCGGTCGAGCCTATGGACGAGGAAGCAGAGCTGGTTCGATAATAGCAGCTCCGGCTCGCTCATGCGTCCAGGGCCTTGAGGATGTCTTTCTCGATTTTCTTGGGCTCGACCGTGGGGCCGTAGCGCTTGATGGTCGAACCATCGCGCGATACGAGGAATTTGGTAAAATTCCACTTGACGGCCGGGCCGATCGCCCCGGGCGCCTTGGCGCAGAGGTACTTGAAGACCGGGTGGGCACCTTCGCCGTTCACGTCGACCTTGGCCATCAGCGGGAAGGTAACGCCAAAGTTGCGGCGGCAGAAGCTGGCTATCTCGGCGTCGTCGCCCGGCTCCTGGTGGGCGAACTGGTCGCAGGGGAAGCCCAATACGACCAGGCCACGGTCGGCATAGCGCTTGTATAGCTCCTCGAGCCCCTCGTACTGGGGCGTGAAACCGCATTTGCTGGCGGTATTGACGATCAGCAGCGCCGATCCCTCGTAGTCGGAGAACCTGAACTCGGACCCGTCGTTGGCTTTAGCGCTCAGCTTGTATAGATCGCTCATCGTAGCTCCTTATGCTAAGTGTTGTATGCAATATAATGATACGCAGTATAAAAAGCAAGGCTCCGACCCGTATCCATCGAAGGCGGACATGTATTAGTATTGCTTCATGCTCGAGGATAGGCACGGCGGAGCCGCTACTTCCCCTGACGTTGTATCGCAATACAATCGACTCAACCAGCTCGGCGCCATCGATAATCTCGAGGCCCTCCGCCTCGAGAACCGCGAGCTGGATCGCCTCGTCACCGACGCGGCGGCCCTCGTCGCCCTGCCTTCGGTCCCACTGATGCTCGACTTCGTGATCGACAAGGCGCTCGAGCGCTTCGTGCCGACCTTCCTGGCCTTCGTCATCGAGCCTCCTCGCGGGAACAGGCTGAGCCAGTTCTGTTATAGGAATCTCAAGCCGAGCGATGAGACGATCCCCCTCGATTGCTACCGCCGCATCAAGAGCCGCTTCCTGTCCAAGCCCTTCACCGAGCGCTTCGACACCATCCTGGCGGAGACCGGCGAGTACCCCGAGCTCGAGGCCTTCTCACCGGAGCTGGTGTTCCCGATGCGCGGCATCGATGGCCTCTATGGCATCGTCGTGCTCGGGGAAAAAGTCGTAGGCGACGAGTACTCCGAGGTGGAGACGATGTACCTGGATCGGCTGACGCGCTTCCTGGCGGTCGGCCTCCAGAATGGGCTCCACCACCAGAGTTCGATCACCGACGCCAAGACCGGGCTCTACAATCACGAGTTCTTCATGCGCAGGCTCGCCGAGGAGCAGGCGCGCTGTTCCCGCAGCGGCGCTCAGGCCTGCATCCTGATGCTCGATGTGGATCGCTTTAAGCGCTTCAACGACAGCCACGGCCACCTGGCCGGCGACGCCGCCCTCGAAGCCCTCGCCGCGACGCTCAAGTCCACGATGCGTACCGGCGATGCCGTAGGGCGCTTCGGGGGCGAGGAGTTCTGCGTGCTGGCCCTGGACTGCGACGCTCGCGGGGCCATGGACGCGGCCGAGCGCGTCAGGCGATCGGTGGAGTCGCTGCGCTTCTCGTACGACGGCCAGGAACTCTCGATAACCGTGAGCCTCGGGATCAGGATGCTCGACCCCGGGATCGACCCGAAGGACCTGCTCGACGACGCCGACAAGGCGCTCTACGCCTCGAAGTCCGGAGGCCGCAACCGCTCCACCCTGTTCAGGCCGGGGCTACTCGGAAGGGCCGAGCTCCTGCGGGCGGCCGACCCGAATCTCTGCCGTCCATGAATTGCCTGAGCCTCGTCGCGGGCGCGCCGCGTACGACCGGGCGCCCGATGACGGTCGCCATCGTGGGCGGAGGCGGCAAGACGAGCCTCTTGTTCTCCCTGGCTTCGGACACGTCGGCCATCGGCCTATCGGCCCTGGTCACGACGACGACGCGCATCTTCGATCCGCGCGACGAGGGCCGGCGTTTCGACGAGCTGGTTCTCGACGCGGGCTTGGCAGCGGAAGCGTCGCGCCCGCGGCCTCTGCCGAGTCCCGAGGCCTGGCAGAGGCGAAGCGTGGCGTCGGGGCGTGGCCCCGTGGTCGTGGCGGCTGCCGGCGTCGACGGCGGCAGGCTACTGTCCGTCGACCCGGCCCGCGTCGACGACGCTCGAGGCTGGGACTTGGTCGCGGTCGAGGCGGACGGCGCCAGGGGACTACCGCTCAAGGCTCCGGCTGACCACGAGCCGGTCGTGCCAGCTGGCTCGGGCGTCGTGATAGCCGTGATAGGCCTCGATTGCCTCGGACGCCGCCTCGACGATACGATAGCCTTCAGGCCCGCCCTCGTGGCGAAGGCCGCCGGGGTGGCCGAGGGCGAGACGATACGGCCGCAACACCTCGCGGCCCTGGCGGCGAGTCCGGCTGGCTCTTTCAAGTCGGCGCCGCCGGGGAGCCTCCGAGTCGTCGTCCTCAATAAGCTGGATCTGGTCGAACGAACCGTGGCCGACGAAGCGGCCGAGGTCATCCTCGCGGTCGGCGCGGCCGATATAGTCGTGCTGGCGTGCCTCGCGGACCCCGATCCGTCGCGGCGCGTCGTTTCGGCGATCGGGTATAGAACAGTATAAAGGAGCGATCATGGAGCTATTCTCCAAGGCGGCCGAGCTGACCGCCGCGAACATACCCTTCGCCATGGCGACGATAGTCGAGGCTTCCGGTTCGACGCCGCGCGGCAAGGCCAAGATGTTGGTCACGGCCTCCGGCGTTGTGGCGGGAACGGTCGGCGGCGGCGCGGTCGAGGCCCGGGTCATCGAGGAAGCCAGGCGGGCCATCGCCCTGGACAGGGCCATCATGCTCGAGTACTCGCTCGACCACGGCCCGGGCGCGGCCAGCCTGCCTATGGAATGCGGTGGCTCTATGCGCGTATTCGTCGAGGTTTTCGGCTCGAGGCCGCGGCTCGTCATCGTCGGGGCGGGACACGTCGGCCAGGCAATCGCCAGGGCCGCCAAGGCCATCGGTTACCGCGTCGCTATGGTCGACGACCGGCCCGACTACGCGACGGCCGAACGCCTATCGTGCGCCGACGAACTGTACGTCGACGCCGAGCTCGCGGCGGCGATGGCGGCCGCGCCGATCGGCGCCCTGGATTGCGTCGTCGTCTCGACGCCGTCGCACCGCAGCGACGAGCAGGCGATTCGACACTATGCCGGGTCCGACTGCCGTTATCTCGGCGTGCTCGGCTCGAGGCGCAAGGTGACCGCGATGTTCTCGCGCATGCGCGCGGACGGCGTGCCCGAGGAGCGAATCGCGGAGGTCAGGGCTCCTATCGGCCTCGACTTGGGCGCCGAGACGCCGGAGGAGATAGCCGTATCGGTGCTGGCCGAGGTCATGGCCGTCGTATCGGGCCGCGACGGGGCTCCGTTGGCAGGCCGTCAGTCCGATCTGATCGTGGTGCGAGGCGCCGGCGACTTGGCGACGGGCGTCATCGTCAGGCTCAAGGCGGCCGGTTTCAGGGTAGCCGCCCTCGAGATAGAGCGGCCGACGGCTATCAGGCGCTCGGTCGCCCTGTGCGAGGCCGTGTACTCGGGCGAGGCGCGAGTCGAGGGCGTGCTCGCGAGGCGGGTCGCCGGCCTCGAGGAGGCCCGTTCCGCGATCGCCGACGGCGTCGTGCCTATCCTCGTCGACCCGGACTGCCGCTACGTCCGCGCCCTTGCGCCCGTCGCCCTCGTCGACGCGACGCTCAGTAAGCGCAATACCGGCGTCCGCCGCGGCATGGCGCCAGCGGTGATAGGACTCGGGCCGGGCTTCGAGGCGGGCGGCGACGTTGATGCGGTGATCGAGACGCAGCGAGGCCACGACCTCGGCAGGGTCATCCTCCGCGGCAAGGCGGCCGACGACACCGGTGTGCCCGGCGAGCTGGGCGGCAAGAGCGCCGAGCGCGTGATCAAGTCTACGGCGGCCGGCGTCGTCGAAGCGATAGCGTCGATAGGCCAGCTGGTCGAGATCGGCGACCCGGTGATAGGCGTGCGTGGGCCCGACGGGCTGACCGTGGTTAAAACCACGATAGCCGGCGTCGTGCGCGGCGCGATCCGGCCCGGCCTCGAGGTGCCCGTCGGTATGAAGATAGCGGACGTCGACCCGCGCGGCCGCGTGGATAGCTGCCACAGCGTCTCGGATAAGGCCCGCTCGATAGGCGGCGCCGTCCTCGAGGCGATACTCGCGCTCAAGGGGCGCCAGAAGCGCGACTAGGCCCGGTTAGAGGCTCGGCTAGGCCCGGTTAGAGGCCCAGGCCCTCGATATACGCTACGGCGCGCCGCTTGACGAGCGCCTCGGCTGGCTCGCCGGGCGGCAGGGCCGTGGCCGGGATGAAGCCGCCGCCCATGTGGGCGTGGCCGCCGGCGAAACCGATACCGTCGACGATAGCCTTGGCCAGCTCGTCGGCCCGGACCGCCTCGACGAGGCTCCTCGTCGACAGCTTGATCCCGTCTTCGCGTAGCGAGTACGACAGGGAGACGTCCACCTCGTCGACCGACTGCACGAGGTCGTTGGCGGCTCCGACCAGCGAGTCGTCGGCGTCCCGCAGGCCCAGGAAGGCGAGCCGACCATGCGTCTCGACCTTGCCGAGCGCCTCGGCGTACATCGCCAGATCCCTGAGCGTAATCTGGCTGCCGCGTAGCTTCCGTATCAGGTCGGCGTCCGCCCAGGCCCGGAGCTCGTAGAACATCCTGGCGTCCAGGTCGGAGACGCCGCGGGTCAGGTTATCAGTGTCGACGAAGATGCCGTACATGAGGGCCGTGGCCACGAGCCCGGGCGGCGCCATGCCGGCCTCGGCGAAGTACTCGGCTATCATCGCGGCGCAGGAGCCCACCTCGGGACGTATGTCGGCGTATCGGTACGCCGCGTCGTCGCGGAGGGCGTGGTGGTCTATCGCGGCCACCTCCCGGCAGGCGAGGTCGACCATGTTGGCGTTGCCGCGTTGCCCGTCGATGATGACGGCCCAGTCGTCCGGGCCTATCGTCGGCACGTCCGAGGCCAGGGACAGCTCGATGCCCAGGAGCTCCACCATGCGCTGGGCGTCGATCTTCTCGAATTCTCGCTCGTAGACGATGGTCGACTCGACGCCGTAGCTCGACAGCAGGTGGCGGAGGCCGAAGGCGGACGCGATGGCGTCGGGATCGGGTACGTCGTGGGCCTGGATGAACACCGACCCCGGCGCGGCCCGCAGTATCGAAGCGAGCGTCTCTATCCTCGTTGCCATGCATGCCTCCGCCGCTCTGAGCGTCCCTAGCCACAGATGCTACCAACGATGCCCCCAACGCGCAAGGCAGGTACGAGCGATACGAGGGATTTTGATCCACGGAGGCACAGAGCAACGGAGCGGGCTACGAAGGACCGGCCCCGGAACGACAGAATATGATGAGCTGGATGGCGTATGATGACCACGATGGCGTCTAGGTGCTTTGCTTACCGTACAAACGGCAGCCTATTTTATCGAGAAAATACTGGACATCATGTTCCGCCGTTCGTCGTATACGCCTTCCCGTTTGTATACGAATAGTCTCTTCGTTCAGTTAGCCTTATTCGCCCCAGCGCGCGTCGCGGCCCTTGCCGCGCATTCGGCGCAGTGGCTATAATCCCCGCGCGCCACACGAGTATTCTACGGAGGAACGGCATGAATCGAGCCCTGGAAACCCTGAAGGAACGCGGCTTCGTACAGCAATGCACCGACATCGAGGGGCTCTCCGCCCTGATGGACCAGGGGCCCGTCACCTTCTACATAGGGTGCGACCCGACCGGTCCATCGCTGCATATCGGGCACATGGTCCCGTTCTTCGCCTACCGCCACCTCGTCGAGGCGGGCCACGTCGGCATAGCGCTGCTCGGCGGCGGCACGGCCAGGATAGGCGACCCGTCAGGCAAGAGCGAGATGCGCAAGATGATCTCCTACGACGCGATAGACGCGAACGCCGAGCTGTTCCGCGGGCAGCTCGACAGTTTCATCGGCTTCGACGGCAAGAACCGCCTGCACGACAACAACAAGCACTGGCTGGCCGACCTGAACTACATCGAGTTCCTGCGCGA
This sequence comes from Spirochaetota bacterium, assembly GCA_029560805.1. Lineage (GTDB taxonomy): Bacteria > Spirochaetota > Spirochaetia > Treponematales > UBA12059 > SZUA-370. The sequence continues at coordinate 7,778 of JAKQKE010000004.1, forward strand.
CATAGGCAGGCACTTCTCGGTCAACCGCATGCTGACCTTCGAGGCGTACAGGCAGCGCATGGAGACCGGCCTGTCGTTCATCGAGTTCAACTACCAGCTGCTACAGAGCTACGACTTCCTGCAGCTGTACAAGCGCCACGGCTGCAGGCTCCAGATAGGCGGCGACGACCAGTGGGGCAATATCGTCGCCGGCATGGAGCTGATTCGCCGCGTCGAGGGCGCCGAGGCCTTTGGACTGACCTTCCCGCTCGTGATGACCAGCGACGGCAAGAAGATGGGCAAGACCGAGAAGGGCGCCCTGTTCCTCGACCCGGCGATGACGAGCCCCTACGATTTCTTCCAGTACTGGCGGAACGTGTCAGACGGCGACGTGCTGAGGTTCCTCCTCATGTTCACGTTCATGCCTATAGACGAGTGCCGCGCCCTGGCTTCGGGAAACATCAACGCCGCCAAGGAGCGGCTCGCTTGGGAGGTCACGGCGCTAATCCATGGCAAGGACGAGGCGGATAAGGCCCTGGCCGGCGCCAAGGCCGCGTTCGGCGGCGGAGGCGACAAGTCGGCGATGCCGACCGTCGAGCTGGCGCGCGCCCGCTTCGAGGCAGGCTACCCGGTGCTCGATCTGTTCGTCGACGCGGGGCTCGCGCCGACGAAGAGCGAGGCGCGCAGGCTCGTGCAGCAGGGCGGCGCCGTCGTAGGCGAGGCGCAGTGGAAGGACGAGAAGGCGCAGGTCGGAGCGGATATGCTCGACGCCGAGGGAGAGCTCGTGCTACGCGCAGGCAAGAAGCGATTCGCGCGCGTGGTCGCCTCGTAAGGAGGCCGTATCCTGACGCGCTCGGAGCTGTCGGCCGAGCTCGCGGCGGCCCTTAGGTTGCTCCGCGAGCACGCGTTCCTGCGCTACGCCCCGTCGGGCGCGGCAGAGTACGAGGAAAAGGTGCGCACTGCCTGTGGTATGTTCGCGTCGGCCGTCTCGAGGGCCGCGGGCGCGCCCGTGCCGAACCCGTATCCTGCCGCGACGATAGACGGCCTCGGTGCCACGGGACC
>JAKQKE010000011.1 GCA_029560805.1 Spirochaetota bacterium
CCTGGCCACGATCGTGACGCTCGGGCCGCTCGTCCTCGGGGCACTGGCCGCCATCGGAGTTTCCAGGTTCGGGCTCGGCACGGCGGCCTGGTTGGCCATCTTCGGTGCGGTGGAGGCGATACACCTGGCCGAGCTGCCCGCCGCGCTCAGAGCCTGGAAGAAAGAGGCCGAGCGCCGCAACGCGCCGTGGTCGGGGGCAAGGACCGTTCGCGCCGTGGCCGCCACCCTGAGCTGCGGCTACCCGAGCTGGGTACCGAGGAAGCTGGGCGTCTTCGATTAACCCGGAGCCGCGCGGCTTGACCTTCAGAGCGCTTTACTAGAAGCTTCCTTCGGAGCCGCCGATCCGGCCCCGAAGGAACCGCTCATACCATGATATCTCCGATCCAGCACAACGGCATCTTCCTCGGTCTCTCCTCGTTCCAGGCTCTGGCCATGTTCAGGCGGGGCATCTTCTACACCTTCCTAGCGGTCTACCTGCGCTCCCACCTGGGTCTGTCGGTTACCGAGACCACGCTGTTCGAGACCGTACCGATGGCGCTCAACGTGCTGTTCCAGACCCTCGTCTGGGGTCGCCTGACCGACCGGCTTCAGAAACGTCGGACCTTGATCATCATCGGCGAGCTCATGGCCAGCGTCGGCCATGTGGCCATGTGGTACTTCCACGCCGTCGCGCCTAACCCGCGCGCGGCCGGCTACGTGATCATAGCGGGACTGACGGTGATCGAGGCCTTCTGGTCGATGTCGAACATAGGCTGGAGCGCCTTCATCTCGGACGTCTACACCGCCGAGGAACGCAACGCGGTACAGGGCAGATTCCAGAGCATAGGCGGCGTCGGTAGGATAGTCGGCGCGATGGCCGCCGGGCTCCTGTACGACGGGATCGGCCGCGCCTATCCCGGCTGGGGCTACGGGGCAGGCGGTATTTTCTTCGTCTCCGCCTTCGTGATGGCCGGCTCGGTCGTGCCGATACTGTTCCTGCCCGAGGGCGGCATCGCGTTCCGCTCGAGCGGAGCGGAGAAAGCGCCGAAGGCCGACGACGACGCGCGCGGCGGCGCCAGGGTGGGAGGCAAGGCGCCCGGTCGAAGCCTGGCCGTCTTCGCGACCTTCCTCGTCGCCATGTTCCTCATGAACTCGGGCATCAATACGCTCGGCGCCTTCCGCGGCCAGTTCCTGGATCTGCCCGAGGGCTTCGCCGCGCCGGCGAGGACCATCAGCCGCGTCGTCAACGTCGAGTCGGCCGCCCTGATAGTGATCGGCTTCTTCGTCGGCTCGCTCGGCAAGCGCCTGGGCATAACGCGGCTATTGGTAGCCGGGGCGCTGTCGGGCATCGTCTCGATGACGCTCCACGCCGTCGCGCCGAGCCTCGGCGTCATCTACCTGGGCGCGCTGTTCAAGGGCGTGTCCGACGGCTGCATCGCGGCCTCGTCCTACGCCTTCGCCTCGACGCTGATACCGCCGGAGAAACGAGGGCGGTACTTCGCGTTCTACAATAGTACCTTCTTCCTGAGCTGGGGCGTTACGGCCACCTTCCTGACCGGTCCGCTGATCGACGCGCTGATCGGAGCCGGTAGGGGTGCCGTGCTGGCCTACAGGGTCGGCCTGGCCTCGGGGGCGGCGCTGATGGCGGCCGGGCTGGCCCTGCTCGTCGCGCTGCTCGCCTTCATGCGACGACGGCGCGGGAACGCGGACGCCTAGGCCTTGCGGTACAGCAGGGCGCGGGTCCTGTCCTCGTCCTTGAGGCCCTTCATGGAGCGCAGCTCGGCCAGGATACCCGACGAGGCGTCGGGGACCGCCGTAACGAGCCCGCTCGAGGCGAGGCGCTCGTTGACGGCTAGCTCGCCGCTGCGCGCCAGGGCCTGGAGGCGACAGGCCAGGTTGATGCCGTAACCCACGTAGTCCCGGTACTTGAGCTGCGAGGCCTCGGCGGAGATCTCGTACTTGAAGACCTTCTCGACGACGAGGGCCCCGGCCAGTCCCAGGTCGGGATAGGGCTTGAACAGCTCCTCGTCCACGAAGTCGGTATAGGAATCGAAGACGGCGAGGGCCTCTCGCGCGGATGCCTCGTCGAACGTATCCCATATGACGATCGCGCCGTCGCCCATCAGCTTATAATAGGAGCAACCGTAGCCGAACTGGTTGACGCAGGACAGCAGGTTCGAGGTGAAATCCTTGATCAGGGCGAAGACCTCGTCCTCGTCGTGCGAACAGAGGAAGTCGCTGAAGTTGCGCACGTCGACGCACAACACGAGGGCGTCCGGCTTGACCTCGCCGAGGTAGACGTCGTCGAACACGTCGACCGGCATCTTCCTGAGTCCCGCCAGGGCGGAGGCATCGAGCTCGACGCAGGCGCCGCCAGCCTGATCCTCCGGAGGTGTATTCGGTTCCATGACGCCATTCTACCAGAAAGGACCCGTCCACAGATACGCCCTTCCGTGATAGACTTCGGCACCATGTCCAACAAACGCCTAGCCCTGCGCGTAACCCGCAACTCCGTAGTGATGATCATAGCGGTCTACCTCGTCATGCAGGTATTCACCTACTTCCGCGACGGCCTGATCCTCGGCGTCTCGGACCTGTCCGACCTCCTCGCGATGACGGCCGCGTACATGTTCAGCGTCGTCATCCCCCCGGCCCTGGTACTCGGCCTGATCCTGTACCTGCTGGCCCTGCGCATCCAGCGCGTTGCCTGTGCCCTCGAACGCGGCGAGACCATTCCGGACGATGAACTTGAGCGAACGAGGAAGCGCCTGATCGGCTTCTCCAAGGTCGTGCTCGCAGAGAATATCGTAGGCTTCGCGTCGGGTTACGTGATCTTCGTCGTGTCGCAGGGCTTCCTGCACGAGATCCTGCGCTTCGACAGGCTGGTCGTGCTCGTTTCAAACCTAGCCGGCGGCGTGATCTACGCCTCCGCCCAGAACGCCCTGAACGAGATAGTCTTCGCCGATGTACGCGACCGCCTCGGCATCCGCGAGATAGGCGAACGCCGGCGAGAACGCTCGACGACCGGCAAGCAGATCGGGCTATCGGCCGCCTTAGTCGTCTACGCGGTCACCTTCATCCAGTTCAACGTCAAGGATACGGTCGCATTCAACAAGGTGGGCGACGATATACTAGCCGGAGTCGTCTCCGGCTCCATCCTGCCGGAGGATGCCGGGACCGCCTACCGCTCGCTACTCGCCGAGCGGCTACCCGAGCTCGGCACGCGCTCGAGCGTCGGGGCCGACGACGTACCGCTACCCTGGGAACGCGCCGATAGCGCCGTCAGGCGCCAACAGACGATGTTCATCATGTACGCCGCCTTCACCCTATGCATCTGCTGCGCGGTGCAGGCTATCGTATCGTCGAGCCTGCGCAGACAGCTACAGGCCATCGCCAACCGAGTGAAGGACGTGCTCGACGGCGGCGGCGACCTGCGCATACGCCTGAGCATACGAGCGATGGACGACCTCGGCGAGCTGACCGAGCTCCTGAACCGCCTCCTGGACCGGTTCCACTCGATAGCCAGGGACATAGGCCATACGGCCAGGCGGACCAGGGAAAGCTCCGAGGCCATAGACCGCGAGCTGATCCGCTCGGAGTCGCTGGCGCGGGGCACCCGCGAGACGGTACGGGAACTCGAGACGACCCTACAGTCCCAGGCGGCCGCGACCAGGACCTTCGTCGACGCGCTACGCTCCTTCAGGGACGGCGTGGCCGCGGCCGACGCCGCCACCGAAGACCAGAAGCGCTTCGTAGCCGAGACTTCGGCCGCCATGGAGGAGATGGCCGCTAGCATCCGCTCCATCTCCTCGATGACCGAGCGGGCCGGGTCGCTATCCGGGCGGCTTTCCGAGAGCGGCGACGCCGGTAGCGCCGCGGTGCGCGACACCAGGGCCGCGATAGACGAGATAAACGCCGCCGCCCGCGAGGTGCTCGGCGTGCTGACGACACTCAATAAGATATCGGCCGACATCAACCTACTCGCTATGAACGCCGCGATCGAGGCGGCCCACGCGGGAGAACACGGGCAGGGCTTCGCCGTGGTCGCCGACGAGGTCCGTACCCTGGCCGGGAACGCGGCCCAGCGTACTCGCGCCATCAAGGAGCTGATCCAAGCCATGGGAGCGCGCGTCGACAACGGCGTACGGCAGGCGGAGGCCTCAGGGGCGGCCCTGGCCGGGCTCACCGCCGGCCTCGGCGAGTCCGCCTCGATCTCGCGGGAGATAGCCGCCGCCGCTAAGGAGCAGGCCGCCGGCACGGACGCCGTGATAGGCTCCATCACGCAGGCGGTCAGATCGGCCGATACGGTCAGCGCGATGATGGGCGACCAGGCCAGGCGTAGCGACGAGATCGCGATGGCCCTCGAGGGCGTGCTACGGCGACTCGAGGGGCTCGCGGCCGACGCCAGCCGCCAGACGCGCGAGGTGACCGCGCTCGAGGAGTCGTTCGCGGCCGTCAGGAAGGAAGTCGACGGCAACCTCGAATCGGTCGGCGCGCTCGGCTCGGAGATGGCCAGGTTCTCGGTCTAGCCCGACTGGGCGGCTAACCGGCCGCCAGCTCGCCAACTATCATCGCGCGCAGCTCGGACAAGATCATCGCGGTGGCGCCCCAGACCGAATAGCCGGCTAGCTCGTAGCACGGGGCTTCGGCGACGCCGACCGCGACGCCGACCGCGACGCCGTCCGCGATGCCGTCCGCGATGCCGTCCCCGACGCCGGCCGCGACGCCGAGGCGTACGTCGACGCAGGACGCTCCGGCCGGATCGAGCAGCTCGTCGAGCCGCGGCTCGAGCAGCACCGCGACTTCGCTGCCGGACAGGCGGAATTCAGGGCGCGCGGCCGCGACGCCGGCGAAGGGCCGAACCAGGAACCTGCTCGGCGGGACATGGAGCGGAGTCAGCGCCCGTACCAGGCGGACCGAGCCGGGGTCCACCCCGATCTCCTCGCGCGTCTCGCGTAGGGCGCAGTCCTCGGGGCTTTCTTCAGGCTCGCGCGCCCCGCCCGGTAGCGATACCTGTCCGGCGTGGACGCCCGGTCCGTCCGGCCTGACGATCAGCGGGAAGCGTAGTCCGCCGCCACTCTCATAGAACAGTACCAGCACCGCCGCCTCTCGCCACCCGGCTCCGGACGGAACGGCGGGCTTTGGATCCCCGAGGCACGCGAGCGCCTCGAGCTCCTGCCGGCGGAACGGCGGCGCCATCACGGTTCGGGCCGCCGCCCCCGGCAGCGGCCTGGGCGGGGAGATGGCTTCGAGCAGTTCGGTCACGGTCATGCTTCGAGTATGACCCCGAGCGGACCGATGGGGCAAGGGAGCCGCGCCCAGGGAAGCGCTCGGCCGCGCCCCGAACCTCGTCTACCCCTGCGCGCGCGGCCTCGCCGACGACTATGCGGAACGATTCCGCGGCATGAGCCCGGACGAGGCCCTAGCCCTCCCGCGCCTCCATGACGCGCTCCACGAGCGGCTCGACGACGGAAACGAGAGCGTCCTTCGCCACGCCTTCGACCTTCAGCGTGCAGTAACCCGTCTTGCCGTCATCGCCGTCGAAGGCGACGAGGGACAGCAGGTTGCCGCCCGCCTCGGCAATGGCGGAAGCGATCGCCGCCAGTTCGCCGCGCTTCTCGGGCATCAGCAGCGTCAGCCGCACACCACGGTGCCGCGCGCCGAAGAGGTCGATGAACAGCCTGAATAGGTCGGACTCCGTGATGATGCCCACGAGCTCGCCGCCGCGCGTCACCGGCAGGCCGGCGATGCGGTTGTCGTCCATGATCCTCGCGGCCTCCTCGACCGGCAGGTCCTCGGACACGGTGACCGGATCCTTCGTCATCACCGACTCCACCTTGAGCCTGGAGATCAGGTAGTGGAGCTCGTAGATGTCGAGCGAGGTGGCCGGCGGCGCCGAGGCGCGTCGCAGGTCCGAGGCCGTGACGATGCCGAGTAGCTCGCCCTTCTTGCCGACCACCGGCAGGCGGTGGATCTTCTCGCGGCGCATCAGGGCTTCCGCCTCCGGTACGGCCGTATCGGCGCCTACGGTAACCAGGCGCCGGCTCATGCGATTGCCTACGGTCATGTTGCCTCCTCGCTGATCATAGCCCGAGGTACGCCTTGCGTACCTCTTCGTTAGCCAACAGACGCTCGGCCGAGTCGGCCATCTTGATCGAGCCGTTCTGCAGCACGTAGCCCTTGTCGGCTATCTTGAGCGCCATGTTGGCGTTCTGCTCGACGAGGAACACGGTGGTCCTGCGTTCCTCGTTGATGCGCTTGAGAATATCGAAAATATTCTGGACGATCAGCGGAGCCAGGCCCAGCGACGGCTCGTCGAGCAGCAGGATCCGCGGCCTGGCCATCAGGGCCCGAGATATCGCCAGCATCTGCTGCTCCCCGCCGGACAGTGTCCCGCCCTGCTGGTTCCGCCGCTCCGCGAGCCTCGGGAACAGGTCGAAGACCTCCTCCAGGTCGACGCGGACCGTGGCCTTGTCGCGACGCAGGAAGGCGCCCATGTCCAGGTTCTCCAGCACGGTCAGCTGAGGGAAGATGCGCCGGCCCTCCGGCACCTGGGACAGGCCCATCGCGACGATGGAGTGAGGGCTCTTCCTCGAGATGTCCTCGCCGTCGAGCAGCACCTGGCCGGAGCGTATCTGGGCGATGCCGCAGATCGACATCAGCGTGGTGGTCTTACCGGCCCCGTTGGCGCCGATCAGCGTGACGATCTCGCCCTCCTCCACCGACAGCGAGATGCCGCGCAGAGCCTGGATATTGCCATAGTACGTGCAGACGTCCCTGAGTTCCATCAAAGCCATGTCATTCTCCTAAATACGCCCTGATGACCTCGGGATTCCCCTTGATCTCCTCCGGCGTGCCCTCGGCTATCAGCCGACCGTAGTCGAGGACGTAGATGCGCTCCGATACGTTCATCACGAGGCTCATGTCGTGCTCGATGAGCAGTATCGTCACCTTCTCCTCGTCGCGTATCAGGTCGATCGTCTCCTCGAGCTCCTTCGTCTCGTGCGGGTTCATGCCCGCGACCGGTTCGTCGAGCAGCAAGAGGAAGGGGTCGGTCGCCAGGGCCCTGGCTATCTCGAGCCGCCGCTGGGCGCCGTACGGCAGGTTCCTGGCCGTCTCGTTGATGAACGGGTCGAGCTTCATCTTGACGAGGATGCGGCGGCAGTCGTCTATCAGCCGCGCCTCCTCGTCGCGCGTCGCGGCGTCCCTGGCTATGGCTCGGATGACGCCGGCGGCGAGCGCGTTGTGCCGGCCTATCATCACGTTCTCGAGCACGGTCATATTCCCGAATAGCCTGATGTTCTGGAAGGTGCGCGCGAGGCCCTTGCGGTTGATGACGTTCGGCTTGAGCCCCTGGATGGCTTCGCGCTGTCCGCCGCCGCGGCGTATGGTCACGCGGCCCTCGGTCGGTTTGTACACGCCGGTGATGCAGTTGAAGATGGTCGTCTTGCCCGCGCCGTTCGGACCGATCAAGGCGCAGATCTCGCCCTCGCGAATATGGAGCGAAACGTCGTCGATGGCCCGGAGGCCGCCGAAGACCATCGACAGCCCGTCGATCTCGAGGATGGGATTGGCCACGCTCATCGGCGGGCCTCCTGGTCGCCGGCCGCGACCGGCGCGCCGACTGCTGATGGCGAGCCATCGAAGGTGTACTTCTTGCGGTTCCTGGGTAACAGGCCGTCGGGCTTGAAGATGATCACAAGTATCATCGCGATCCCGTAGATCAGCATGCGGTACTGGGCGAGCGGCCTGAAGTACTCCGGTAGCAGCTTGAGCAGGAGGGCGCCGCCGATGGCGCCCGGTATCGAACCGGTGCCGCCGATCACGACGGCCATCAGTACCGTGATCGATTCCCAGAGCGTAAAGCTATCCGGGTTGATGTACGTGGTCTGCGCGGCCAGGAGGACGCCGGCGATGCCCGCCCAGAACGCCCCGAGCGAGAAGGTGATCAGTTTGTTGCGCACCAAGTCGACGCCCATCGCCTCGCAGGCGATCTCGTCCTCGCGCATCGCCTCGAGGGCGCGGCCGACCCGCGAATCCTCGATGCGCCTGACGACGAAGACGGTCAGGGCGACCAACGCGACGGCGATGTAGTAGATATAGGTGGCGGCCTGCCTGGGCGGCAGGCGCAGGCCGAAGAACCACGGCCGCGGGATCAGGCTGATGCCGGTCGCGCCGCCGGTCACCTCGCCGGAATTCTGCAGCACCATGCGCACGATCTCGCCGAAGGCGAGCGTAATGATGGCCAGGTAGTCGCCGCGCAGCCTGAGTACCGGCAGGGACAGGAGTGCACCGAAAATGGCGGCCAGGACGCCCGCGGTCGGCAGCGCTATCCAGAACAACCAGCCGGGATCGAGGCCTGCGGAGACGAAGGCCGGGCCGGCGTACTTCCACAGTAGGCCGTAGGTATAGGCCCCGACCGCGAAGAACGCCGCGTAACCGAGGTTCAGGAGTCCACCGAGGCCGACCACGAGGTTCAGGCCGAGGGCCAGGATCACGTAGATCAGCGCGGTGATCATGATGTTCGTATGGTACATGCCGAGCGCGAACGGATAGGCCGCCGCCACGGCCAACAGGACGAGCGTGGCCGTCAGCCGGATGGGCCTGAGCGCCAGGGCCGAGCGCGCCTTGACCGTCAGCGCGGCGATCGGGCCAGACCCGCTCGGCTTATCCCCGCGGGCCTCGTTCCACTCGAGCGCCCGGCGCCACGCGAACGACAGGACGAAGGCTGCGACGGCGATGGCAGGTAGACGCTCCCAACGGAAGCGCACGAGCGCCTGGCCGCCGGTGACCGACACCTTCATCACGAGGAGCGGGAACAGGAGGACGGAGAACCACGCCGCTATGATAGCCGACGAGCGCAGGTCGCGAAGTAGCTTGTTGCGTTCCATGATGCTACACCTTCTGCTTCTGGTTCTTGCCGAGTATGCCGTCGGGCTTGAGGATGAGGATGAGTATCAGGATCACGAAGGCGTAGGCGTCCTCGTAGTCGCTCGACAGGTAGCCGGTGCCCAGGCTCTCCGTCCAGCCGAGGATAAAACTGCCGAGCACGGCGCCTGGTATGCTGCCGATGCCGCCGAGCACCGCCGCGACGAAGGCCTTGATACCCGCGACGAAGCCTATATAGTAGTTGATCTGCCCCATGTACGAGCAGATGAGCACGCCGCCGACGGCGGCCAGGGCGGATCCTATGATGAAGGTCAGGGAGATCACGCCGTTTATATCGACGCCGACCAGCTGGGCCATGTGCTTGTCCTGCGCGGTGGCGCGCATCGCCTTGCCCATGCGGGTGAACTTAATGGTCAGGGTGAGGGCCACCATGATGGTCGCGGTGGTGACCAGGATGATGAACTGAGTCGAGTTCAGGTACTCCCGCACCGGCCTCAGGAACTCGAGCTCGGGCAGGTAGGACGGGAACGACAGGTACTTCTCGGTCTGCGCGAGCAGCACGAAATTCTGCAGTATCATCGAGATGCCGATGGCGCTGATCAGCGCCGACAGTCGCGGCTTGTTGCGTAGCGGTTTGTAGGCCAGCTTCTCGATCGTGAATCCGAAGGCGGCCGAGAAGACCACGGCCGAGGCGATCGACAGCGCCAGCACCAGGGGAACGGCCATGCCGGACGAGAATAGCAGCCCGCCGACGATCAGCGCCGTAAAGCCTCCGATCATATACACCTCGCCGTGGGCGAAGTTGATGAGCTGGACGATGCCGTAGACCATGGTATAGCCGAGGGCGATGAGCGCGTAGATGCTACCCTTGGCCGTGCCGCTCAGGAAAAGCTTAAGGAAAAAATCCATGATGACCCCTTCTCGGCCGGAGCGCCCATACGGAAGCGGCCGCCCCGACGCCGGGGCGGCCGCGGGGCCGCTCTATCGCCGACGCCTACTTCAGCTCGACGTAGACTCCGCCCTGGACCTGGAACACGGAGAAGCCGAAGCCGATGACGTCGCCGATGCCGTCGAAGCTGATCCTGCCGAGCGGCGTCTCGACGTATTCGGAGCGCAGGGCCTTGACCACCGCGTCGTAGTCGGCGGAGCCGGCCTTGTCTATCGCGTTGACCACGGCGAGCGTGGCCGCGTACGCGTTCAGGAAGAAGGCGCCCGGCTCGTCGCCGAACTTGGCCTTGTGGTCCGCCACCGCCTTGACCGCCAGCGGGTTGGAGCTGGTATCCATCGGGCCGGTCGCGTAGACGCCCTCGGCGTAGGTTCCGGCCACCTCGATGAAGGTCTGGTCCTTGACGCCGTCGTCGGAGATGAACGGCAGGCTCATGCCCTTGTCCTTCATCTGCTGAACGAGCTTGGAGGCCTCGGGATGGTAGCCGCCCCAGACGACGCCGGCGGCGCCGGAGTTGCCTATCTTATTGACGACCGCCGAGTAGTCCGGCGCGCCGGGGTTGATGCCCTCGAAGAGCACGACCCGGATGCCCTCGCTCTCGGCGTACTGCTTGACGAGCTCGGCGAAGCCCTTGCCGTAATCGCCCTTGTCGTGCAGCACCGCGAGCGACGAGAGCCCGAGCGTCTCCTTGATGAACTTGGTAGCCAGCCTGGCCTGGGCGTCGTCCGGAGCTATGGTCCTGAAGAAGTTAGGGTACTCGCCGCTCTGGGTCAGCGACGGCGTGGTCGCGGACGGGGAGACGGTGATGATCTTCGAATCCTTATAGATGCCGAGCGCCGACTTGGTGGCGCCGGAGCAGATATGGCCGATGACGGCGACGACCTCGTCGCTGACGAGCTTGGCGGCGGCGTTGGTCGCCAACTCGGGCTTGCACTGGTCGTCCTGGATGAACAGCTCGACCGTCTTGCCGTCGATGCCGCCGGCCGCGTTCACCGCCTCGACGACCAGCTTGGCCGCGTTCACCGAAGGCAGGCCGTAGGAAGCCAGGTCGCCCGAGTGCGCGCCGGCCACGCCGATCTTGATGGTCCCGCTCGCGCTCTTCTGGCAGCCACTAAGAATGAGCGCGACTGATACTGCCAGGATCGCCACTACCACCATGCTTCTTCTCATTCGTTCCTCCTAATCAGCTGCCGCATCGTACGTTTATGACCACCGCGGTCATCGCGCCGACGAAGCGCCAGGTACAAGTGCTCCTATCGTTTCTATGTATAGTAGTAGCGTCGCCTTAGTCAAGTAGCGAATGCCTATGCATAGAATCAAACATGCCAGGAGTCGGCGCAAGGTACGCATTGACGATACGACCGGCCGCGCCGATACTGTTCAGGCCGCCCGGATCGCGCGGCCTTCAAGGAGACTGCATGAAACTGTCTTTCGGAGAAAAAGCGAGCTACGGCGTCGGCGCGCTCGGCAAGGATATGGCCTGCGGCATCGTCAACACCTTCCTCATGTTCTATTTTACAGACGTGATAGGGCTGGCCCCAGCGTTCTTAGGCGTTTTGTTCATGGCGGCCAGAATCTGGGACGCGATCAACGACCCGATGGCCGGCTGGCTGGTCGATAACACGAGAGGCCGGCTCGGCAAATTCAGACCCTGGATACTCGCCGGCACGCTGAGCAACGCCGTGGTCCTCGTCGTGCTGTTCTCGAACCCGGGCCTCCGCGGCGCCGGGCAGTACGTCTTCTACAGCGTCGTCTACATACTTTGGGGCATGACCTATACGCTCGAGGACATCTCGTACTGGTCGATGATACCGGCCTTGGCCGACGACGAGGGCGAGCGCAACACGATATCGGTCATACCGCGCGTGTTCGCGGCGGTCGGAAACATAGCCGTAGGTTCGCTCGGCCTAGCCCTCGTTGCGAGGCTCGGCGGCGTGGCCCCGGACGTCATGCCGACGCCGGAGCAGCAGTCGCGCGGCTTCTTCTGGCTCGCCGTCGTGATCGGCGCGGTCTTCGTCGTAACGAACGTCGTCACCGTGCTGTTCGTCAAGGAAAAGGTGGTCGTGCCGAGCGACCGGAAATTCAAGTTCAGGGACATATTCACGACGATAGCCGGAAACGACCAGCTCCTCGTCATCCTCGTCGCCATGACCCTGTACACCCTGGCCATCAACCTGACCGCGAGCCTTGGCCTGTACTGGTTCAAGTACGACGTGGGCGACGAGGGACTGTACGGCACCTTCTATCTGACGGCCGCCGCGCAGGTGCTGGCGATGGTCGTGTTCCCGGCCTTCGCCAAATGGTTTTCTCGGCGCAAGGTGTTCATCCTGTCGGCCATGTTGCCCATCGTCGGCTACGTGTCGCTCTACGTGATCGGCAAGACCTCGGGCGACGGCATAGCGCTGATGGCCGTCGCTGGCGTCGTGCTGTTCTTCGGCTTCGGCTTCTCCCTCGTGCTGACCAGCGTGATGCTCGCAGACGCGGTCGACTACGGCGAGTGGAAGCTGGGCGTACGTAGCGAGAGCATCGTGTTCTCCATGCAG